>PBMZ01000111.1 GCA_002722955.1 Planctomycetaceae bacterium | reverse complement strand
GGATCTGGCAACCGAGACCGGTCACTCGCCGCAAATGGCTTTAGGCGAGTTGACTTGCGGGCACGGCTGACTAGAATGAAATGCTCCTTCCCGCTCACTTCTCCTGCTCTTAGCGGGCAAACCGAGTGGATATTGAAGACTGCTGGCTGCTTTACAAACAACCGGCGTTGCTCCTTTCAATGAGCGTCTTAATAGGCGGTCAAAAGGGCAACCGACCGCTGTGCCAGCTTGTCCACTACATTCATGCCGCTCCTGGATGAAACTTCAAGCTAAATGTCCGTTTTGCTTTGACGTTTCACGAAGCCCTGACTTCCGTTGGCTGGCGGTGATTTCGTGTTGGCTTGACTGACCGAGACGATTCCGGAGAAGAACAATGTCCGGCTCAAAAGACTTATTCGACGACAGCACAATGACATTTGGCGAGCACTTGGAAGTGCTCCGAGTTCACCTATGGAAAGCCATCATTGGGCTGGTGATTTGTGTCGTGGTCACTCTGTTCTTTGGCCACAACCTGATTGCTGTCATTCGGGCGCCTATCGACAATGCCCTTTATGAGCACGGTCAACTGGACAGCGCGACCGATGACGTAAGCGGCCTATCATCGACGGGCTTGGATGTCATTTGGAAGTTCTTTCAGCCTCCTGTGGAACCGAAGTCAGAGATCGTCGAAGGCTCGACGAACATGACGATCACGGTCCACGTCGATCCAACTGATATCGCGGCGGCCCTACATTCATATGATCCTGATCGTTACCCCGCTGTCGAAGTCGAGAAAGAAGAACCAAAGAAAGAGGGTGACAAAAAGACTGAAGAAGGTGAGGACAAAAAATCCGAAGAAGGCGAGGACAAAAAGGAAGGCCTGCCTCTGAAACTTACGTCCGAGCACTTCCGCGGTTGGCAGAAGACTTCCGAGGACATCAAAAAACCGGTGACATTAAACGTTCAAGAAGCGTTTCTGATGTTCCTGAAAGTCTCGCTGGTGGCTGGGTTGATTTTTTCGAGCCCGTGGGTGTTCTATCAAATCTGGCAATTCGTCGCTGCTGGCTTGTATCCTCACGAGCAGAAATTTGTGTGGATCTTCTTACCGGTCAGCATCGGACTTTTCATGGGCGGGGCTTTGTTTTGTTTCTTCTTGGTGTTCCCGTTTATTCTTGACTTCTTACTGGGATTCAACGCGTGGCTGGAAGTTCAACCGCAAATTCGGCTTAGCGAGTGGATTAGTTTCGCGATCATGTTGCCTTTGATGTTCGGCATCAGCTTTCAACTGCCGCTGGTGATGTTGTTCCTCGAGCGGATTTCGATTTTCGAGGCTAGCGACTATCGAGAAAAACGCCGCTTAGCGGTCCTCGTCATTGCGATTCTGTCTATGTTCCTCACCCCGGCGGATCCCATGAGTATGATCATGATGATGATTCCGCTGATCTTCTTGTACGAACTCGGCATCTTGTTCTGTTTGTGGAAGGTCAAGTCGAATTCGGTCGAGCCGGAAGCGGCGAGCTAATGGCTAACAGCTAGCCACAAACAACGCTACAATGCGCGGCGTATTCAACTCATCTCGCGATATCAATGGAGCGATAAGCGATGAAAGCGATTCCCCAAACGCTGACGATTGTTGCGTTGGCCCTATTGAGTCAAACAATCATCGGTTGTGGTGGCAAACCGATCGAAGAGATTTCTGCTTCTGGTGGTGCAAACGCTACCGCCAATGTTCCCGCGGCCTCGATCAATGCGGGTGACTGGCCAGGCTGGCGAGGACCAAACGGCGATGGTCTTGCGGCGAACGAGACTGCACCGACCAAATGGTCAGCTAGCGAAAACGTTGCCTGGAAAGCAAGCATTCCCGGCCGTGGCCATGCTTCTCCAACAATTGTTGGAGACAAAGTTTTTGTGGCATCCGCCGTTGATGCGGAAGAACGCCAGTTTGTCCTTTGCTTGGATCGTAAAACCGGAGACAAGATTTGGGAGAAGGATGTTCACAGGGGGAAGTTTGTTGACAAGGGGCATCACAAGAGCACGCACGCATCCTCAACCGTTGCCAGTGATGGGTTAAATATATTTGCCGCGTTCTTGAATGACTCGGCCATTTGGTTAACCGCTTTGGATTTGGATGGCGAGCAACTCTGGCAAACGCGCGTTGGCGACTTTAAGGCCAAGTTCGGATACTCGGCTTCGCCCATCATTCACGGTTCATCAGTCATCGTTGCTGGCGATAACCGAGGCAGCGGGTTTCTTGCTGCCGTCAATCGAAAAACAGGTGACATTCAATGGCGGAAGGTTCGCCCATCACGGGCCACTTATGCTTCGCCGGCTGTTGTGGATGTCGATGGCAAGAGTCAAATCGTCATCGCTGGTTCCGACATTGTTGCCTCTTACGACCCAGCAACTGGAGACGAGATCTGGAGGGTTGACGGTGTCACCGAGGCGTGTGTTGGTACTGTTGTTCGCAGTGGTGATTTAGTGGTTGCCAGCGGCGGCTATCCGGGAAAGGAAACCATCGCCATCAACGCGAAGTCACATGACGTCGCTTGGCGGATCAAGCAGAAAGCCTACGTTCCCTCGATGTTGGCTCACGACGGCTTCATCTATTGCGTGAACGATGACGGGATCGCGTTTTGCTGGGATGCGAAATCAGGAGAAGAGGCTTGGAAGAAACGCGTCAGCGGCAAGTTCAGTGCCTCACCCACGTTGATTGGCGAGAACATTTATGTGATCAGCGAAGCCGGGAAAGTCACCATCTTCAAGGCGAGTTCAAGCCAATATGAAGTGGTTAACGAGATTCAGTTAGGCGATGAGGGATTCGCATCTCCCGTCGTAGCCGGCCGTCAGTTGTTCCTTCGCGTCGCCGATAGCAGCGGCGGATCGCGCCAAGAAACCTTGTATTGCATCGCCGAACCTCAAAGCAAACCGGAGGCTGAAAAGGCCGAAGAAGCTGAAACAGGTGAGTAAAAGTAGCCGTCACTCTCCGAGTGATGAGCTTGCCAATAAGGGGTGATTTGTGCTCGTTGCTCTCGCGTCTTAGTTCCTGGTTTTAATCCTGAGACATTCTTAGTACTTGACCGAAGGCTCATCACTCGAAGAGTGATGGCCACTATGCAGCGGAAAGTATCAAGGCACCATGATGCGCAGCTTGTTTTGTTCGTTGTTGTTACTCGTCATCCCGTCGCTCGTTTTCGCTGACCCGATCATTGTCGCTCATCGAGGCATGATTCAGCACGCGCCGGAAAACACGATGGTGGCGTTTCGGACTTGCTTGCAGTTAGGGATTGGAATCGAAGTCGACGTGCGACGTTCGAGCGACGGGCACCTGATTTGTGTCCATGACTCGACCGTCAACCGCACTTCGAACGGTCGAGGGCTTGTCTCAGCGCTGACACTGAGGCAACTCAAACAATTGGATGTTGGCAGTTGGTTTCATCCAAGTTTCGGCGACCAACGCGTTCCCACCATCGACGAGATTCTGAAAGAGGCCGCCAAGCATCGACACCGCCGAGTTCTCATCGCGCTGGATCTCAAAGCCGCTGATGTCGAGGCCGATTGCGTTCAATTGGCTAAGAAGCATGGTGTCTTGTCCCGCGTGCTGTTCATTGGTTCGACAATCACGAGTGCCGGTGTTCGCAGCAAACTGTATGCTGCGGATGCCAAAGCCAGCATCGCCACGGTGGCTCATAATCATGATGAGTTTCTGAAGGCAGTGAAAGAACCACGCTCGAATTGGGTTTACTTCCGTTATCTTCCGAGTGCAGATGAATTGCTGAAAGTTCACTCATCTGGCCGTCGTGCGTTCATTGCTGGCAAGACTGTTGCGGGTCGTCAATCAAAGAATTGGCGCCTTACGGCTCGCATTGAGATGGATGCGGTGTTGACTGATTTTCCGTTGGAATTGGCAAAGCAGCTGCGCACAGCACAATCAAGATACCGAGCACAAGATCGGGCGGCTGAAACGAAAGGAACAACGAAGATGGATCAGCAGTTTCAAGAAATCGCGGAACGATACCTGGACGAATCAATGCGACACTCGCCCGTGGGAGCTACGGCCACGGGTGACCATCGCTTCGATAACGTGATCGATCAAGTCAGCGAAGAAGCTCGCGCCGCGGAACGAAAGATGATCAACGGGCTGCTGAAGTCACTCGCGGACATCACTCGCGGCCAACTGTCTCGCGACAACCAAGTGGACTTTCTGGTACTTCAACGAGCGCTCGAGAAGCAACTTTGGCAGCTCGATACCTTGAAGGAGTGGCAATGGAACCCGCTGGTTTATACGCGATTAGCTGGCGGGTCGGTTTATAACTTGATGGCACGCGACTACGCGCCCGTTGCCGAACGCTTGAAGAGTGCGGCCGAGCGGATGCAACAACTGCCCCGTTTATACGCTCAAGTTCGTGAGACCTTGAATCCGAAACTCGTCCCGCCTGTGCACGCTCAGACGGCAGCCAAACAGCACCGTGGTGTGTTGAGCATCATCGACAACATGATTCGACCCAAGATGGACGAGGTCGACGAAGCATTGCGCAAGGAATTGACTGCCGCGATCGAAGTGGCAACGAAAGCTGTCGAGGAGCATCAACAATGGATCGATGCCGAGTTGTTACCCAGCGCCGCAGGAGATTTTCGCTTGGGGCCGCGGATGTACGATCAAAAGTTGGAACACACGTTGGGCACGCCGCTTAGTCGTCAGCAAATTCGTGATCTAGCCGAGCGCGAGCTGAAACGTGTGCGAGCCGAGATGTACGAGATCGCGCGGCCGTACTACGCCAAGCAAAACCCAAGCGAGCAATTACCAGACAACCCGTCCGACGAATTGCAACAAAAGGTGATCGAGGCTGTGTTAGAGATTGCCAGCACCGACATCCCGGCAAGCGATCAAGTCGTCGCAACAGTAATCGAGTCGATGAAAACAACGACGGACTTCGTCAAAGAACGCGACTTGGTTACCGTGCCGCCTGATCCGCTGGAGATTATTGAGATGCCCGAATTTCAGCGTGGCGTTTCATTCGCTTACTGCGACTCACCCGGACCTTTGGAAGTCGGACAGAAGACGTTTTATGCTGTCGCACCGTTGCCCGAAAATTGGACTCAGGAGCAGGCTACTTCTTTCTTGCGCGAGTACAACATTCGGTCGATTCACAATTTGACGATTCATGAGGCGATGCCAGGCCACTTTTTGCAGCTTGCTCATTCCAATCGACATCCCAGCCAACTTCGCGCCGTTCTCTGGTCGGGTACGTTCGTGGAAGGCTGGGCTTGCTACACTGAGCAAGTCATGTCAGATGCAGGCTTCTTGGACGGCGACCCGCTGATGCGATTGGTGATGTTAAAGTGGTACCTGCGATCGATTGCCAACTCGATCATGGACCAAGCCATCCATGTGGACGGGATGCGACGAGCCGACGCGATGAAGCTGATGATGGAAGACACCTTTCAGGAAGAGAGGGAAGCGTCGGCGAAATGGGTTCGCGCGCAACTGACATCCACGCAGCTTTCAACTTACTTCGTTGGCCTGCACGAGCACTTCTCGATTCGCGAAGCCGCCAAGAAAGAGTGGGGTGACGAATTCACCCTGAAGAGGTACCACGATGCCGTGATCTCTTTCGGTTCACCCCCACCGCAGTTTGTGCGAGCATTGTTGTTGGGTGAAGCGATTGAATAGTGATGTAACGGCTTAGAAGCTCGGCTGTTTGAAAAGGGGTTGTCCGAGAAGTCAGAATTCGAAAGCCGCGGAGCGGCGACAGCATGTAGCCTCGGGCTTCAGCCCGAGGTAGCAATCCTGAAGGCGAGTGAAAGCCCCGAAGGGGCGGCAGAAGCCGTGTTGTCTGCCGCCCCTTCGGGGCTCAGTTCATTCGTCAATCCAGATCCTCGGGCTTGCGCCCGAGGCTACATGCTGTCGCCGGTTCGCGACTGAAGACCCTCATTGACATACTTCCAAATCCCAGCTACCCACTGGTCACTAGAAACCCGGCTTTTTGGAAAGGCTGGGCTTCTTTTTCTGCCGTTTCTAGCCATCGCCGCCGACGAACTTTCGGTAGCCTTCGCTTTCGAACTCTTCAATCTTGGCCTGAAATTCCATCTTCAACTCTTTCAGTTTCTGGGAATCCGTGATTTTGTGGCCAGTCATGTCTGTCACGTAGAAGACATCCACGACTTGATCTAAGTGGGTTGCGATCTTGGCCAGCTGGATCGATAAGCCCAGGTTGAAGGCGGTGCGACAGATTGTGTAAAGCAGTCCTGGGCGGTCGTGTGCGAAGACGTCGATGACGGTGCAGTTGGGCGACGAGTTGTTGTCGAAGACAACTCGGGTTGGCATCTTGTTGATCGGTGCCGTGTGCTTCGTGCCGCCGAAAGTTTGGTTGCGTTGAAACAGATCGACGACCTTGACTTGCTTGGTCAGAACTTTGCGAATGGCTTCTGATACGCTCTCCGTTCGCTCGTTGGGAACTTCGCCTTCGAAGTCTTTGTCAAAGACGCGGAAACTGTCGACCACAATGCCGTCCATGCTGGTCGAGATCTGTGCGTCGATGATCTCGAGTCGCTTGGCTGCCAATGCGCCAGCAATCCGATAGGAACACCCAGACGCGTAGGACTCGTGTGTGATCACGCGGTATTCGAAGGTGTCGGTGTCGCCATCATAATTCGTTTCAATAATGATCTCGCCATCATCTAAGTCATAGATGACAGCCAAGTCCGCAGCAATTCTCTCAGGCGGCGTGCCGGTCAAGTAATTCGTCGAGAACGCGTCCAATTGTCTCTTGATCCAATCTTCGAACGTCTCTTCGTTGTCCTCATCCGTTGCCTCAGCAGTCTCTGGTTGTTCGACCTCGATTGGTATAATGGTGCTGATCACACGTTTGCGAATGCCTTGCAGTCGACGCTGTTCCATGTGGCGATGGTGTTTGCCGCTAAGAATCAGCATCACGAAATCGAAAAACTCGGCCAACAGTTCGGACTTCCAATCATTCCAAACCTTTGGTCCAACGGCGATCATGTCAGCAGCGGTCAAAACAAATAGCATTCGCAATGTTTCAGGGCTGCCGACTTCGCGACTGAAATTGATTTGTGTTTCCGGGTCATACGGATTCCGATGAAATGTGATGTACGACATTCGCAGATGCTTGTGGACCAGGAACATCAGCGTGTCACGATCCTCGTCTGATAGCTCGAGTCGGTTGGCAACATCCTCGGCGATACGACGGCCGACATCACTATGATCCTCTTCGAATCCCTTGCCCGCGTCGTGTAATAGGATCGCCAAGTGCAAGATCGTCTTGTCGGGAATCGCTTGGTAGGCTTGGCCGACGGGACCTGTGTCCTTCGCGAACGACTCGACCGCTTCGATGGCTCGCAATGTGTGTTCATCGACTGTGAAGCTGTGATACTCGTTGAATTGAAGCAGGCAGCGGACTCGTTTCCATTCGGGAATCACGCGTTCCAAGACACCATTGTCCTGCATGCAACGAAGTGTTTTGTGTAGGTTTCCCGACGTCGCCATGATGGCTCGAAACGATTTGGCGACGGCTGAAAAACTCTCGACGATCATGTTTTCCGACGCACCCTTAATGGCGTCGGCGACGACCGGCGATGGAGTGACTTTGTTTTCTGCCGCTAACTCGAACAGCTTCAGCGTTCGGTCGAGCTTGCGGTAGACGGATTTATGTGCCTTCTCAAGAACATCAATCTGTCGCGGTCCAACAAGGTAGCGGCTCTCAACTTTACGAGTCAGTACATAGCCGACGATCTTCGACGCGACCGAACGCGGGCGATGCAAGGCAACAAAACGTTCCGTCAGCGAGGCAACAAACGACGTGTGTTGAAAGTACTCGCGCATCAGTCTTTCGACCGGCAATTGAACGGCGGTCGCTTCGATGCCGCGTTCTTCGGCTAAACGCTTTTGGTCGTTGAAAGTTAGCAGCTCCTGCGCCTTGTCCGCATGAAAGTGAAGATTGAACCGCAAGCGAGTCAAGTACTCGTTGGCAACCAACAACTTCAGTGCATCATCGCGCCGAAGCACTCCTTGAGATCGCAGCCGATCGAAGTTTGTGGTTTCGAACGCCGAGTAAGCGACCCAACGCAGTAAGTGAATATCTCGCAAGCCGCCCGGAGATCGCTTCAAGTCCGGCACCAATTGATGGACGGCCTCGCCATGCTGCACCGATTCATCTTCGCGAGCCGCGACGCATTTGTCGATGAACGAGGCCAGGTTGCGACCGATCACTTGGCGATAAAACTGCCCCTTTAGCTTTTCGACGATGCTCTGATCTCCGCATAGGTGGCGGGCTTCGATCAACGACGTCGCAACCTGAGGCTCGGCTTTAGCGATCTGCAAGCATTCCTTAAGCGTTCGAATTGAGTGGCCCAGTTTCAGTCCCGAATCCCAGCAATCTCGAACGACATCGGCGATCACATCGCGGAACTTTGTGCCGATCTTCGGATCGTAAAGGAACAAGATGTCGACATCAGAATAAGGCGCCACCTCGCCGCGTCCGGAGCCGCCAACAGCAATCACCGCGGCGCATTGATTGAACATCTCCAACGAATGCGGGTCGAGTTCCAAGACTCGCTCTGCATAGATATCGACGATGATGGCGTCCACGGAATCGGACATCGACGTGGCTGCTTGGATTCCGGTAGCTCCGCCTTCGAAGAGCCTGCGGACCCGGTCGCGTGCCTGAGTCAATTTGTTTCGATTGCGTGTCGACCGAAGTTCGTCGAGAGCGATATTCATGAGCTTGGAGAGTGGTTGTGGTTCGCGTGTTTTCTTGCCAACGACTGCATTGTAACCAGTTGTTCAAGTAATCATAACCCGACTTGTTAGCGCCCTGCCGAAGACGTTGGCGACCTAAGTCTCACTATTTGAAGTAGTCGATCATGGATTGCACGCCCAGTGCTGTCATCACGATTCCGGCGATGAGTGTTGCCGCCCAAAGAATGCCGCCCATGCGTAGCGATCGAGGTAGCCGAACTCGATTGATCCACAACATGGCGAAACACCAAAGTCCGCAAAGCGTGGCTCCGCCCATGACGGCTCCAAAGGTCATGCGGCTTAAGACGTCGCCAGCGATTTCCTTGGGCAACCAAATCATGATCAGCCCGCCGACGAAGCAATACGCCACTGTCACGTTTCGCCAGATTGGGACTTGTTGTTCGTTTGTCAGGCCTGGCACTAATGCTTTGGCGCTCTCGACAACTGTATAACGATAAATCTCGAACGCCCCGTACAGCGTCCCGACAAATGCCAAGAAAACGCCGCCTCGATAGAGCCAGAGTAGTTGCGCGTGCAGCTGAGTAAAGAACGACTCTTGCTCGGACAGCATCTTCGAGTTCTCTGGAATCCGATGTTCGGGATTCAAAAGGAGTGCTCCGAGCACCGCAAACAGCAGCGTCACTAAGATGACGCCAGTGAACGAGATTCCGATATCCAGCAAGGCTGCACGCGTCCAAACCTTGGCTCGGTTAAGCTGCTGGCCCTCGACAGACTGCAAGTCTTCAAGCGGCACGGCGTCACTGCCTGAAAGCCCCCACTTTTTGGCTCGCAACATCCCGATGTAACCGATGTAGTCAAACGTGCCCCCGCCGACGGCACTGAGATATATGGCGACTTCAAGCCAGGGGCTTCGGCCGTTGAATGTGTCGGCATATTCGGTGACGACCCATGGCTCGTAGTCGGGTACTTTCGGGATTAGCAACCCTTGGATCAACTCGACGATGTTGGGCTGACAAACTAAGACGGAGATCAAAGCGCTCAATACAATCAGTCCCAAGACAGCTGCTGAAACGCGTTCGAGGATCTTGAGCGATGAACTGATGGCCAAGATAAAGCAAAACGTCAAGACACCCGCACCGCCGACGTTGATCCAGAATTCCAAGTCCGCGTACACCCCAACGGGCGACAGTTGATTGGAAAGTCCCGTCAATTCACAGACGTAGCCACCGAGGATCTCGGAAATGCCCGAGAATGCGATTGGCATAACTAAGATCGTTGGCAATGCAATCAGAATGGGAAACCACTGTGGCGGGCCGGGAATCAGCTTCCAGCTGGCCATGGGATGTTCGCCCGTCAGAACCAAATGCCGCGCGGCGACGTAGACTTGGACGGCTTTGAAGACGCCAGCCAACAGGAAGCACCAAAGCATTTGATAGCCGTAGATCGCTCCACTGCGCGAGGCCCAAACCAACTCGCCGCTGCCGATGGTTACCGATGCAATGATCAAGCCCGGTCCGACAAACGACACGAGATGCCGCCATTGGAAAGATCGCAGATAGGAAGGTGGTTCGGAGTAGATTTCAGATTGATCAGACAACTTGGGGGCCTCACCAGAGCATCAGTTTCAGTGTCCGTGTATGATAGCCGATCTCTGAACCGGAGTCGCTCGTATGAGCACCCCCCAACCGTTTATAGGTAGCTCTTGTGAATTGAATAGCGATTGATGAATGTTGATTTTTGATTTCGAAGTAATGAAGAAGGCTGAAGAAGAACGAAAATACAGGCCTTCTGAAATCACAAATCAACATTCATCAATCGCTATTCAGACAACTACAAAGTTCCCGCACGCAATCTACTCAGGAAAGCTCAATGTCCAACACTCCTCGCATCGCTCTTGGTGGTATCTTGACGGAATGCAATCACCTTGGTGGTTTGCCGATTGATATATCGTTGTACGAATCGACGGAGTTGTTTCGCGATGACGAAGTACTGCAACAAACGATGAGCGTCGTTGGCGGGATGCTCGAGGCACTTCGCCAGCAGGATGTCGAACCGATCCCGTTGATCTTCGCTTCGGCTTGTGCCGCCGGGCCGATCACGCGCGAGTGCTACGAACAACTGCGTGGCGAGTGGTACGAGCGGCTTGAGCTGGCGATGCCATTAGACGGCGTCCTGCTGCCACTACACGGCTCAGCACTTGCCGAAGGCTGCGATGACCCTGAAGGCGAGATGATCCGGATGGCTCGCGAGCTTGTCGGTCCCGATGTTCCCATCGTTGTAACGCTGGACTTGCATGCCTACATCACCGCTGAAATGGTCAAGCACGCGGATGCACTGTTGGGTTGGGAGACTTACCCGCATCACGATCAATTTCAAACCGGGCAGCGGGGGGCTCGATTGTTGTTTGATACGATTGCGGGGAAGTGTAAGCCGACGATGTCTATGGGCAAGGTGCCTGTCGTCACCAGCGCCATCAACGGATCGACGAATGACGACGATCCTTTCGCCGATTTGATGCG
Source organism: Planctomycetaceae bacterium (assembly GCA_002722955.1). Classification (GTDB taxonomy): domain Bacteria; phylum Planctomycetota; class Planctomycetia; order Planctomycetales; family Planctomycetaceae. Next base: position 75,101 of record PBMZ01000111.1, on the reverse strand, counting down.
ATACACCAAGTCGCTCGAAGAACGCGACGAGGTTTTGTCGACCAGTTTGTTCTTGATTCATCCATACATGGACTGCGAGGAGATGGGCAGCGGCGGGTTGGTCATCACCGACAACGACATCGAACTGGCCAAGTCGTTGGTGGGAGACATCGCAGAGCGGTATTGGGATCGTCGACACGATCTCGAACCCGAGACGATGTCGCCAGCAGCAGCAATTGCCAAGGGCATGGAAGTCGACGGTGGCCCAGTGATTCTTGTCGAGTGTGCTGATTGCTGCGGTGGTGGTGCGGCGGGGGATAGCATTCATACGCTATCGGCGCTGATCGAGAGTGGCGTCGATGCCGAGTCGCTTGTCCCGGTCATCGATCCCGAAGCTGCTGCGGCGTGTCACGAGGCGGGTGTTGGTGCGGAGCTGTCACTTCCGATCGGCCACAAACGGGATCCGCGTTGGGGAGAAACACGCACGTTGACGGGAACGGTTGAGAGTTTGCACGACGGCAACTTTGTCTACACCGGCGGCCAATGGGAAGGTCATCAAGAGCACATGGGGCCAACTGCCGTCTTTCGTATTGGTTCGATCAAGCTGATGATCATGAGCCGCGCAACTTACGATTGGCACGACGAGCAGGTTCGCGCCGTCGACCTTGATCCCCAAGATTTCAAGTTCATCGTCGCCAAGAATCCGATGAACTATCGCCACGCCTATGGCAAAATTGCGAAAGGGATCTTCGTCTTGGATACTCCCGGGCCAACGCCAGCAACGCTAAAACACGTCGACTTCAAGAAGCTCAAGCGACCTTATTTCCCGGCCGACATGGAGATCGAGGGGCTTGAGCCGACGATCTTGTGTTAACAAAAAGAAGCCCGGCTTTTCGGAAAAGCGGGGCTTCTGTTGAGCGCCTTCGCACTCAACTTTCGGCGGTTTTCGATGGCACCCACAACACATCGGATTGGCCGTTGTTATTGCAGCGCCGCGCCAGCACAAATAAGAGATCGGAAAGCCGATTCAGGTAGACGATCGTCTGTTCGTTGACGTCTTCAAGTTCGGCCAATTCCAAGACTCCGATCTCGACGCGGCGGCACACCGTTCTGGCCAAATGCAAATAAGCCGCGGATGCGGAACCACCGGGAAGAATGAAGCTGGTCAAGGCCGACAGTGACTCGTTGGCCTCATCAATCCAACTCTCGATCTGGGCCACGTTTGATTCGGAGATCCTCGCCATCGACGGCGAGTCTTCGGAAGGGGGCATGCAAAGTTCGGCGCCGATGTCGAACAGCTCGTGCTGAATCTGCGCGAGCCACGCGTCGATTGTCTCATCGAGTTCCGTTGTTCGCACCAACCCGATGACGGAATTCAGCTCGTCGACGCCGCCGTAGGCGATGATTCGCGGGCTGGTTTTGGGCACTCGAGAGCCATCGCCGAGGCCCGTTTCACCTTGATCTCCACTTTTCGTGTAAATGCGGTCCAGAAAGACCATGACGAAGTCTCCACATCGCGGGTTTTCTCAGCAAGATCCTGAACAAAAAGCGGACAAATCGTAGCGGTCGGCGTGTCGAAAGAGTAGCCTCGTAAGCCGTATCTTCTTCAAGCGTGAGACGTGTTTTCGACAGCGAATGAAGGAGACTGCGAATTTCTAGGGCCCAATGCTGTCGAAAACCCCGTGATTCTCTGACATGCAAAAGAAAAAGCGGTCGATACTGAAATCCATTGCGTTGCCGTTGCTCGGAAAAGAGTTGGTCGAGCAAGCCGCACGGCGGCGAACTTACATCATTCGAACGTTTTATGCGATTTTGCTCGTGGGCGGCTACTTGCTGATCGCTTTCGAGGAAACTCGTCATCTGACCGGTTTGAATGCGCTCGGTCGTGGACGAAATGTCTTCTTCGGACTGGTCGCCTTGCAGTTTGCCGGCATTTGCTTGTTCTTGCCGGCAATGGTTTCGGGGGCCATCACGGGCGAGAAAGAACGCGATAATCTTGGCTTAATTCTGCTCACAGGCTTAGGGCCTCGATCGATTCTTTTGCAGAAACTCTACAGCCGCCTGTTGCCGATGGTGTGCTTGATACTTCTGAGCGTACCATCGATGGCCGTTACGTATTTGATGGGTGGTGTCTCCGCCAACCAAATTGGTGCCGCCGCGTGGACGTTGTTGCTTCTAGCAATGCAGGTGGGAACGCTGAGGCTAATGTGTTCAGCCTTCTTTCGAACCACGGCAGCCGCTTTCATCTCGACCTACATCATCGGTGCCTTTGTTGTGTTTTGCATTCCGGTGTTGGAAGCGATGCGGATTACCAACTTCCATCGAAAACGGGGCCTTGTGTTCGACCTGCTGCAGCAAACTGGGGTCTTTCAGATACTGACGGATATCGGTTTTATCAGTCACCCCAGAGACCTGCTGTTCATGCACATGCCACCGTACCTCTTTTTCGAGAAAGCTTGGACTGGCGCAACCAAAGAACTGTATATGGTTCAAAGCCTGCCAGTCATTTTGATGTCGCTCTTTTTCTTCGAGGCTTCGCGGTTTTTCCTGGTACGACGTGCATTCGCACCACCGATGCGACCTCTATTGTGGCTATTGAAACAGTTCGATCGGATCTTCTTGCGACTCAATCGGTTTACTGGCGGCGTCGTCTTGATGGGTCACGGTGAGTTGCCCAACAAGAAGCCCATTGGTTGGCGAGAAACTCAAAAGAAGTCGTTCGGAACGACTCGCTACTTGATTCGCATCTTGGTGGTGTTGATTCCATTGATCCTGTGTTATGGCATCTGGGTCATGACTCTGGAATCGTATTACGCCTACGATTGGTTGCACTTTGCTGTCTTTGCCTTTTGGATCATGACACCGATTGTTGTGTCTGCGAAAGCCGCCAGTTTGATGGCGTCGGAACGCTCGCACCAAACGCTTGAGATCTTGCTAACGACGCCGCTTGATACCAGTGAACTTATTCGGCAAAAGTTGATTGGAGTCTATCGGTTGATTGCTGCGTTGATGATCCCATTTGTATGCATGTTATTGTTCGCAACGTGGTGGCGCGACGAGTTGGCACGTATGGGAGGGCGGAACTATTACTATTTCACCCAGCATTGGGATGTCACACTCTACGGAGTCACATCCGTTGTTACGGCATTCATTTATCTTCCCATGGTTGCCTGGCTCTCGTTCTTGATAGGCATGTTTATCAAGACGCAATCTAAAGCGATCATGGTTGCCATCGGTTCGGTGATCGGTTGGTGTCTGATTCCGCCAATGCTACTTGCTCCGTTTGCCATGCTGATTCAACCTGACAATGAGTCGCCGTTTAATGTGATGTTGCTGTTCTCACCAATGATCATCGTCGGCGTGAACGAGTTTAACGAACTCGGGATTTTCGCCGGTTCGCCATGGTTTGCCGTCGTCGCCAACTCGATTTGGTACGGTTCGATGGCTCTTCTACTGCGAGTCCTCTGCACGGTGACCGCATCCTGGCTGCTTGGCCGCCGCGAGCCGGTAACAGGAGCGTTGTCTGATCAATCAAGCGGCAATGCACCGCCACAACCTGAATTTGCTGTGCCAGCCGGAAACTCCAGCGAGTAAGTTCGACGCACCGCGCTGGTGTGAGTCAACGCTTTACGCTTGCAGAAATCGACGAGGGGAAAGAAATTCAATCGGCAACGCGGAAGAACCAGTGGTTGCGATGTCCGCGAGTGCCTCGCCAATCGACGACGTGAACTTGAAGCCGTGTCCTGAAAAGCCAGCGCCATAGCAAACGTTCGCGAACTCAGGATGCCGATCGATAATGAAGTTTTCGTCTGGCGTCATCGTGTACATGCACACGACATGGCGCGATGGCTCTATGTCGAGGTTTGGCATCACCTCAGAAAGAAACTTTCTCACGTTGGCCGTGTCGCTGGGTTTTAGACTGCGATCCAAATTGAGTGGATCGTGAACGGTCTCGCCGCCGGAGTGCTCGGCCAGCTTCACGGTTCTTCCATCAAGACAAGGGAATCCGTAGAAGCGACCATACGGCATGTCAAAGAAGAATCCGCCGCGTCCTGCATCGACGTCGAAGGAACGATCTGCGGTCTGATGCCAAAGCAAAACCTTGCGAAGCACGGTCAAAGGGAGATTCAAGCGATCAAGAATCTGGTCGCTCCATGCACCGGCTGTGATGATCAATGAGTCAGCGTGATATGTGTCGTTGTCTGTTTTGACTTCGACCGCATTGCTCGTTGAACTCCATCCGATGACTTGCTCGTTCGTCTTCAGCGTGGCTCCGTGTTGCTGTGCTAGTTGTCCGAACGCGCTGACGCAACGCTCCACATGCAAGTAACCCGCTTCGGACTCGAACACGATGTCGAAACCCTCGGGAATCTGATAGCCCGGAAATCGATCCTTTGCGTCACTGGCGCTGATGTCTTCGTAGGCAAGTGCATGTTGCTTGGCTGCTTGGCGGATGCCGTTCACGACGATTCCATTATGCGGGCCGGCGCTGAAGACTCCGCAACGATTCAATAGTAGATGTTCTGCCGAGTTTGCCGTGAGGTCTGCGTACTCGCTCTGAACTTCGTCCCAGAGTTGGTAGGCTCGCTGCAAGAGTGGGACGTATGCGGGATGCTCGAAGTACGCTTTGCGAATGATTCGAGTGTCGCCGTGAGAACTTCCGCGGTCGTGCGCCAGAGGGAATTGATCGATGCCGAGAACTCGAAGATCGCGCTTAGCAAGGTGGTAAACGGTGCTGCTGCCAAAACCGCCGACGCCTAGAACAATGCAGTCGTAGGATTCCGCCACGCGTTACCTCAAGAGTTTCTTGATAAAAGTGAAGGCCGGCAATGTCATGCCCTTGCGCTTAATCATGTCGAGCATTGCTGCTGCCAGAATGATCAGCCCGAGCACGACATTTTGAGTGTAGCTTTCAACGTTGGTCAGATTCATGCCATTGCGGATCACGGCGATGATGAAGGCTCCGATCAAGGTGCCCGAGATCTTGCCCTCGCCACCCGATAAGCTGGTGCCTCCAACAACGACAGCGGCAATCACGTAAAGCTCGTACATAAAACCGTACGTGGGTGATCCGCTCTTCAGAGTCGACGCTGTGACGATGCCGCCCAATCCGGAAAAGAAACCGCTGGCCGTATAAGCAAACAGCAAAATCAGCGGCACGGGAACTCCCGAGAGCCTAGCCGTTTCCGGGTTACCGCCAACTGCGTAAATGTAACGTCCTAAAGAAGTGTAAGACATCACGATGTGCGCCATCGAATACAGGATTAGCATCAACAGCACAGCCACCGGAAGTGCGATCTCGCCCAGCTCCCATTGATGACGGCCCAGCCAAGTGAACTCGTCGGGAACTTCGTAGACCGATTGACCTTCTGCCAGGATGTAGGCGATTCCGCGAGCCACCAGCATCATTGCCAACGTCACAATAAACGGTGGGATCGAGAACCCCGTCACCATCACGCCTGTAAACAAACCGATCAGCGTGCTGATCACCAAGGCGATCAGGCAACCGGCGATCAACCCGCCCGCGCCCGCTTCGGTGCCTCCAAACCAATCGCGAATCACCAGCGTCGCAATGACGGCGGACAGTGCGACAAGACTTCCGACAGATAGGTCGATGCCCGCCGTGACAATCACCATAGTCATGCCGATGGCAATGATGGCAGTTACTGCGATTTGATTGGCGACGTTCAATAAGTTGTCGCCTTTTAAGAACGTCGGCCAGTAGTAACTTTCCGGCTGAAGGATCTGCGCCTCACCCAATTCAGGAAAGTCCGTGGGCAAGTCGTCAAAGATCAGCCAAGACGCCGTCATCTTCGTGCAAGCGATTGCCGCGACCGGCGTTTGTTTCTTGTTCAGTCGCACCAGCACTTTGCGAGCGTCAACGGGCTCGCCGTTGACTGTTTCGATGACGTCGACACCGGATTGCTTGAGCCGATTGGCGACGACGTCAGCAAATTCTACATCAGCGGCGTTGGCCCGAGTGACAACAAGGACTTTCGCATCATCGCCGAATTGTGCTGCGATTCGATCCGCCAATCGCTCGGCAGCGTCGCGACCTGTGGGAAACTGTTCGGAATAAGTGACAACGCTGTAATAGCCGCACAGCGCGAAAAGCACGAGCAGCATTCCGTTGTTGTTTAGAAATCGGAAGACAACGTTGTCCCGAAGTTTGCTCATGGTGCATCCGCGATTGGAAGGCTGACGCAGTTTCCTGACTTCTCACAACTCGATGCTGGCATGTCCTGCTCGCTTGAGTTTAGCAGCGAAGCGACCTTGGCGTCGCCAGTAACGATCTCGAAGCCAAGATCGCGCACCATCCGAAAGTCTTCCTGCGGTGTTTGCCCAGCCGTCGTCAAGTAATCGCTAACGAACAACGAGTTAGCGGCATAGAGACTCATTGCCTGCATCGATCGCAGATTCACTTCGCGACCGCCGGCAACGCGGATCTCGGTGGAAGGGTGAACCATGCGGAACATGCACAGCGTCTTCAGACAGAATTGCGGTGCCAAGTCGCCCTTGCCTTCAAGCCGTGTTCCGTCAATCGCGTTTAAGAAGTTGACCGGGATCGATTCGACGTTCAGCCCCTTAAGTTCGAAAGCGACATCGATAAGATCGTTGTACTCCTCGCCCATGCCAACAATCAGCCCAGCACAAAGTTCGAGACCAACGTCACGTGCGGTCTTTAGAGTGTCCAGCCGATCGTCGTACGAGTGGGTCGAGCAAATGTCGTCGTAAAAGTTCCGGCTGGTGTTTAGATTGTGGTTGATGCGGTCAACGCCAGCATCCTTTAATTCCGTCGCTTGCTCGGGCGAGAGTAACCCCAAACAGCAGCAGATGTGCAAGCCGTACTCATCCTTAATCTTCCGCACGACGTTGGACACATGGGTCACTTCGCGGTTCGAGGGGCCTCGGCCACTGGCGACGATGCAATAAGTGCGAGCGTTGTTCTCTGCCGCTTGCCGTGCACCGTCCAGAAGCTTGGCTTCGTTGAGCATCGCGTATTTCTCGATCGGAGCGTCCGAATCGGCGGCTTGCGAACAGTAACCACAGTCTTCAGGGCAGAGCCCGCTCTTGGCGTTCTTAAGATAATAGAGTTGGACCTGTTTTCCGAAGTGCTCCCGTCGGACTCGAAAAGTTGCTGCCAGCAATGACAGCAGTTCGTCGTCGTCAGAATTCAATATCGATAAAGCCTGCTCGCGGGTGATCTCTTCGCCACCGAGAACTTGATCGGCAAGTGCGTTCCAGTCCGAGCAAGCTTGTGTTGCAACAACCATCGTTAGCCTTTGTAGATGTCAGTGTGAGTATTCCGGAGCCAATTCCAGTCTAAACGCCCAGTCAGAGATGTCTCAAGCAACTAGGTCATTTCCGTCACGAAAAAATGCCCGGCTTCTTGCAAAGCCGGGCATTTAATATGTTCTGTGCCGAATGGACGCTCTAGGCGTCGCTGCTGGCGGATGCCTTCTTCAGCTTCGCAGCCATTCGAGACTTCGCACGAGCTGCCTTGTTCTTGTGAATCAGGCCTTTCGCTGCCGCTTGATCGAGTCGTTTTGTGGCCAGACGCAGAGCTTCTTCCGCTGCTGACGTGTCGTCACCGTCGGCGGCCGTATGGAAATTCTTCAACGTCGACCGCAAATTGGACCGTTGGCTACGGTTGTGAAGTCGTCGTTTTCGGCTTTGGCGAAGAGCTTTCTTGGCGTTTCGTAGAGTTGGCATGTGTTTGTAAATGCTTATCTGAGAATGCTTTAGTGCAAACGGAATAAGCGAGTTGCTGCTTGCGTACGCTTACCCTCAAAAATCGAAGGCACGATTCTAGCCAGCGCGAGATCAATTTACCAGCCTCAACCCCTGATTTTCGAGGGAGTTACCGTTTCCGGTCGTGCTGTTTAGAAGCCCGGCTTTTCGCAAAAGCCGGGCTTCTATTTCCGAGGGGGCGATTGAGCTTGATCAACCGGAATGGACTTGCCACAGTAGGTCATGTATCCCGCCTCGTTTCCTGCCAAGTACTTTCTCGTCTCATGCTGCGCTTATTGTATCGATCGCTGTTCGTTCTCGTTCCAGTTTTGCTGATCGGCTCGGCGCGCGCTGATGAGGCGATCACGAATCGCGGAAAAGCGATCTTTGCGAAGCAATGCGCGAAGTGTCATGGAAAAACTGGGCAGGGCGTTCCCAAACGCTACGAAAAGCCATTGTCCGGAAATGTGTCCTTGCGACAACTCGAGGAGCTGATCGCCGACACCATGCCCGAGGATAACCCGGACGCGTGCATTGGAGCCGACGCGAAGGTGGTGGCGCGATACATTCACGAGGCGTTCTACGGAAAGTCGGCCGAGTTGCCACGGATCCGGCTGGCTCGCTTAACGGGGAATCAGTTAAGGCACAGTGTTGCCGATCTCTACGGACGCTTTATGAACCTGGCCAAGTACACCGACCAAGGTGGAATCCACGGCGAGTACTATGACGCCAATCGGCCTCGCAAGGACAAACGCAAGATCGAACGCGTCGATGCCAGCATCAACTTTGACTTTCAAGACAAAGGCCCCTCGCAAGGCGAATACGCTGACACGGGTATTAAAGCCAACGAATTCGCGATCCAGTGGAGCGGAGGCCTGAAAGTCGACGTCACGGGAACGTACGAGATCATCGTCCGTTGCAGTTGTTCCTTTGTGTTCGATTTGGGGAACTTTAGTCGTCGATTTATCGACAACCACGTGCAATCGGGTGACAAGACGGAATTCCGTCGCTCGATTGTTTTAACAGCTGGCCGCGTCTATCCGTTTCGTTTGATGATGTATCAACGCAAACGAAAGACGAAGCAGCCGCCTGCTTGGATCAACGTGTCTTGGGTTCCGCCGCACGGAACGGAACAGATCATTCCGAAGCGAAACTTCCGCAGCAACTTCAACCCGCCGGCCTTCTCGTTGCAGACGAAGTTGCCGCCCGACGACAGAAGCTACGGATACGAACGTGGGATTGCCGTCGATCGTCAATGGGATGATTCGACGACGGCGGCGGCGATCGAGTTCGCTCAGATTGCCATCGACGAGCTTTGGCCACGTTTTCGTCAAATGAACAAAGGGCCCAATGACAACCGTCAGCAACTGCGAAGATTCTTGGAAGAGATTACTGTCACGGCGTTTCGTGGTCCCATCGATGATGTGATGCGCAACCTTTACGTCAACGGTCCCATCCAAGCTTGCGAAGATGACGCCGATGCCATCAAGCGGTCGGTGTTGATGACACTCAAATCGCCGCGATTCCTTTACCCGTTGCTCGACCATGATCGATCGCCTTCGCAGAAGGTGGCGAATCGGTTGGCGCTGACGTTGTATGATTCATTACCTGCCCAACAATGGTTGCGTGGGCAAGCTCGCGAGAATCACTTTGACAGAGAGTCCCGAATTCGCGTCGCGGCGACGCGCATGGTTGCCGATTATCGTACTCGCGGGAAAACGCGCGAGATGCTTTATGCGTGGCTGAATCTGAGCCACTTTGATGAGATCACCAAAGACGCCGAACGCTTTCCAGACTTTGACAAGCAGTTGGTCGGCGACATGCGAGCTTCCTTGGACGCCTTCTTGGATGATGTGGTTTGGAGCGATGCGAGCGACTTTCGGCAGTTGATGACCGCCGATTGGGCTTACACCAACGAGCGTTTGCAGAAGTTTTATGGAGCCGCTTGGAAGCCGATTGATTCCACACAGGGTTTGCAGAAGACGGGAAAGTTGCCTCATCGTCGCGGTTTGTTGGCACATCCGTATTTGATGACGGGGTTGGCTTATGCCGACTCGACCTCGCCCATTCATCGAGGTGTGTTTGTCATTCGTTACCTGTTAGGCCGCACGCTTCGACCGCCGCAAGAAGCCTTCACGCCGCTCAGTCCGAAGTTGCATCCGGATTTGACGACGCGCGAGCGTATCTCGTTGCAGACTAGCCCGAAAAGTTGTCAGGTTTGTCACACAAAGATCAACGCTTTGGGCTTTACCTTGGAAAACTTCGACGCGGTGGGACGATATCGGGTAAAAGAAAAGGGACGCGCGGTTAACACGCTTGGCGGATACACGGATCGATCAGGTAAGCGGACTAAAATTGAGGGCCCCGACGCGTTATCATCTTATTTAGCGACAAGTGACGATGCTCATCGAGCTTTCGTCGAACGCGCGTTTCAGCATTTCGTCAAGCAACCACCGTCCGCTTACGGAAGCGACACGCTTGATAAACTGATCAAAAAGTTCAAAGACCAACAATTCAACATTCGAAACCTGATCGTCGACATCGCCGTCGTCGCCGCTTCTGGTCCAATAGAAAACAAATAAGTGCGACCTTCGTCGCGCGCAAGGAATGACAGCATGCAATCAGTGACAAGCCGACGCGAGTTCTTGATCAACACTGGTGTCAGCGCGGCCGCTGCCAACTTCTTGATGAATTTGCCCAGCCTGCAAGCTGAAGAGACAAGCCGCCGTAAGCAACGCGTCATCTTCGTGTTCAGTCCAAACGGTGTCATTCCCAAACATTTCTGGCCCGATCAAACCGGCAAGGACTTCGAACTGAAACGAATCCTTAAGCCGCTGTCACCCTTCAAAGACCGCATGATGACAGTGCACGGAGTCTGCAATCAGATTCGCGGTGACGGCGATGGGCACATGCGGGGCATCGGTTGCTTGCTGACGGGCATTGAACTTTTTCCCGGCGACATCCAAGGTGGCTCGGACACTCCCGCTGGTTGGTCCAAGGGGATCTCAGTCGACCAGTATCTCAAGAATCAACTTCAGGCGAACAAAGAAACGCAAACGCGATTCGGTTCGCTCGAGTTTGGCGTGATGGTTCCCGAACGAGCGGACACGTGGACTCGCATGTCGTATGCCGGACCGAATCAACCGGTAGCACCCATCGATGATCCGTATCAAATGTTCGATAAGCTTTACGGACAGGCCAAGAATCGCGAACTACTCGCCAGCGTTTTGGATGATCTGGCGTCGGACTTTCGTCGTGTCGAGCAAAAGATCAGCGCCGAGGATCGTCAGATTCTGAAAGATCACTTGGCAATGGTGCGGCAATTGGAAAAGGAACTGAACACCGAGCTTTCTCAAAAGACCGACCAAACGGTGACTCATGCCGTTCCAAAGTTGTCGCCGAATGTGCAAGAAGTCAATGACAACATGCCGCAGATCACGCGGATGCAAATGGACATGCTTGTGCACAGTTTGGCTGCAGATTTTACTCGAGTGGCCACTTTCCAAATCACGAACAGTGTTGGTCAACCTCGCATGCGGTGGCTTGGCATTAATGAAGGTCATCATGGACTCTCGCACGAGCCGGATAGCAACGAGGAAGCTTACGAGAAGCTGATCAAGATCAACACTTGGTACTGCGAGCAAGTTGCTTACCTTGCCAAGCGACTTGCCGAAACGCCCGAACCTGGTGGCGACGGCAGTCTGTTGGACAACACGACGATTGTCTGGACAAACGAATTGGGCAAAGGCAACTCGCACACGCGCAACAACATCCCATTCGTGCTGGTCGGTAACGGCCTGGGCTTCGAAATGGGACGAGCTTTGAACTTTAAGCGAGTGCCGCACAATCGCCTGCTGATGAGCTTCTGCGAGGCAATGGGCCATCCCGTGGATTCCTTCGGCAATCCCAACTTCTGCAAAGCCGGTTCGTTGACGGGACTGAGTTGAGCCCGTTTGTGATCTGTGTGGTGGCCGGAAGCCACCGCTACGACACCATTGCTGCTTGAATGCTCAAACTGCGTAGACTTTAACGATACGCGAACGCTTTCTAGTTACGGCGACCGGGATGTCGCAATTGCTTCACGAATTCACCACATCGTGTTGCCGCTAATCGGGATTGCCCAACTTAACGCTTGTTTGCTCAAGGCGAATTGTAACGGTACGTTTCAGTCAAGCTGGGTAATCGCTAACGATTCTGCTGATCATTCGAGGGCTCGAAACCAAGAAACAGAGGCCCAGCGATACGGCCGATATCTCAGTCGCAGTCATAAAAACTCGACAATTCCAGACATCAGCGATTTACACCGTTACCAATCCCAGTCGCCGCGTCCTTAGGTCATGACAGTCAGCCGTGGACGCAGTTTGGCGGGCATCTCAGGCAATCCTGAGCCCCTCAGACGCAATATTATCGGGTCACTCGATTGGATAGACCGCCGAGGCCATCAACCATGCAGGAATTCGCAGATCGCATCTACACGCTGGATGATCTCCGCGAGTTCGTCCATCAGACGTTGTGCGAGAAAGAGAACCTGCTGGCTGACGAGTTCCAGCTTTCCGAAATGAAGCTGATGCGTCGAAGCCGAGATTGCGGTTTGCAGTTTTCCATTCATGGCCCACGTAGCGTTCGCCTGGGAGCCATTTGGGCCTCGGATCACAATCAGCTCTACTTCTACGACGCCAGCGGTAATCGCTTTGCCAAGATTCGCTTGAGCAACCGTCTGCTTCCTACGGCCGACGCCGCCTAGTTACCAAACGGGATTCCCGTTTCTCTTGCTAGCTTCTCCAGTGACTCGACCACAGGCAGTGTGAGCGGTATGCCGTTCGGACCGCGATCTTGTTCCGCTTCGCGTTCGGGATCTCCGGGGATGAGTGGCCCATCGGTGCCCTCGGCAGGTTTGCTGGCCCGCAAGGTCGTGATCCAGTCATCGACGCGCTGCTTGAATTCCTCGGGCGGACCAAAGCCGTCAATCCGCATGGCTCCAAAGAAGTGACCGACGCCCTCACCAACTCGAGTCGCTTGGCCTTCGTCTCGCGGCCAGAAAGGCGGCACGAACGGTCCCCAATTGGCTCCGCTCAGAACTCCCGTCAACAAATCGACCATCGACGATAGGCAATAACCTTTGTGACCGCCGCGCTCTCGATCTGTACCCAATGGGGCAAGGGCCCCGGCGGCCGGCACGTCATCGGGGTTCGTTGTCGGCTTGCCACTTTCGTCCACCGCCCAATCTGGCGGAATCGATTCACCGTTGCGGCGAGCAATCTCGATCTTGCCATAGGCAATCACGCTGGTCGCCAGATCGATCACAATGGGCGGCTCGCGAAGTCCGGGAAAGGCGATGGCGATCGGATTCGTGCCCAAGCGACGCTCGGCCGCCCAAAGTGGAGTCACCCAACTTGTGGCATTGGTCATCGACCAACCAATCATGTCGCGTTCCAACGCCCGCAAAACGTAATAGCCAGCAATTCCATAATGGTTCGAATTGCGAACGCTGACCCATCCCGAGCCGACCGCCGCGGCTTTTTGCATGGCAAGCTCATTCGCTTGCGGGCCGACAATGAGGCCCAATCCATTGTCGCCATCAACAGTCGCCGTGCTTGGCGATTCATGCACAACACGAACATCCGGCCGAGCCTTAATGCGGCCTTCCTTCAGCATCCCGGCGTAACCAAACAACCGCGCGATCCCGTGAGAATCAATGCCGCGCAGGTCGCTCGAAATCAACACTTTGGCCGCAGTCTCGGCGTCCTCGGAAGCGACATCGAAGTGTGTGAAGACTTGGATGCAGAATTCTTGCAGTGACTGGGCGGAAAATCGGCTTAACGCATTCATAGATGCATGATAGCGAGCGAACTCATTTTCGGGCATCGAGGGCTGCTTGAATGATCGCCTTGGCCTCTTTGGAACGCGTCACTGCTATCGGGCTTTTGCCAAACGCGTCCTTTTGATTTGGATCGGCGCCCAGTTCCAACAGAACTCCTATCAAGTCAAGACTCTTAGGCGTTCCTAATTCAGATGCAATGAGCAACGGTGCCGCCTTGCTGAACCCGCCGGACGCGTTCGGATTGGCACCCAGCTTCGCCAGGTATTGTAGTAACTTGATCTCTGGCGATGATCGCTTCACGTCTTCAGATTTTCCGCGGCGGGTCACTTTCCATGTGACGCTGAGAAATGCGTAATCCTTCAATGATTGCGAATTGTTTTTCCGAAAGAACGCATCGAAGCGCTGGTTGCCGGCGGCCAACACATCACCCTCATAGACCGCCTTAAATAAGTCTTCGACGTTCGCTGTATGAAGCGAGTTCTTGAGACCAAGCCCAAGGTCTGCCCGTGTGGAGTTCGCGATGGCCAGCACAAGCATCACCGAGCACACAGACTTGTACTTCATTGAACTCCTCCGCTTGCATTTTTTTCACGGGGCGATCTCCAAGATCAGACTCGTCGAGCCGATTCGCAACTATAGCGCGAGATTGTAGTCAGCGTTTTCCCAAGACGAAACAGTGGTCAATGCAAGCAGGTGACTCACGGGAGCATTCGGATGCAATCGTGGATTCAATCTTTACAAACTCGCCACATATCATCTAGCTTCTCAGGGTCACGTTGATTGCCATCAACGGGTGTCCCGTAATCAGGAAGACAACCGCCAAATCTGAGAGCCCGCTGACTCGATGACCGCCTATTTCATCCGACGCTTGTTGCTGATGATCCCAACATTTCTTGGGGTCACGATGATCGCGTTTATGATTACGCGATTCTTGCCGGGCGGGCCGTTGGAGCAGGAGTTGATGCGTTTTCGCATGGCTCAAGCCGAAAGCGGTGGTGGCGGAAGCTCGATGACTCAGGCCGGCGGCGAGTTACCGCAAGAAGCCTTGGATGAGCTGAAGAAAGCCTTTGATCTGGATAAGCCCGCGCCGGTGGCCTACAAGAACTGGCTCACGCGGATGATCTTCGATCTCGACATGGGCAACTCTTACAAGACGCGCGAGAAAGTATGGGATGCCATCTCTGCCCGTTTCCCCATCAGCATCTTTTTTGGGCTAACGGGGTTCGTCTTAGCTTATGGAGTCTCCGTGCCGTTGGGCATTGCCAAAGCCATTCGTCATAGTTCGCGGTTTGATTTTATCAGTTCAGCCTTGGTCTTCATCGGCTATTCGATTCCGGGTTGGGCGATGGGAGCGCTGCTGCTGGTCTTCTTCGCCAGCGGTCAACACCTCGATTGGTTCCCTCTGGGCGGCTTCGAGAGTAACAGCTACGACGACTTGCCCAGCATCGTCAAGAAGTGGGAAGACATTGACGACGTCAGCGACGACTTCGGTTCATTCGACCGCGAGAAAATGTCGCTCGTTTCCAAAGTCGTCGATCGCATTCAGTACAGCGTCTTGCCCGTGTTTTGCTACATGATCGGGTCATTCGCGACGCTGACCGTGTTGATGAAGAACTCGCTGATGGACAACGTCGGCCAAGACTACGTGCGCACGGCTTTTGCCAAGGGTCTGTCGCCACGACGGGTGATT
This sequence comes from Planctomycetaceae bacterium, assembly GCA_002722955.1. Classification (GTDB taxonomy): domain Bacteria; phylum Planctomycetota; class Planctomycetia; order Planctomycetales; family Planctomycetaceae. The sequence continues at coordinate 59,880 of PBMZ01000111.1, read as the reverse complement.
TTTTACCACGCACTACGGAACTCGTTGATTCCGATCGCGACTGGGTTAGGGCACGCACTGAGTGTCATCATGGCTGGCTCTTATTTGATTGAAAAGGTCTTCAATATTAAGGGCATTGGTCTGTTGGGATTTAACGCCATCGTGGGCTACGACTATCCGTTGGTGATGGGCATCTTGTCGATTAACATCATGTTGATGCTGTTTGGAAATATTCTGTCGGACTTTTTGTACGCATTGATTGACCCTCGCGTTCGTTTTGAATAGTCGGCGCTAAACAAAGTAGAAAGCAACCCTCGAGGTCTCCTTTTGAGCGATTCGCAGTCAGCATCGATCCTCCAACTTCGAATCCGCCGATTCAAGCGGATCAAGCGAGGCTATTGGAGCTTCTGGATCCTGCTCCTAACGTATCTGACGACGTTCTTTCTGCCGTTCTTGATCAGCAATCGAGCGATCGTTGTTTACTACGAGGGCTCGTATTATTTTCCCAGCACCCGTTCTTACTTGAACCAAACGTTTGGCTATCACAAGTGGTTGGGTTTATTCGAGGATCGAGTTTACTCTCCGAAAGATTTCGGGCAAGAGTCCGTTTCCGTCCGAGCGAACTATCGAGAACTCCAGCAGCAATTCGAGTCGGCTGGCAGCGACAACTATGTCATCATGCCGCCCATTCCCTATAGCCCGACTGAACAATTCTTGAAGGGCGAGGAACAGCCGCCGAATCCACCGTCAGCCAAACACTGGCTTGGAACAGATGACAGTGGCCGCGATGTGTTGACGCGGCTGGTTTATGGATTCCGGATTTCGATCACATTTGCCGTCTTGGTAACGACGGCGTCTTATTTGTTTGGAACCGTGATCGGAGCCGCACTGGGATATTACGGACGTTGGGTCGACCTAGCGGGACAACGCATCGTTGAGATCATCAGCGGCATCCCTTTCCTTTACACCGTGATCATTCTGTCATCCATGTTGAAGCCCAGCTTCTTGCTGCTGGTGGGAATCATTGCGGCATTCGGGTGGATGGGAATCACCTATTACATCCGCGGAGAATTCTACCGTGAAAAGGCAAAGGATTACGTCGCCGCCGCAATTGCCACCGGCGAGAGCGGAACGACAATCATGCTGCGTCACATCTTGCCGAACGCATTGACGCCGCTGATTGCATTTGCTCCTTTCGCGTTGGTTGCGAATATCTTGACCTTAGTGGCGCTGGATTTCTTGGGCTTTGGATTGCCTGCGCCGACTCCAAGTTGGGGTGAATTGACTGGGCAAGGCCGCGAATACGTGCAGCAAGGCGAGTGGCACCTAACCGTGCTTCCGTTGCTGGCGATGTTTTTCACGCTGCAATTGATCGTGGTCATTGGCGAGGCCGTGCGTGAAGCCTTTGACCCCAAAGTCTTTAGTCGGTTGAGGTGACATGACGACAATCGAAACACCTCAAGCCAGTCCAACGACCGACGCTGAGAAACAAGCGTTGCTCAGCGTTCGCGATCTCGGCGTCAGTTTTCGTACCGAAGGCGGGGAAGCTCGAGCCGTCGATGGCGTCAGCTTCGATCTTTTCCCCGGCGAGGTGCTCGGTATCGTTGGTGAATCAGGATCGGGAAAATCGGTGACATCGCTGGCCATCATGCGGCTGATTCCGGATCCGCCCGGAAAGATTGTTTCCGGCCAAATCATGTATGGTGGCGAGGACATTGTTCAGAAGTCCTATCCTGACATGCGTGATGTTCGCGGCAATAAAATCGCGATGATCTTTCAGGAACCCATGACCGCGCTGAACCCCGTCTTCACCGTGGGCATGCAGGTGATGGAAACCATTCTGACTCACGAAAAGGTCAGCAAAAGCGAGGCTCGCGATCGCGCCGTTGAGATGTTGGAAAAGGTCGGCATCCCGGAAGCTCGCAAACGGTTGAAGGACTACCCGCATCAATTCTCCGGCGGCATGAGGCAGCGTGTCATGATCGCACTGGCGCTCGTGTGTCATCCCAACATATTAATCGCCGACGAACCCACAACCGCCCTGGACGTGACGACGCAAGCGCAGATTCTGGAGTTGATGCTGGACCTGAAATCACAGAAAGAGGACTCGTCCATCATCTTGATTACGCATGACTTGGCCGTTGTCGCCGAGACTTGTCAGCGAGTCATTGTGATGTACGGCGGCAAGATTCAAGAAGTCGGCACTGTCGAGCAAATCTTTACCGACCCAAAGCACCCTTACACAAAAGGCTTGTTAGCCTCACTGCCTTCAACAAGCGAGGCGAAGCAGAAACGGCTCTATACGATTCCCGGAAACGTTCCGGCGTTGCATGAAATGCCCGAGGGCTGCAAGTTTTGCACGCGTTGCTCGGAAGTCGTCGATCGATGTCACAGCGAAGAGCCACCCGTTCATCAATTGGATTCGGGTCAACTTGTCCGATGTCACTTATTTGAAGAAGAGAAGTAACGCAATCAATCATGGCTGAGCCACTGTTAGAAGTTCGAAACTTAACAGTTCGCTTCCCAATCTGGGGCGGCGTTCTTCGCCATAAGGTGGCCGAAGTACGCGCGGTCGATGATGTCTCGCTCACACTTTATAAAGGCGAGACGCTAGGCCTCGTCGGCGAATCCGGTTGTGGCAAAACGACAGCAGCCAAGGCCATTTGCAACATCCTGAAAGATACAGCACCCGGTGTCATCGAACAGGGCGAAATCCTATTCCACGGCAAGGGTGAACCCGTCAACCTCCTCGAGTTGTCTCGAGGCGACATGCGGCCGTATCGGCAGTTGATCCAGATGATCTTTCAGGACCCGTTCAGCTCGCTCAACCCACGAATGACGGTCCGTGAAATTATCGAACGTCCGCTGATTGTTCATACCGACATGACCGCGGACGCTCGTCGAAATCGCGTTCATGAATTGTTGGAAAAGGTTGGCTTGCAGGCCGCTTACGACACGCGATACCCGCACGAGTTCTCTGGTGGCCAACGTCAACGCATCGGCATCGCCCGCTCGCTGGCGGCGCGCCCACAATTAATTATCGCCGACGAACCGGTATCCGCCCTGGACGTGTCGGTGCAGAGCCAAGTTATCAATCTGCTGCAAGATCTTCAGGACGAATTCGATCTAACGTTTCTTTTCGTCGCGCACGATTTGTCGGTTGTGTATCACATCAGTGATCGCATCGCCGTCATGTACTTGGGCAACATGGTCGAGATCGGTGATGCGGAAACGGTTTATCGACAGCCGCAGCATCCCTACTCGCAGGCTCTCTTGTCCGCGGTACCTCAACCCAATCCCAGCAAGACACGCGAAGACCGCATCAAGCTCAAAGGCGAGATCCCTTCTCCGCTGAACAAACCCAAAGGCTGCGGTTTTCATCCACGTTGTCCATTGGCAATTGATGCTTGCTCGAAAGACGTGCCACAACTGGCCGAGAAAGAGTCCGGCCAATTGGCTGCTTGCCCTGTGACGTAATTACTCGCCCTGTAAAGTCAGCACCAATCGGCGACTGCCTCCGTGATTGCGGTGTTCGCAAAGATAGATGCCTTGCCAAGTTCCCAAGGCTAATCGGCCGTTGCTGACAGGGATGCTCAGCGAATTGCCCATCAACGAGGCCTTCACATGAGCGGGCATGTCATCGGGGCCCTCACACGTGTGCCGAAAAGGGAAGTTCTCGGGCATGATGTGATTCAGAGCCGACTCCATGTCGATCGGGACGTCAGGATCAGCGTTCTCGTTGATCGATAGCGACGCAGACGTGTGCATGCTGAAAACGTGAAGCAATCCGATCTCGACATCCGCAATCTCCGGCATTCCCTCACGAACGTGTTGCGTCACGATATGACAACCGCGGCGGTATGCGGGTAATCGAACTTCTCGTTGGTACCAAGGCACGATGTATTCCTCTTGAGATCGAATTAATCTTTCGCTTTCACGAATTGAAGTGCGTAGAGATCGGCGTCGCGAAGCTGGAATCTTAAGCGGACTGCCTTACCCGCTAGCGAGCTGACATCAGCGCCGCTCTTCCACACGACAGTGCGATTTAACGTGTCGCCAAAAACCGGTTCGCAGTCTTCGAGAGAGAAGCCCTTGTGCGGTTTTCCTTCCGCGTCTTGAATCTCGACGCGAATGTCTCCGGCTGCCGACGTCGCGAAGTTCAATGTCAGCTGATTGCCGGAAAACTTCAGCGGTTTGGTCAACAGCTCGCCACCTTTCAGCGAAGCGTTGACCGACACGAAGCCATCCAGTCGCAAGGTATAGCGCCGCATCGCGTTACCCTTGCCGTGCCATGATCCTTCGCTTGCATACAACGAGATTTCGTTCGGAGCACCTGGTAAACGAGATTTCGTTTCTACAGCATGCCAACCAATGTATTGATGCCCATAGAGCCACGTGTCTGGTCGTTGAGGGCCGGGACGCAAGAAGGCTTCGTTCCATCGTTCGAAGTGAACGCCATTGCGGCTGGCCATCAAGAGGCCCTCGGTCAAGGCCGTTCCGTAGCGCAAGTGGCCGGCTGCACGCTGCTCGCGCTTCTTCAGTTCTGGCAGCTTGCGCATCGAGTTGGACCAGCCTCGCTCGATGTATCGGGTTGGAAACCCAACCAAGATGTGCGGCGCGCGAAAGTAAGGCCCAATTTGATTCGTATAAAGATGTTCTTCTGGGGAATCTGTATATGTTAGGTCCGCTTCGTTCTCCCACTTCAGAAAGTCGCGGGAAGACGCCGTCCGGATGGCTCGGTAACCTTCCGGTGCCCAAAGCTTTGCAGTTGTCGTCCCTCTCGTGAAGGTTCGAAAATAGGCTCGGTAGATGCCAGCCGTGGCATCCCAAAACGCGAGGTTCTGCGAGTCGAAAGCACCTTTGGTGACAACGGGCTCTTTGCTCATCAGTGACCAGTGCATCCCGTCGGGCGATTGAAACGCGAATAACCCGCCTTCTTTCGCCAAGCCACCGAGTGCCTTAAACCGCGACTCGGGCGGGCAATCGCTGCGGGCGTCGATGAAGGGAGCAAAGTTATGCGTGCCGACTCCCGTCCAGATAATGTTGTTGTCCTTCGATCCTTTGTATTCGTGCATTCCCAAATTGGGTTTTGTGAAGTTGATGCCGTCGCGACTTTCGGCGTAACAATAGACCTCTTTGCCGAGTCTTAGCCTCCCGTTCTCGACACCCAAGGCAGATCCGCGGTAATACATTCGGTAGACATCGCCATCGTGCAAAATCGAATGATACCCGCTCCCGGCGCCCTCCCACTCCGCATCATGAACGATGGCAATGTCCTGAGCCACTGGGTGATGGAGTTGCCGTCGTGCATTCTTGAGAGAAGCGATCAAGTAGTCGTCAACAAACAATTCGCGTCGCGACGCGATGTCAGCGGGTTTAGACTTCTCTCCAGCAACCGTGACAGCGCTCAAGCAAACAAACAAAGCAAGCAAACCTAAGTTGTATTTCATCAAAACATGTTCCTGACGCTAAGGCGTTGAGACAATTCCTCGTTACTTCAACTTTCGGCCAAGCCCGGCGATGTCGATGGCTTTGATAAACCCAGGACCGTTGGCACCGGCGACTCGATCGTTCTTCTGAAGCACAATTGCAGTTCAAACTTTCCGAGCAGCACGTTGGCTGTATCGGCGGTGACACGTGCTTTGTAGCCAGCGACCTTGCCCGAATAAACTTTCGGTTGGAAAACGGGTTTTCCATTCTTCATCGCTTGCAAGGTGATATAGCCTGCTTGTTGCTTCTTTATTCTTGTCTTTGAGGAACGCGGACAAGACCGTGCCACCAAGACGAAACTCCCAGGTGTAATTCTTGTAGGGGGCCTTGTCATGCGGAACATGTTGCTTCAGATGTGTGACGGCGGGTCCTTCAATCTTCTTGATTTCTTCACGGAGTTTCCCTTGTTCAGCAACGATGCTTTGGATCTTGGCTTGATTTTTCGTCTTGAAAGCAGTCGTCAGCGATTTGTTTAGTGTCTGTTGCTTCGCGACAAGTCCCGCGAACTCCGTCAGGAGATCCTTCAAGGCACGCTTGGGTTTCTTAGTCTGAGCGTTGGCCGTGGTTACGCCAAATAACAAGACGAACACTATGCCAATCTGAAGTGATCTCATGAGTCAGCCTTTCATGTCTTGAGCACTTAGCGAGTTGCCCGTAGCTTGAATCGTGTTTGCTTCGCTCGAGTCAACTACTTCGTCAGTGTGTTCGAGCGATCTAGGCTCGATCATACTTAGAGTGGCACGGCGCGTCATGCGCGCAAGCAAAGTTTCTTGCGTTGGCTCGATAGAAGTGAGCCACGAACAACACAATGCACGAAAGGCGGTGAGCTTTCGAATCAATTCCTGACAGAAATGTTTTTTGATTTCGATTCGCTGACTCGACTTGGGTTTCACCGTGACGTGCTTTCTGGCGTGAGTTATATCACCAGGCGATGGGTAACCATCGGCGTCCATGTCGGCGATAACCGTGAGAAAGTAGTCACCCGGATGCAAGTACGTGAAAGTGAACTCGCTCTGCTGACTGCTCATCTCAGGAAAAGACAGGAGTCCATCCAAAAGGTTTGAGCGGATATAGCCAAACTGAGTGATGAACTTGCCAGCTTTGTTCGTGAGGGCTCGATTCGACAGGTAAAGGTGTAACTTCTTGTCCTTGATCGTTCTGTTTCGATCAACCGCCACAGTGAGCTTTGAAACGTACGGCATCTGGTCGATTCGGTAAGGGTCTTTCGCGACTCTCGCAAGCTCAAGCAGTCTCTTTCCCTTTTCTTCCCAGATGTAGCTCGCCGAGGTAAGCGGATACTTATCTACCCATGTCGGTGTCGGAAGTCCTTTGGCGAAATCGAAGTCGACGACCTTCTTCGGCAAGCCAATTGCTTTGGCCGCTGCTGCCGCCAACTCGGGGTGCATGCGCTTACCTTGGAAGCTCATATGCAGCTTTGGCTGCGGCAGTCCAAATCTGCTGGTATACGAATTGAACTCAATCTTGTACCCGGTAAACGTCAACTCCATCCACATGATATCTTTGCCGCCATACGCGTCGACGAGCCGGTAGTAGCCGTGCCGTTGACCGTATGCGACATGATCAAGCACGAAGTAACTCGTTCGATAAATGCCATTCAAGAGGCCTCCGTTGCGAGCCATAATGGTCCGCTTGCCATTGAAGTTCGTTACAAAGAACGAAGTAAACAGGTTTCCAATCGAACCGCCCTCATAGATTCCGTGAACGTGTGAGGGAGCGATCGCGCGATAGTCAAATGCCATCCACTCATAGTTCTGACCGAGCAGATACATGGAGCCGACCCAATGTCCCTGCATGTTCTCCAGCAGGTCGAAGCCTTTCTTATTGATGTCAACTGGAACAATTTTGGGCGGTTTGAAGTCCGCAAATTTGCGTTCGTTTGGTTTGCTCGATTTCTTTCCCATGTTGAGATACCCGTTGTCGGCCCAAACCTGAAACATACGTCGCATGTACTTCGGCAACAGCCCGTCTTGTGGCATTGGCTTTTTCGGATCGTTGATTCGCTTAAGCAGCGTGCCGTTCTCGACGTACTTGCGAACGTCCGCGTAGCTCGTAAGCACGAACTCGCCTTTGGGGTCATCGCCCGCGTGACAAGTTGTGCAGAAGTTGTTCACGATAGGGCGAATGTCGTTGGTGTAGGAAACCTCGTCCTTGATGGACTGTGCTTTGCAAGTACTTGTGGCAGTCAAGACGAGAACAAACATCGTGGCTGGCATAGCCTTGTGTTTGCTGATTGGTAGCGCATTCATCGAAATTCCTCGCGAGTTTGTTGTCGACCTTGACAATCTACGGTGCGGGGATAAATTGTCAACAGTGACAATAAAATAATCCACAGGAAAAGGCAGCGAGATGGGTCGTCCTGATTTGACCGAGGTTCGCCAGAAAGAAATCCTCGATGCCTTCGAAGCTTGTGTTGCGAAGTATGGGTTGGAAGGCAGTTCGCTCGAGCGAGTGGCCGAGGAAGCTGGTATGAAACGCAGCATTCTGCGTCATTACATCGGCAACCGTGACGATCTGATCGAGGCGCTTGCCAAGCGTGTCGTTGCCAAGTACCGAACGCACTTTCAAGAGTTTCTCGAGAATGACTCAGAAACGGATCGAGTCGACCGGTTGCTGGCGCTTTTCTTTCCAACCAAACCACTCGAGACGGCAGAGAGTGTCATGGTCATTGAATCACTGATCGCTGCCAGTGATCAGCACACGACGGTCAGGATGCTGATGCTTGAATATGTGGACGATCTTGTCGCAGATACCGCGCTGGAACTCCGCGCAGCCTATCCGAACGCCACCAAAGCACGCTGCTGGAGCGTCGCGTACGGACTCATTTGCATTTGGTTCAATCAAGAATCGCTTGCGCCACTTCAACTGCCGGGCAAGTATTTGAGAGCGGCGCGAGCAAACGCAAAAGTGCTTGTTGAATCGCTCGAAATCTAGCCACGAAGAACAGAAGACGGATCATTGAATTACGATATCAGTTCCGCCCCCACCGCCAACGACGATATCACTATCGGGCCCGCCCCTAACAGTGTCGCTGCCGAGTCCTCCGAGCACGGTGTCTTCGCCAGCGTCGCCGTTTAACGAATCGTCGCCATCATTGCCATTCAGCGAATCATCGCCGTCACCACCCTGAATGTTGTCGTTATTGCTGCCGCCGAGAATCGTATCATTCCCGCCTAAACCAAGAAGAGTTGTTGACCCAGTAAACGCTGATGCATCGATCGTGTTGTTGGATGGGCCGCCGGTAAGTTGAGCTTGTTGAATATCCGATAGGGTATCTGTGCCGTTTCCGGTCAACTGATTAGGAGCCAACGCAAAGTCAAAATCGGCTGTTTCAACCAATGTGTTGTTGCCGCCATTGCCCTGAATCTCATCGTCACCCGCCCCGCCAGTCAGCTGATCGTCGCCGAACTGACCGAGGAGACTGTCGTCGCCCTGTCCTCCTACGATCGTGTCGTTTCCTGCACCTCCATCAACTGTGTCGTTGCCGTTGCCACCGTCGAGGGTGTCATCGCCATCGTTGCCGTTGACGATGTCGTTTCCATCGCCGCCAGTGATGTTGTCGGCTTCTGTTCCACCGCTGATTTGGTCGTCACCGCTGGAACCATTGATCTGGTCCGCCCCTGCACCGCCATCGACGATGTCATTCTCGCTACCACCGTCGATCACATCGTTGCCTGTGTTGCCGTCGATCGAATCATCGCCGCTGCCGCCATCGATTTGATCCACGCCACTTCCGCCAAGAATGGTGTCGTTCCCGGCTAAACCACTGATCTCAGTCGAGCCGCTAAATCCAGACACATCGATTGTATTTGCTGATGCGCCGCCGGTGATTTCTGCTTGCTCAACATTTGCCAACGAGTCATTGCTGTTGCCCATCATTTGTGCGTCGGCCAACGTGAAGTCCACATCGCCGATCTCGACAACGCGATCAGTGTCAGCGCCACCGTCTAGTTCGTCAGCGCCGCCGTTACCCTGCAATCGATCGAACCCAGTGCCTCCGTTGAGCGTATCATTGCCAGGTCCACCGTCGAGCGAATCGTTGCCCTCATCGCCATTCAGGACGTCAGCAGCGCTGCCACCAATTAGCGTGTCGTTCGATAATCCGCCGTTCAACGTGACATTGGTTGACGAAGCGGATGCGTCCAGTTGGTTCGCCGATGCTCCACCCGTGAGCACGACGTTCTCAGGAACATCGACCAGGGTATCTGTGCCGACTCCCGTCAATTGAGCGTCCGTTAACGTGAAGTTCGCATCGGCAGATTCGGTTAGCGTATCGTTGCCACCTTCACCTTCAATTCGATCGTCGCCGTTGCCGCCGGTGAGTTGATCATCACCAAGCTGGCCGCAGACGGTGTCGTCACCTTCACCGCCGTTCAAGACATCGTTGTCCGAGCCTCCTTGGAGCGTGTCGCTGCCATCGCCGCCATTCAGGGTGTCGTTGCCAGCGTTGCCTTGCAGTTGATCATTGCCGTCGGCTCCCTCGAGCACGTCGTCGCCACCGCCACCAACAATTGAGTCGTTGCCGTCGCCGCCAAAGAGCGAATCGTTGAGCGGGCTACCGATCAAGGTGTCGTCGCCACCGTAGCCGTTGGATTGAATGTCGGTCAGATTCGTGAAGTCCGCCGCTGTTACCATCGACAAATCAATGTTGTTAGCGCTACGACCACCGGCGATGACAATGCGTTGGACAAGATTTGCCGCGACCGTGCCCAAGTTCGAATCGACCATGCCATCGATGACGACTTGAACGTTGCCCCCGGCGGCGCTGACCGAAACATTTGCGGCGTCTGAATTGATGGCAAGCAGCCCGGTTGCAGCATCAAAAGTGCTCATCTGCACGGCTTGGTGTTGGCTGGCTGCGGAGATAACCGGTTGCACAAACGGATCAAACATCCGAATGATCGCGTCCTCGCCATCGCGAATGCCTTGATCGAAGTCACTCGAACCAAGTCCTGGCCCGTCACCACTGACGCTGTTGTTTGGAGCAAACGAGTCCTCGAAGTACACGATGATCTCACCAGTAAAGTCACCGGTGTCGTTGCGATCGTCGATGGCGTCGGATCGATGATCGGCCCGCGCCAACTCCGTGCGAATGTGATGTTTCGCCGGGTTGCCCAGATACCCGCCATCGGGGTTCGCGTTCACGAACGAGAAGAACGCCAATGCCCGATCTCGGAACAAGACCGCAGTTTCGTTCTGTTGGGTTATGATTCCGTCAACGCCATCATCCACACCGTCGAAATCGAGATCGCGCGTGTGCGGAAGGTTCGTCGGATTAGATTCCACACTCAGCGATCCAGACGCGAATGGGTCGGGTGCCTCGCCGATTAAGTTGGAAGTGGTCGAGTTGCGAATCAAATAAAAGCCAACTCGTTCCTGATTCGCAAAGTCCACCGGTGCGTTAAACGTCGAGATCGAATCGCGAATGATGCGGCCTCCATCGCCTGCATCGGTTTTGGCCCGAATGACTCGAGAAAGATCGAGAACATTGACACCCGCAGCGTGTGGAACGCCATCTGCTCTAGCGGCGACAGTCAACGTATTCAGATTGGCGTCGACAGACACTACCGTTAGGACTTCGCCTTCGATCTGGATGTTGAAGTCGCCCACTTGCCCTTGGGCATTCAATTGTGTGAACGCCGCAACGGATGCGACTGGAATTGTTGTCGTGGTGGCATCGATTGCCGCAGTCAGCGTCGTGTCGGTCAATGCCGAGAGTGCATATTCATTGTTAAACGATGGCGCGACATCCACACCGGAATTTGTTGTCACCGTACCCACTTCATCGTTGACTGAAATGATCCCTAGTTCGTTCGACAGGAAGCTCGGAAGTGCTCCGTTGGGCAAGTTGTCGCCTTCGGTGCTCCAAGCAAACGCTAAGCTCGGCAAGCAAACTGCGGTCTTCGAGACGCTCGATGGCGGTTCGTGGCCGCTGGCCGCGTCTTGAACTGGAAAGCTTGAAGTTGTTTTTGAGAAGTCTGAGCCAGTCGTTCAGTCGCATCGTTTCATCCGTGGCGAGCAACAAGAATTGAACGGCAAGCGTCGCGAGACCAAAATGACGGCTCACGAATCACTTGCGATGTACGCAATCGGACCGGTCCCGCGCATGGCAGAACAGGACGTATACGCCATATCGTCCAAATGCCCGCCACAATGCGCGAGAACTTCCAATGAATCATGATCGTGATAAACAGGGATTCGGTAGGATCGTTGGAAGCGCAACGATTGTTTTTCCCCGCAAGGTCTTCGTGATCTGTAAACTTTGACTGATCGGAGCAGTTGCCCACCTGTCAGGGCACTTTCGCCGGTATTTGTATGGTTTTGGGTCAAGAAGGTGATTGGAGGTGACCTGATGAACGCAAGGAGCGTGCTTTCCAATGTGTGGGTCATCATTCCGGCATTGGATGAAGAATCGTCGATCGGTTTGGTGTTGGGGCACTTACCGCCAGTGGGGCGAGTCATCGTGGTCGACAATGGATCGAGTGACGCGACGGCGGCGATCGCAAAGCGACACGGCGCCGATGTTGTCTCCGAACCCCGCCGAGGTTACGGGGCGGCTTGCTTGCGGGGTCTCGAAGAAGTTTGGAATGAGGAGACGGCAGCGCCAGAGATTGTTGCCTTTGTCGATGCGGACTTCAGTGATCACCCGGACGAGTTGCCGTCAATTGTCGAGCCAATCTTCGAAGGCGAAGCGGACTTCGTGTTGGGAACTCGCTTGCGAGGCCATCGAGAGAGCGGGGCGATGCCGCCTCAAAGTGTGTTTGGGAACGCGCTGGCTTGCTGGTTGATGCGGCTTTTGTGGAAGGCCGAGTACACGGATCTCGGTCCGTTTCGCGCCATCGAGATCGAAGCTCTCAAGTCATTGGGAATGAGCGACACAAACTTTGGATGGACGGTCGAAATGCAGATCAGGGTCGTGCAGCAGGGGCTGAGAGTTCGAGAAGTTCCCGTCCACTATCGCCGCCGTGTTGGTGTGAGCAAGATTAGCTGGACAGTGCTGGGAACTTTGAAGGCTGGGACCAAGATTCTGTACTTGATTGGAAAGTACGGGATTCTGGAACTGTTTAGGAAACGCTCGATTAACACGCAGCCAGAAGCGCCGACGCCCAAGAACCAGTGATTGTTTGATACTCGTTGGCTGCTGGGATTATTCGTTCTTCGGACCGTGTCTCATGGACGCTTGCGCGTTCCCTAAGAGCAACGCTGTTGTTTGCTGGGCACATCGTGTTGACTGGAGACATCATTAATGCGTGATTTCAGCAGGTGGTTTTCGGGCACTTGATCCGTCCGCTGCGGCATTTGTCTTACGCAAATGACCCTCTAACCGTTACTGGCGACAAATATGGAACTTGGCCAGCGCTAAGAATCTGGAGCGCGCGCATTTGTCGCTTATCAAGCCCGTGATTTGCTCTTACGGACTCTTTCCAACCATCTGCGTGCGCGGATTCCGCGCAACCATTGGTTGCTTGCCTCTTCGATGCCTAACCAACTTCGGCGTCGATGCGGGCACTTGACCTAAATGACAGCGCAACGTGCGCACGTGGTGCCAACACAGCCTCCCACTCAAGTTGGAAATCAACATGCACATCAATTCGTGGCTTGACACTCTTCGCCTTCGTCTTCGATCGAACAAAGCCGGCCTTTCAAACGCTGCAGGATCATCGGTGAGACGTCGTAAGCACCGCACTCCGTTTAGTCAAGTGATTGAAATGCTCGAAGACCGGTCACTGTTATCGGTGTCTGCTCTGTTGGTTGGTACGGAATTGACCGTTGAATCTGATGCCGACGATAGTATTTTGATTCAAGACAACGGTGGGCTTGTTGAGGTTATTGTCAACGGTAGCTCGCTGGCTTCGTTGGGTACGATCGATGCGACGAGCGTCCAATCACTGATCGTTCGTGGTGGCGATGGCGCTAACACGATTAGCGTTGGCGGTGTACTCTCGACGGCGTACGACAATCCGAACGGACTATCGATTCTGGTTGAAGGCGGTGATGGCGATGACTCGATCACCTTGACTACCGATTTTGCTAGTACGGTTGATGCCGGTGATGGCAATGACATCGTCATCAGTCTTGATGGCGCTGACACGATCGATGGTGGAGATGGTGACGACCAAATCACGGGAGGTCTTGGCAACGACAACATTAGTGGTGGTGACGGCATTGACAACATCTCCGGTGACGAAGGCGACGACATCATCGATGGCGGTGCCAGTGACGACATCGTGACTGGCGACGATGGCGCGGACAATATTGTTGGCGGTAGTGGAAACGACAACATCGATGACGGCGCGGGGATGGATACGATTGCCGGCAACTCGGGCAACGACCAATTGGATGGTGGTGATGACGCCGACGTGATCAACGGCAAGAGCGGCAACGACGTCATCAATGGTGGCGATGGCGATGATACAATCGACGCTGGTGTCAACAATGACACGGTAAATGGCGGAGATGGTGACGATAGCTTGCTGGCGAATTCTGGTGACGATGAAGTTCGTGGCGGTGATGGCAACGACTTTATCTCAGGCAGTAGCGGGAACGATTTGCTTGTCGGTGATGATGGCAACGACCGCATGTTTGGTGGCTCCGGCAACGACACTATGTTCGGTGACAGCTCTGATCCGACGACGATCGGTGTTGGCGACGACACTATTAAGGGACAATCTGGCAACGACACTCTGCAAGGCGGCGGCGGCACGGACTCGTTGGATGGTGGCGAGGGCAATGACTTGCTGCAAAGTGGTGACATTGATAGCCAGCGTTTCTCCTTGATCTCGATCAACGATATCACTTTTAGCCCTGAAGGTGATGGTGGCACGCCGACACCATTGTTCGGCGCGCCGGCTCCGTTTGCTGCTGGCGCTGGCGCTAGCAACGTCATCAATGCCGACTTTGACCAGAATGGCGTCTTGGATTTGGCGACCGCTGACACGGCAGCGAATACGGTTTCTATTCTCTTTGGCAATGGCGACGGGACTTTTCAAGCTGCCGTAGTAGTAACTGTTGGCGCGGCACCGTCCGATTTGGCGGCTGCTGACATCGATGGTGACAACGATCTTGATTTGCTCGTGGCGAACTCGGGAGACAATACAGTCTCCGTCTTGACGAATGACGGCGCTGGTGGATTGACGGTTGCTAGCACACCGGCAACGGGTATGCAGCCGTTGTCATTGATCTCAGCGGATTTTGACGGAGACGGCGATTTCGATATCGCCACCGCTGACTTTGTCGACTCGACAGTTTCGATTCTTGCCAACAATGGTGCAGGTACTTTTGCGGCGCCAACGACAATTGCTGTCGGCACGAATCCTCAAGATGTCACGATGGCGGACATTGATAACAACGGTGATACTGATTTGGTCGTCACCAACTTTGGAACGAATAACGTCACCGTGCTGCTCAATAGTGGCACGGGCAGCTTCACCACAACACCTCTGTTGACGGGTGGCACGCAGCCGATTGCTTCGGCTGTGGGTGACTTGAACGGCGACCTGAATCCGGACATTGCGACGGTTAGTCGAGCCACCGATGAAGTCATCGTGCATCTTGGCAATGGTGACGGAACATTTGGTTTGCCGATCACATTTGCGGTTGGTGATGGGCCGAGTGCTGTTCATTTGGCGGACATTGACAATGACAACGACTTAGATGTTTTGACCGCCAATGTGCTGAGCAACGATGTCTCGCTATTGCGAAATATGGGCAACGCTTCGTTCGAGGCCGCGCTGACGTTCCCCACCGATTTGGCTCCGACATCCTTGATCACTGCCGATTACGACTTCGATGGACTGTTGGATATTGTGACCGCCAACTCGGGAATGGGGACGGTTTCAAATCTGAGTAACTCGGGATCAACGCCCGTTGGTGCGACGTTCACGGTCAGCTTAGCAGCACCATCGGCGACGCCGGTGACGGTGAACTTTGCGACGGCTGATGGTTCGGCCGTGGGCAGCTTGACGGGTGCTCCGCCAGCGGATTATGGCACGATGATGGGTGTGTTGACCTTTGCTCCTGGCATTACCACAAAGACGGTAACTGTTCTTATTACGGGTGATACATTGGATGAATCCGATGAGAACTTGTTCGTGAACTTGTCCAATGCTTCGGCGAACGCCGTGATTGTTGACTCGCAAGGCGAGGCATTAATTGTTGACGATGATGGTTTCAATCAAGTCGGTCCGATCATCAACATTGGTGGTCAGGTCGAAAACATCTTGCCCAATAACCAAATCATCGGTGCAATCCACACGGTTGATGCTCATCCAACGAATGCCGACATTCTTTACATTGGCGGTGTGAACGGTGGCGTTTGGCGAACCGAGAACGCGACTGATGCTGAACCGAACTGGATTCCGTTGACGGACGACGCACCGTCGCAATCGATCGGCGCACTGGAATTCGATCCGACAGACCCGACTCACCGAACGTTGGTGGCTGGTGTTGGGCGGTTTAGCTCGTTTGCTCAATTCGGCGGTTCTCGAACGGGCATTCTTCGCACGACGGATGGTTTCAACTTTACGTCATTGGATGGTGGCGGTGTCTTGTCAGGAGCGAATATCTCGGGCGTCGCGCCTCGAGGAAGTGTGATCACCGTGTCAGTGAACACCGCTGACAGCTTCAACGGCAACAACGTCGGAATCTTTCGCAGTACTGATGCCGGGCAAACGTTCACACAGATTTCCAGCGGTGACGGCACGGGACCGAGCGGCTTGCCGCTTGGCGTGACTTATGACTTGGCGGGCGATCCGAATGATCCCAATGTGCTCTATACGGGCGTAGTATTTGCCGATGCGTTCAGCACGGGAACAAACGGTGTCTTTCGTTCCAACGACATGGGGGCTACGTGGACGCGCATCAGTAACGCCGCAATGGAAGCTCTCACGCTGACTGGTGCCACCAGTAACCTGGAAATCTCCGTCGGTGCCGCCGGTGTCGTGTTTGTGACGATTAACAATCAAGGTCAGTTAGCAGGCGTCTTTCGATCATCGGACGGCGGTGCCACCTTCGTGCAGATGGATACTCCTGTTACGAATGAGAACGGTAACGTCGGCATCAATCCTCGCGCGAAGGGGCCCGGAGCTGGCTCGGCTCCGGAAACGATTGCCGGTGGTCAAGGTTCGATTCACTCATCGATCCTGGCTGATCCAACAAATCCCAACCTGGTTTATCTTGGCGGTGACCGGCAACCGACAGCCGCGGAAGGTAGCGGCGGTCCCGGTGCCGGCGGCTTTCCGAACTCGATCGGTGCGACTGATTTTTCGGGGCGATTGTTCCGAGGCGACGCGTCGCAGCCGTTGGGCTCGCAGTTTGTGCACATGACACACTCGAACGTCTTGGGAGCCGCCGGTGGTGGCACGGCTAACAGCACGTCGCCGCACGCGGACTCTCGGGAGATGGTCTTTGATGCCTTGGGCAACATCATCGAAGTGGACGACGGTGGTATCTTCCGCCGTACAAGCCCGCAGGACAACACGGGCGACTGGTTCTCGCTCGCGGGCGACTTGTCGGTGACCGAGTTCCACGATATCGACTATGACACGATTTCGAACATTGTTATCGGCGGAACTCAAGACAACGGAACGTTGGAACAACTGGCTGCTGGAGAGGGTCGCTTCCGACAGATCACCGGCGGCGATGGTGGTGACGTTCAAGTGGACGACGTCACGCTTGCCGCTTCGGGACAATCGATACGCTATTCGAGCTTTCAGTTCTTGCGTGGCTTTCGACGTCGCGTGATCGACGCCAACAACAATGTTGTAAGCACAGCATTTCCGGCGCTTGCCGTACAAGGCGGCGGTGCGGCCATCGCTGGACAGTTCTCGACGCCAGTGCAATTGAATGCTGTCGATCCAACAAGGCTAATCATCGGCGGTGGCAACTCAACATACGAGTCGCTCGACATGGGCGACACCGTGACGGAAGTTGGTCCTGGAATCGGCGTCAACAGTGGATCGGGTGACGATGCGATTTCTTACGGCGGCTTCATGGGCGGCGTGCCGAATGAAGAGGTCTTGTATGTTGGCTCGGGCAATGAAGTCTTCGTGAGGCTTGCCGGAACCGGAGCACCAACTCCGACGGCCTTCCCAGGTGGAGTGCCGCGAGATATCGTGCTCGACCCAACTAACTTTATGAATGCCTACGTCGTGAGCGCCGGTAGCGTCTTCCAAACGCTTGATGGCGGGGGAACTTGGACGAACATTACCGGCAACATCCCCGATAACGACCTTCGCTCGATCGAGTTCATTCCTGGTGCTGATCCGGCGGTCGTTGTCGGCGGGCGGACTGGTGTGTCTCGCATGAGCACAGCAACGCCAGGAACTTGGATCGATTTCGGTGGTGACACCGTTCCGACAGTACCAGTTTGGGACATGGCCTATGATGCTCAAGACAACGTTCTCGTGCTTGGCACGTTAGGACGTGGTGCGTTCGTATTGACTTTCGCGGATGTCGCGCCGTCTCCGTCGAATTTGGCGGTCGGTATCAATCAAACAATTCAAGCTGAAGGAGACACTCTGAACGGCAGTGGTGGTAACGACACCATCATCGGCACTGATGGCAATGACTTCATCGCGGCCGGTAGCGGCAACGATTCGATCAGCGCCGGTGAAGGAGACGACAACATCTTCGGCGGCTCGGGCGACGACACCTTGGATGGTGGCAATGGCAACGACATGTTGAACGGACAATTGGGATCCGATCAACTGCTCGGTGGCAACAACGACGACACCTTCATTGGCGAGATTTCTGGTCTCGATACAGTGGTCAGTCCCGTTGGCTTCAACACGCTTGAGATTCGAGGTGCGAGCAACGCGGACAACATCACTGTTCGCGGTGCCGGCCCGCTGCTGGAAATCTCGCAAGGCGGCTCGGTAATCACCGTCGATAATTTGATCACAAACGTCGTCTTGAACGCTGGCAACGGTGCCGACACCATCACTGTGCAGGATTTGACTGGAGTCGTCCCGTTGCAACTGACGGTCAATGGCGGCAACGGCAGCGATACGATCAACGTCACCGGTGCCGGCTTGGGCTTTGTGAGATTCAGCGTCAACGGTGAGGCCGGCGATGACACGATTACTGGCGGTGGCGGAGCCGAGACACTTAGTGGTGGCGCCGGAAATGACATGATCAACGGCGGCGGTGGCAACGACACCATCTTCGGCGGCGATGGCGATGACATGCTGGATGGCGATGGCGACGACGACGTTCTCATGGGCGAAGCTGGCAATGACACCGTCGACGGAAGCGGCGGAAACGACATCGTCTCCGGCGGCGACTTCGACGACCGCGTCATCGGCGGCGATGGCAACGACACTGTCTCCGGCGATGACGGCGAAGATAAAGTCATCGGCAATGCTGGCGACGATCGCTTGTTAGGCGGAAACGACGACGACTCGATCTTCGGCGGTAGCGGAAACGACACTATCCGTGGCGGCAACGGTGACGACTTTATCCGAGGCCAAAATGACGACGACGTGATTCTTGGCGAAGACGGTGAAGATACACTCCGCGGAGACAACGGAGCCGACACAATCGACGGCGGCGACGGAGCCGATACGCTCGAAGGCGGCAGCGGCAACGATGGCCTAATCGGCGGAGACGGAGTCGACCGACTGATCGGTTCGTCCGGCTTCGACACGTTGATCGGCGGCGATGGCGACGACCGATTGATCGCCGGCGGCGGCAAGGACGTCTTGCTGGGCGGCAACGGCAACGACATTGCCAATGGTCAAGGCGGCATCGATACCATCGCCGGAGAAGACGGCGTCGACACGCTAATCGCCGAACCTGGCGAGATCGACGAGACCTTTACCTTGCCTCAGTCCGTCCTGGATTCACTGGACGTGAGCTTGGCGTAATCGTTTTTACACGCTTAGGCATGGAAGCCTGAACGAGGGAATTTCTAACGCATATGCGCTTTATCCGTTGTCGATTTTGCTACCTTTTGATTTTCTACCGCTAAGCGACTCGTAATCGGGAATCAATTTGGGTAGGGTGCCTCGCCATTAAGCCTCAACAAACACGGCGTGGATCTGTGTATCTCCTGTTTTCAGGACATATCGTCGGCGGACATTGAACTCGCACGACAATTCCGAGAGGCTGCCTCGCGGCAAGACTTCATTGATGCTTCCCTCAAAACGCCAGCTTAAAGCGAGCTGGCAGGAAGTCCGGTTCGAAGCAACGTCGCATTCCGTGTCTATTGAATGTGATGCGACCTGTCGATTGCTTCGACGCTGTTGGCTAACGCACGCAGAGCTGCTGATTCTGGCATGCTCGAAAAATTCGCCGCTGAAACGAACTTTGGTGTCGAAGTAACACTCCATCTTTCTACGCAATTTGTGTGATGTTGTGGTTTGTTGCATTCGACGGTAAACGCGGCTTCAGGAAAAAACATTGGCTGCGCGCGGCTTACGTTCGTGATGTCGAATTCAGCCATATCAGTTTAGGAATGATTGATGTTTGACAATCAGATTGAAGCAGAAGTTGAATTGCGCGCGGTCGACGTGGACTGTGACGGCTCCAACTTTCATGCTGACAACGTCGTTGATAATTCGACATCTGAAGTAACTGCCGATACCGCTACAAGCAATTCGCTACCCTTCGATGAGTTTGAGTTGCGGAGTGAGCTGAAGCAGGCGGTTGCAGATGCGGGCTACAAGACTCCGACTCCAATTCAAGCGGAGATCATCCCGCAACTATTGGAAGGTCGCGATGTCTTGGCACAGTCCCAAACCGGCACCGGCAAGACTGCGGCCTTTGCGTTACCGATTCTTTCGCAAATCGACACCAGTCTTCGTGAACCGCAAGTTCTTGTACTCGCGCCGACTCGCGAACTGGCCATGCAGGTATCTCGAGCGTTCGAGACATACGGTGCTCATCTTCAGAATCTAAACGTGACGGCAATCTATGGTGGTCAAGATTACGGCATTCAGTTTCGTCAATTGAAGCGTGGAGTCCATGCTGTTATCGGAACTCCGGGTCGAATCATCGATCATCTGAAGCGCGGGACGCTGGATCTAAGTGGCATCAAGTGGTTCGTTCTCGATGAAGCCGACGAAATGCTCAACATGGGATTCTTGGAAGATGTCCAACTGATTCTCGAACACGCATCAGAGCAACGGCAAGTCGCGTTGTTTTCCGCAACGTTGCCCAAGCCTATCCGCGAAATCTCCAAACAGTATTTGAACGAACCCGCTCGAATAACGATTAAGTCGGAAACCATGACCGTTGCCGCTATTCGTCAGCGTGCTTTGTTTGTTCGGCCAGCAGAAAAGGTCGATGCATTAACGCGTCTCTTGGAAGTTGAGGATGCAGATGGTGTCATCGTTTTTGCCAATACGCGAGACAGTACGGTGGCGATTGCTGAAAAGCTGAATCGCGCGGGGTTGTCGGCGGTTGCCTTGAATGGAGACATGCCACAACGTGTGCGCGAGCGAACGATTCAGCAGCTCAAGTCCGGCCAACTACAGATTCTCGTGGCTACCGATGTCGCGGCCCGCGGTCTCGACGTGCCACGAGTCAGCCATGTGTTCAATTTCGACGTGCCTCAGAACAATGAAGCCTACATTCACCGCATCGGGCGAACCGGACGCGCCGGTCGAGCTGGTGAAGCCATCATCTTTCTAACAAACGGAGAGCGGCGAAAGCTGAGGTATATCGAACAGGCGACTCGGCAGCCCATCGAAGTCGTTGCCGTCCCAACAGCCGAAGAAATCAATCAGCGTCGCGTTGAACGCTTCTCGAAGCAGATTGCCGAGACTGTTCAGACTTGTGATCTTTCGACCTTCGAACGCCTTACTTTGAAGGTTGCCGACGAGTCTAACTTGCCGATGCAAACGATTGCTGCGGCACTGGCTCAGATGGCGCAGAACGGACGCGACTTTTTCGTCAAAGACAAGCCAAAGAAAAAACGATCACGCGACGATCGGTTCGAGGATACGGAGCAAGAGCCAAGTCGGAAACGCAAGGGCGGCAAACGAAGTCGTACCGATCGCAATGACACGGGCGAAATCGAAGCCGGCATGCAGCGGTACCGAATTCAAGTCGGTTGGGCTGACGGGGCCAAGCCTGGAAACATCGTCGGCGCGATCGCCAACGAGGGCGGAATCGCCGGAGCCGAAATGGGTGCGATTTCGATTCAACGAAACTACAGCACGATCGATCTCCCCGAAGGGATCTCTGACGAAGTGTTGGCTGTCCTTCATCACACTCGCGTTGCGGGCAAGCAATTACGCATCAGCGTTGACGGCGAACACAAAGGCGACCATCGCTCGAAGAAATCTAACCGCAATTTCTCACGAAACACGAAATCGTATCGAGATTCATCGAACGGCAGTAAGAGTCGTTTCAAGAAGCGAGGTTCAAAGCCGAAAAACGGGAAATCGCGAAGCGTCGCTGTGTCATCAAAACGTGGAAAAACGCGATAAGCCTCATTCGATCCTCGATTCATTCAACGAGAGTTTGGCGTAGTCGTCACAACCGGCACGATTGGTTGATTATGCACATTGGGCTCGATTGACATGTTCGCGTGCATGCTGTTGATTCCAGCATGTGAAGCCGGAGCCCGGTGAAGTTTCCGTGGCTTCGTCCCGATAGCAGAGACTGTGCGACTCCATCCAGGAGTCGGGGGGCTGATATCAAGGGACGGATTGATGCGGATACAACCTGTGCTGATCAAGCAATTATCATTAGTTTTCGCCTTGGCTATCGCCACGCCTTTGCAATTGTTGGCCGAAACGGCTTCGACCGCCCGCCAACTTCCCGCAATCGGTGACGCAGCCCTGAAGGCCGATGGTTCGATTACTTGTCGAGTCCTCGACAATCAAGGTCGAGTGGTCGCGGGTGAAATCGTCCGTGTAACTCAAGGCCGCAAACTGATCGCCGCTGTGAAGACGGACAGCAAAGGCCGCTTTGAATTGAAGGGCATGCGAGGCGGACTCTACCGCTTACAGTCTGGACGCAGCCAAGCTCTGTTTCGTTTCTGGACCGCCAAAGCAGCTCCGCCATCAGCAACATCCCAAGCCGTTTTGATTCAACGTGTTTCTTACACGCAAACGGCATCTCGCCAAGTTCAACAGCCCGTGTCTCAACCAATCACGCAGCCGAGTCAACCAATCGTTCGAGGTCAGGTAGGTGATGTGCCCAACCTTGGCATCTCGGGTTTAGTCGACGGGACGTCGTTGATTACACTAGGTGCGGCCGTTTCCGCAGCAGCGGTCTCCGCGGTAACGCTGAGCGAAATCAACGACGTTGAAGACAAGGTTGACCGCATTCCCACGAGTCCGTAGAAGGACTTGGTCGGGATTCTTGGAACGCTAATCGGCGCTAATCTTCACTAATGTCGGATGCAGGAAGCCGCGCAACGGTTCGTTCTCTTGGCGAAGCTGTCGTTGTGTTTTGCTCTCTTCTCGGGACAAGAATAGATTCTTGCATTAGTGAGAATTAGCGAAGATTAGTGTTCCAACCTCTGCGAACACCCCCAATAGCTTACACCAGTTCGCGGATTAGAGAACCCTCGTCGAGTAGATATTGAGGGCGTCCGGTGGTGTCGATGAGTGTGGTGCGGGATGCGTCGATGCCTAGGTTGTGGTAGAGCGTGGCGAAGACGTCTTTGTAGGTGATTGGACGGTTGATGGCTGAGCTAGCGGTGCGGTCGGTCGAGCCGATGACTTGATCGACTTGCATTCCACCACCGGCCAACATGGCCATTCCGACGCGTGGCCAGTGGTGGCGGCCGCCGGTCTTGGCGTCGATTCTTGGCGTGCGTCCGAACTCGCCCCAGACGACCACGGAGACGTCGTCCAGCATGCCGCGTTGTTCCAAGTCGGTGATCAAGGCGTGAAGGCCGAAGTCAACGATCGGTAGCATTTGCTTCATGCGTGGGAAGTTGGCACTGTGCGTGTCGAAGTCGCTGATTGATACGCTGACGCAGCGGACTCCGGCTTCGACCAAGCGACGCGCCAGCAGGAACTTAGTCACGGCGTTGGGCAAATCGCTGGTCACGTGACGACCGGGAACGCTTGCCGGGTCGAGGTAATAGTGCTTGCGGCCTGATTCCGGTTCCTTGCTCATGTCCATGGCGTCGGCAAAACGGCCTGACGTCAAGATGCCAACAGCTTGCTGAGTGAAGCGGTCCATTGCCGACATCATGCCTGTAGCATCAATCTCGCCGCGAAGTGAATCGAGTTGCGAAAGCAGTTGAGTGCGGTTGCTCAAGCGACCCGCCTCCAACGCGGGGTTCAATCGCATGCTGACCGTGTGGTCTTGGCCCAAGCGAGCCAGCTCGCCCTTCATACCTGTTTCCAGCTCGCGTTGGAATAGCGCCGACATATCCGGTCGGAACGGCTTAAACGACGGCCCCAGGAATCCCGGTCGCGAACTGTTGCGCACCAGCGGTCGGCCTTGCATCATGTCGACAAACGCGGGAGCCGTATCGTCAGGAGAGCCGAGCAGCTTGTTCAGCACGCAGCCCATGGCAGGTCGGCCACCGATGGCTTGGAGGTCTTTAACGTTGAATCCGGATTGGCATTGAAAGCCGTCATGGCGGCCCGCCGATTGAATCAGCGAGCGAATGAAAGCAAAACGATTCGCGATCGATGCGATCCTTGGCATTAACTCGCCGACTTGAAAGCCGGGAATCCTCGAGCTGATTGGCGAGAACTCGCCGCGGATTTCTGACGGTGCGTCTGGCTTGAGGTCGACCATGTCCATGTGCGGCGGACCACCGTCGAGGTGGACGTTGATGATCGCTTTGTTCGAGGAGCCCACGCCCGAAATCGCTTCCGCTTGCAAGAGATCCGCCAGCGATAGGCCGAGAAAGCCCGTAGCTCCAGCGGTTAAGAAGCTTCGTCGAGTGACTCCGTCGCACTGCGTAAACTTGTCGCCAAGGATCGAAAGCATCATTCGCCTCGTCAGAACATATCAATATGAGTGGATTAGTATTGTACGCCGGATTTCGGAGCGCAACAAGCGGAGCCGCTGGATTGGCAAGGTTACGAACGTCCGGCGTGTAGTCTCCATCGTCGTCGAAGCGGCAAACTGGTGTTGAGAACAATCATGTGAGGCGTCGCAAGTCGGAAGCGTACTCCATGTAGGCACTCGCCCCTATTATCGACATAAAGCGAACACGAAACGCAGTTTTCTCCTCGTGGCGGGTGTTGGATTCGAGGCAAATCACTCGCGCGGTCTATGGTTTCTTGGGTTTTTCGTCCCCAAACAACTGATGAGATGCACCCGTGTCAACGAGCGTTGGCATTGTCGAGGAACCGCTGATGACGTCACTGCGAAACGAGTCCGCTTCGGAACGGCGAGCCGCGTTGATTCCGTACCTTTCCCTCCACCTAATGGGAGCCGCGTTGGCGGTCGTCGTGTTCTACTGGAACATCGTATCGCCTTGGTCGACGGCGGCGTTGATGTACCTTTCGTTCGTTCTGCTGACTCTCGAGTTGTCAATGCGACGCCGAAAACAGAGCTTGCAGGTGATCCTGGACACGTTGCCTTCGCAAGTGGCGATCTTGGGAAGCGGTGGAAAGATCATCGCTACAAACAAGGCATGGAATGAATTGGTCGAGCGCTTCGGTCTTAAGCAAGGTGATGACAACGATGCGTGTGTGTTTGAATTCTTGACGAGATTCGTCGGCCGCGAGAACGAGAATGATGCGCGCGTCGGGCAGATTTCGGCCGACTTGCGACACGTCATCCAAGACAAGGCAAAACATTTCGATGTCGAGTTTCCCGTGGGCTTGAATGGCCACAAGGCCTGGATTTCTCTGAAGGCTGTCAATTTTCTAGACGATCGACTTTCGCGAGTCGCGTTGGTGATCGACGATATCACGACGATCAAAGAGGCCGAGTTCTCGTTGCGAGCCGCTCGCGATGCGTCGGATGCGGTCAATCGAACGAAGACCGAATTCGTTGGAAAGGTCTGTCACGAAATCCGCACACCGATGTCGGCGCTGTTGGGCTATGCCGACTTGCTGGCCGAGGAACTGCAGCGGCCCGAACAAATTCAGGCGATCGAAACCGTCAAGCAAAGCGGTGACTACGTCTTGGATCTTGTCGACGATATTCTCGACCTGGCGCAAATCGAAGCTAACCGCATGGAAGTGCTCAAAGAGTACTGTTGCCCCGCCGCGATCTTGGCCGATGTGCTTGAACTGCTCAAAGTGCAAGCCGATGCGAAGGGATTATCGTTAGAGCTTGAATTCGATGGCTCCGTGCCAGAGTTCATTCAAACCGATAGCAAACGGGTCAAGCAGATCTTCGTGAACCTGGTTGGCAACGCCATTAAGTTTACTCACACGGGGGGCGTCCGCGTTGTGACTCGGCTTTTGCATCTCAATAGCGACGAGCCGAAGTTGCAGTTTGACATTGTTGATTCGGGAATAGGAATCGAACAACACGAGTTGCATCGGCTGTTTCAACCATACGAACAATTGGGGAATGGGAACAATGATGGTTCCCGTAGCTTTGCAGTTCGCGGTAACGGTTTAGGGCTTCCAATCACCAAACAGATTTGTGGATTGCTTGGCGCGGATCTTCGCGTGCGAAGCGAGCTGAATCAAGGAAGTACGTTTTCGGTGATCTTACCAGCCGGTTCGTTGGAAGGTGTCCGGATGCTGGAGAGTCCCAAGCAAATCACCGATGCCAATTCACCATGTGGGCTGCCTCGACGGAATAGCGAACAAGTCAAACGCACGCCGACTGGAAGCGTTGACTGTCGAGTCTTACTGGTTGAAGACTGCCCGGACAGCCGCCGTTTGACGGCTTTCTTGATGAGAATTGCGGGGGCTCAAGTAACGGTTGCCGTCGATGGACAGCAAGCGATTGCCGAGTCAGCGGCCGCGATTGCTGAGAATCAACCGTTCGATTTGATCTTGCTGGACATGCACTTGCCGTTGGTCTATGGCTATGAAGCCGTAGGAGTGATTCGCATGGATGGCTTCACTGGGCCAATCATTGCTGTCACCGCAAACGCAATGCGAGGCGAGAAGGAACGATGCTTGGCGACAGGTTGCGACGACTTCCTGCTGAAACCAGTTTCTCAGTCTCGAGTTGGCGAACTTGTGCAGACCTACCGTCGAGGCGGCCAAGCGAAGAACTCATCACGGTCGCTGGAATCCAGCATTCTTGGCACTCGCTAGACGTCCATTGAACGAGGTGGCCCTTCCGCCTACCAGTGTCGTCAGTGATTCCATACCTTCGCGCTTTGCTACAACCGTTACAGCCCGAACAACTGGCAAAGCTTAAATGAAGATTGCCGGCGAGCTCATTAAACGAAGAAACTGCACTACGCAGATTACCTGTCTTAGCCGATTTAACAGGCAGCTAACTGTTAAGGATGCCTAAGCGACTGCCCAGTGGTATCAAAAAGGCCACGCAGGCACGGTTGGGGTGAAAGATTCAACGCAACGGCCCGCTCAACATCAGCCAAGCCGTTTACCAATAAAGAGAAGGAGTTCGGGATGCTTGTTTTGTCGAGACAACGCGACGAAAGCATCATGATTGGGGACAACATTGTGATTACGGTGGTCGATATCCGCGGCGACAAAGTCCGCTTGGGCATCGATGCACCTAAAGAGGTCCCGGTGCATCGTCAAGAAGTATATGAAGCCATCAAGAAGGAAAAAGAATCCGCGTCTGCTCCACAAGCGAACTCGGAAGCCACCTGAGCACCGTAATAGTCAGCCTGCGGTCGTGGGGTGCCACCATTGACTGATACAACTGAGTGAGAGAGACGAGCGGCGTGTCTTGGATAATTTCCAGGGCACGCCGTTTTTTTTTTTTTAGGCTTCGTTGAATCTGGGGTGGGCTGGAGACGAGTCTTTGAGACCCCAGATTGATGATCCTCGAGAACCTTAGTCAGATCTCGCGATAGCCGCCGCGTTTCCCTCGGTAATGATGAAACGCGGCGGCTATCAAGTAAGCAACCGTGGCAACGACGATTGAGCGAAGAAACAGTGAGGGTATCAGTTGTTGCAATCCAACCATGGCGGCAATCAAAACGGCGATAATCGCAAAGCTTGAGATCATCCGCAGCAGGCTCGGCCGCTTCGTCGGGATGTGCCACTGGAACAAAATCGACAACACACCTGCGAACAGGCTACCTGGTATCGAAAGCACAGCGCCAACGAATGCGCCTTTCCATTGAGGAACAGCGAGAAAACCGATCGTCGCTCCCAACAGGAAGCCCAGCACACCAACGATGGCAAGCATGTGAAACGCATCTTTGTTGAGCGGGACTTTGAATGGATTTGTAACAGTGGAACGTGTCATCAATTCAACCTCCCGATGGAAGAGATTGGCGGAGTGCCGAAACGAAATGCTCGCTCTCGAAGAACCAAGTGCATGATAATACCACTAGGTACTCAGGTCGGTTTCATCCCAATCGACACCCGGCGAAATTGCCCAGGTCAGCGAATGCCGCCACCGTCTCGAACAGGATGAAAGTCCTTGGGCACGCTGGTGGTTAATCCGATTTGTGCTGAACGCACGGCATTGTGTGCACAGTAAAAAACATCCTCGAGCTTCAAGACTTCCTCTTCGGATCGTGGTTTGTCCTTCTTCAGCAGGTCCTCAACCGACGCATCCAGTCCGGGCAAAAACTCAAGCACAACTGCTCGCGAGATCTTGTTGGGAACTTGGCCAGACGTGGCAGCGGGTGGAGGATCAAAACCAACGCCCACATATTCTCGAGATGCCAACCGATCGAATCGTTGTGGAGTTCGTGTGCCTTCTCCCTGGACTTGGCCAGGATAGCGAGTTCGTCTTCTGTCAGGTGTGCACGCAGTCCGCTCCTTTTGAGATAGGCGTTCAGTTGATCGCTCGAAACGGATGACTCCGGCGAGTTGACCCAGGTGAAGAGAGCATCGAGCGCCATTAAATGCAGAGCCACTTCCCGGATAGGCTGAAGTTTCCCTGGCACATCAGCCCGATGCCCCAGAGTCGGCAATGCCTCGACAAATTGAAATCCAGCTTTCGCCATGATTGCTGTGCGGCGACTGTGTCACACAACCGAAGGACGATCGAGTTTCCAGTACTCCAATTCAGCGTCGTCGAACTTGTCCTCTAGTGCATCTGCCCCGTGCTGCCTACAGTATTCTCGTTCGGATTAAGTAATCGGCAGCAGTCACAGGATGTGAATGTGATCGTCAGGGAGATTGCAAATCTGAAGATCTGGACCAAACGGATACGGCAGCGAAATGAGAAACACATCGCAGGTGGAATCATCAAGCCACGGTTCACCGACCGGCATCAAGTGCCATTTGCCAAGTGGATCAGAGATGTGGCGGTGGGCGAACATGGCCAGCAGTTCGACCGCACTCGGCGTTTCGTGTGGGCACGTGAGCACGAATTCAAGCCGTCCCGCATCGTCGTGAGTGGTCACGGCAGCACCGACGGACGCGTAGATCCAAAGATTCGATATTAGGACCGGGAGCGAATCGAGCAACTCGAAATTCGGGGAGTGCGGTCTTGGTTGGGCCAAGCTTCCAAGTGAAGTACTCGACGTCATGGCCGGCGAAAAACGTCTCCAAGTGTGATTGGACGATTTGGTGGACGCAATACTCTGCCATCGACTTAGATCGCACAACGGTTTCGCATAGCCGTCGCCGCACGTCTCCCCTCGGACCACGCATCGCCCCAATCGACAGCGGCATCTGTGAATGCTTCAGCGCAATTAGGGCATGGAATCCACTTCACCATCTCACGAAAGGCAACAGCAATCTCCTCGGCCGTCACGGATTCGTCGATGGTTTTGAGTTCCACGCTGAGCGGATTTTTGCGTTGGTTTGCCATTACGCTGTGACTCCCAACGGGGTGTGTGGCCGGCGTCTCCCCTGTTGTGCGGCGGAACTGGCAACTGTCAATCATTCGGCTCACGTATCCAGTCATGATCGATAGATTGACGCCAAGCATGCTACCCTGGCGGAAGATCGGCAACTGCCAGGACGGTCGGATCAAGTTTCACGATTTGGTCGAGTGAGACGACGGAAGCATCCTCTTCGCGAGCATCGTCAAGCTTTAGGAATTGCCAGCCGTGGTCGTCAGTATCGTGTGACACGTGAAGAATTGGCGCACCCTCGAACACAATTTGGAGCAATGAAATCACGGCACAGTTGAGAGGTTGATCGAAAGGCCAGTTATGGTTTCTTGGTGAGTGGTGGTTGCAACCAGTGGGCAGAGTAGCGCTGACCAGACGTGAAGGTCTTGCGACATTCGCTTAGATCGCACCACATATAGTTCTGTATGGCAATGTGTCACGAAAACGGATTCGTGACTTTGTTTTCGCATTCATCGTACCAAGAAAGCAATACCTCTTTAGGGCAGCTACTCAACCGCTGAGCGTGACGTCTGAGACCTCACGGGCAGCGGCTGACTTGAGGATATGGACAACTCTGGGACCATTGGGCTTGAGCCGCGCCGCAACGGTGTCTTCTCGACAGCGCCGGCGCTCAAGAATGACCTTCTCGGAAGTCCGTACAATCGACATAATCCCGTCCGTTTGGCTAATCCGCAAAGTTTGCCACGCTTTCCAAGCGTTACCAACCGGCACGATGATGAACGGATGAAAGGAAAAATGGTCCCAATTGTTGCGGACGGAATAACCGTTGAAGGCGTCACGATGCTGAGGGCGATAAAGCGAATCGGTTAACACGACCAACTGCGGTCGGAGACCACATTCCTTGCCAGAAAACCCACTTATGACGTTTCCTCAGGTCATCTCTCGACTCCCTAGGCTTCGACTTTCCGAGGTATCGACAACTGATGGCGCCAAGTGTGTCCATCTGGTCGGTATCTGCGGAGCGGGGATGAAAGCACTCGCCGAAATGTTGCTCGACTTAGGTTGGAGCGTTTCGGGATCGGACTTGCAACAAACGACCGCCATTCGCGACCTCGAACAACGAGGCCTGCGGTTTCACTGCGGCCACGATCTGATGTTGTTAGGCCCGGACGTTGACGTCTTGGTCTATACCTCAGCCGTCAAAGCCGACAACCCGGAACGACAGCGAGCCAACGAGTTGCACATCCCGCAGCTTTCTTACAGCGAGATGATCGGCTCGCTGATGAAGGATCGGACCGGTGTCTGCATCGCGGGGACTCATGGCAAGAGTTCAACCACATCGATGACCGCGTCGATTCTCCGCTCGGCGGGAGTCAGTCATTCAGCCATCGTCGGAGCCGAATTGTGCGATACCGGCAGCAGCGGGTGGTCTCAGGGAGAGCCTCTGTTGGTCGTCGAGAGTTGTGAGTATCAACGTAACTTCTTGGAGTACTCGCCACAATTCGCGGCGATTCTTGGCGTCGAGCCCGACCACTTTGATTGTTTCGCGACTTTCGAGGAAACCCAACGCGCGTTCGCTGAATTCGCCGAAAGCGTTCCTCAAGACGGCATGGTCCTAGTTCGAGACGATTGCGGTCACGCCGCGGATGTCGTCAAGAATTGCAAGGCAACCGTGAAAACGTTTTCCAGCGTGCCGGAATCCAATTGGTGGGCCGCCGATTTGAGGAAAACGACGGGCGTCATTCGTTTCCGAGTCTTCCACGAGCAGCAGTTTTTCACAGAGATCAGCCTGCAGCAACCCGGCCGTCACAACATGCTGAACGCGTTGGCGGCCACCGCACTTTGCCACTCGCTGGGAGTTTCTGCCGACGCGATTCGAGAAGCATTGCATGAGTACCGCGGTATTCGACGCCGTTTCGAGATGCGAGGATCTTGGCGTGGAGCCACTTTGATCGACGATTACGCTCATCACCCAACCGCCGTGCAAGCGACCTTGAAGGCGGCTCGGGACCAGTTCCAGAATCGCCGGATTACGTGTGCTTTTCAGCCTCATCAAGAGTCGCGAACAACGGCTTTGATGGATGAATTTGCGGCCAGTTTTGACTTGGCCGACAATGTTCTGCTGCTGCCGATCTTCGCGGCTCGCGAGTCCGATGGCGACGGCTCTTCGCGGGTGATCCAGGAATTGGCCGAACGAATTGAACGCCGCGGTCGAAAAATCCAGGTGATCGCGACCCTTGACGACTTGATTGCAACTCTTGAGGATGAGACACTTCCTGGCGACGTTTTAATCACAATGGGCGCAGGAAATATCGACCGGGTACAAGATGAGTTCACTCGACGACTTCGCAGACATCATCGAGCGGGATAAGCCGCTCGCACCGCTTACTTGGCTCAAAACCGGCGGCAACGCCGAATTCTACGCTGAACCGCAAAACGAGCAGCAATTGACCGAGCTCGTTTCGTGTTGCCATGAAAACAGCATTGCCGTGCATCTATTGGGCGGCGGCTCCAATATCCTCGTCCGAGACGAAACGGTTGCGGGTCTCGTCATCCGACTAGTCGGTGATGCTTTCAGTGCCGTCAGTGTCAGCGATACCGTCGTCCAAGCACAGGCAGGTGCTTTGCTCTCGAACATCATGACCGAAAGCGTCAAAGCCGGATTGGCGGGGCTCGAGACTCTCGCGGGCATCCCTGGCACGCTCGGCGGCGCACTCAAAGGAAACGCCGGCGGTCGCAGTGGTGATGTTGGCCAATTCGTTCAAAGCGTCAGCGTTCTCACCGTGCAGGGCGAGAAATTCACACGTTCTGAGGACGAGCTAACATTCGCTTACCGCCAAAGTAGCATCAACGAGCTAGTCATCTTAGACGCCACGTTTCAACTGGAACGCGGTGACGCCGACGAGATCACTCGCCGCATGCGCAAACTGTGGATCATGAAAAAGGCCACTCAGCCGCTGACATTCCAATCGGCCGGTTGCATCTTCAAGAATCCTCGCGGTCTGAGCGCCGGTGCATTGATTGAACGCGCCGGCCTGAAAGGAACTAGCGTGGGCAGTGCCACCATCAGCGAACGTCACGCTAATTTCATCGTGACCGAAGAGGGTACGAAGGCCGAAGACATCTTGCAGTTGGTCGAGATGGCGCGAGAAAAGGTTGACGAGCAGTTCGGAGTTGACCTAGAGCTGGAAATTCAGATTTGGTAAGAGTCCCGCCGTGACCCCAACCGTTTGAGCAACGGAGGCCTGCGGTGAATTTCAAAGCTCCCAATCTTCCGCCGACAAGGATTGCTGTCTTGTCTGGCGGCAACTCGTTCGAGCGCGAAATCAGTTTGCAAAGTGGCAAAGCTATTACGCGAGCTTTGATGGAACGCGGCCACAGTGTGACCTCGATCGATCCCGCCAGCGAGGACTTGACGACATACGACTTTAACGAGATCGATGTTGCCTTCATCGCTCTTCACGGTTCGTTTGGCGAGGACGGGCAGGTTCAAGAAATCCTTGCTGATGCCAAAGTGCCCTACACTGGAAGTGACGCCGAGTCGTCGCGGCGGGCTTTTAGCAAGTCGGCGGCTAAAGAACGCTTTGGAATCGCTGGCGTGCCGACTCCCGATTACGCCCTGTTCAATCATGCCGACAACATCGATGACATCCACCGGATGGCGGAATCGATCGGATACCCACTTGTTGTGAAACCTGACAAGCAGGGGTCGAGTATTGGCGTCACGATTGTCGAAACTTCAGAGGGGCTCGACAGTGCCGTTTTGAGTTGTTTGCAATTTGATCGGCATGGAATTTTGGAAGCAGCCATTGTTGGCGCGGAATGGACGGTTGGCTTATTCGATACCGAAGCGTTTCCACCAATTCACATCGCGACCCCACGCGGTTTCTTCGACTACAAAGCCAAGTATCACGACGAAGCCACCGAATACGACTTTGATGCCGAGTTACCTCAAGGCGTCGCTCAGCAGCTCGCGGCCATTTCGCGAGCTGCCTGCCAATCACTGGGAGTCAGCGGCATCACTCGAGTGGATTTGCGAGTCGATTCAACCTTGCGACCGTGGGTCCTCGAGGTGAACACGATCCCGGGCTTCACGGATCACAGCTTAATCCCCAAAGCGGCAGCCGAAGTCGGCCTATCACTGACAGATGTTGCCGAGATCGCGGTCGCTGGATGCATGCCAACAAAGCCACCGCTAAAAGGCCCGCACTTCCTAAGACGGTCCGCCGTCGCCAAGGTAAAGAGCGAAGACCCCGCGTAGCGAAAGTCGTCAAGACTTTCGCTCATATAGCTCATACTTCGCGGCTGTGATCTTTGGAGTGCGGCGATAAATGGGTACACTCCAAACGTTCCAGTCTACAATCAGGTGATGGTAGCTACGCTCGCCAGAGCGTGCATATCCGCCGTCTGGCGACGGCACCTACGCCAAACTGTACCACTGCTTACAATCATTGAGGCGAATGCTCGCGTTGCGTGCCCGCGTGGTGGGGTCTATCATTGAAGCTGCGGTTTTACTCGCTTCACCATCATGCATGGGGGTCAACCGTGTTTGGTTTGATCAAGTTTACCGACAGTGCTCTACGGCTTTGCGTTTTTACGACGCTGATCTCAGCGTGTGTACAATCTGCCGTTGCTCAGGATGTCGACTATCTCAAGGACATCAAACCCATCTTCAAGGCTCGCTGCTTTGCTTGCCATGGCGCACTGAAACAAGAATCGGGTTTGCGTTTAGACAGCGGAACTCTAATCCGCAAGGGCGGTGATGGCGGACCAGCGATCGTTGCGAGTAAACCGCAAACCAGCCATCTTGTCGAGCGAATCACGGCAGCCGACGAAGGCGAGCGAATGCCGCCCGAGGGCAAACCACTCAGTGCCGAACAGATCGAGCTGATCAAACGCTGGATCTTGCAGGGCGCGAGATCACCGAAGGGCGAAGAACCCGAAGCAGACCCGCGAGCACACTGGGCGTTTCAGCGGCCAGTTCAATCTCCGCTGCCGGTCGTTAAGGATCAACGTTTCCAGAATCCAATCGATTTGTTCATCGCGGAGACGCGTGAGCAACACGGCATCCGGGCGGTTGGCGAAGCACGGCGTGATATTCTGTTGCGGCGCGTCTACTTGGACTTGATCGGTCTTCCGCCAACGCGCGACGAATTGCACGCTTTCTTGGCCGACGAATCACCGAACGCCTACGAACGTGTCGTTGATCGACTGTTGGCGAGCCCTCATTACGGTGAGCGTTGGGGCCGGCACTGGATGGACATCTGGCGTTACAGCGACTGGTACGGACGTCGCCAAGTCAACGACGTGCGAAACAGCTATCCTCACATCTGGCGCTGGCGCGATTGGATCGTCGATTCGCTGAACGAAGACAAAGGCTACGATGAAATGGTGGCCGAAATGATTGCCACCGATGAACTTTATCCCGATGACGACGAGCGGATGCCCGCGTTGGGCTTTATCGTTCGCAATTGGTTTTCTCTGAACTACGACACCTGGAAGCAAGACCTCGTCGAGCACACTGGCAAAGCGTTCCTTGGTTTACGATTGAACTGCTGCCATTGCCACGATCACAAGTACGACCCAATCTCCCAAGAGGAGTATTTTCGGTTCCGGGCATTCTTCGAGCCGCTCGAGTTGCGACACGATCGAGTTCCGGGCGGACCAGCTCTGACAAAGTACATCCGTTACAAGCCTAGCTCGAGTGGTTCACTTCTTCCAATCAAGGCTGGGTTGGCTCGCGTGTACGATCATTACTTCGACGAGAAGACGACAATGTATCGGCTGGGTGACACCCGCGATAAGATCGACGGTGCCGATGTAACACCTGGAGCACCGTCTATTGTTGGCGGTGATGAGTTAAGCATTCGATCGTTGCTGCTCCCCCCGACGGCCTGGTATCCGGCACTCAAGAAGTTCGCCCTCCAGGACGAATTGGCAAAACTCACATCGGAGATCGAAACGGCAAAGCCGGCGATCACCAAGTCAAATGCTGAGCAACAACGGCTTGCAACAGAACTTAAGAAGGCCGCGCAGGGACTTGCCGCCGCGAAGTTGATCGCCGACGACAGCGAGACTGCATTTCTACGAAACGCGGATGATTTGATCTCTTGGTGGCGATTCGAAGGTGCCGATGATGCTAGTGGTTTCTTGGCCGACACCAGCGGCAACCAACATGTGCTGCATCGCATCACAGCGGGGGATCCGGAAGCGGCTGCTTTCGAGCTAAAGGCTTCTGGGGCCAAGGCCTTGCTTTTAACCGGAATCAAGAACAAGCAAGCGGCGGCCTTCAACCAGACGAAGAGTTTTGCGTACTTGGCGGCTAGTGGGTCTGAGCGATTTTATGCCAACACCTTTACGTTCGAAACGCTGGTGCACTTCGATGTTGCGGCCACCAACTTCAATCAAACGATCGCTGATTACGAGGGATGTTGGACGTTGTTGCATCGTGGTCTCGACAGTCAACAATTCGAACTGCGTTTACGCTACTGGAATGACGAAGGCCAGCTGCGAGACGTCGCGAGTAACCAACGCATCCAGGATTCCGAGCCACTCGTCATGGAGGTGGGCAAGGATTACTACGTGGCGTTAACGATGGCCAGTGAGTCGGTGACGTTGTGGGTTGCCGATTTGACTACAGGTTCAAACTTGCAGTCTTTTCGGTTCCCCCGGAATAGCAAAGACGCGGATTTCGCCAAGCTAGCCAAGCCCAACTCTGAGACGTTGTTTAAGATCGGTAACTCAGATGGCACCGGACGTGTTGTTGGCTTGATCGACGAAGTTCGCTACACACGGGGGGCGCTGGAAGAAGAATTCATTGCGGCCACTGTTGGTCAATCGAGCAACGCAACACTTCGCAGCGTGCAGTCGAAGCTCGCTCGCCTAAAAAGTCAGCATGCGATGGCGGAGGAGAAGTTGGCCGCGGCGCAATCGCAACTCGCTGCGGCTTTGGCCAAGCGCGATGCTTTTCAAGCACGTGTTGAGGTTGAGACTGCAAAGTATTCGGCGGCTACAATTGAACGGCCGAGGGCTTTGTCCGTTGCAGCGGCTAAGCTAGAGCATCAGGCAAATATCAAGATGGCTCGCGCGGCCGTTGCCCAGGCAAAGGTCAGTGCGTCAGCGCAAAAGACGGCCGATAAACCTGATGAGAAGATGATCAAGACAGCCCAGCAAAACCTCGCAGCGGCGCAGAAGGCTTTGCAGACCCTCGAACAGCAATCGCAACCCAGAGACTATTCGGCGTTGGGGCCGCAGTACCCGCGTCAAAGCACGGGCCGACGGCGAGCGTTGGCGAAGTGGTTGGTCGATCGCAAGAATCCGCTGACAGCGCGAGTTGCCGTGAACCACATTTGGGGGCGTCACTTTGGGACGCCGTTGGTCGCCAGCGTTTTCGATTTTGGTCGGGGGGGCAAGCTTCCGACTCATCCCAAACTGCTGGACTGGCTGGCGGTGGAATTAATGAAAGGGGATGAGCCCGATGCCTGGTCGTGGAATATGAAGCGGCTTCACCGTTTGATCGTGACGAGTCAAACTTATCGGCTGAGTTCTCGCGTTTCGGCCGAGCATCCGAATCTCGAGTTGGATTCGGCGAACACCTGGTATTGGCGATTTTCTCGCAAGCGACTAGAAGCCGAGCTGGTTCGGGATTGCATGCGTTACATCGCGGGGCAACTTGACCGTCGATTGGGTGGCGAGGACATTGATCCGAAGCAAGAGGACACATCAAAACGACGAAGTTTGTATTTTGCTGTTTATCCTGAAGCCGGTGGTACGGTTCAGTTCATGACTTTGTTCAACCCACCAAACCCAACAGACTGCTACCGCCGAAGCGAAACCATCGTGCCGCAACAGGCCTTGGCAATGGCCAACAGTGCGCTTTCCGTGCAGAGTGCAAAGGAGTTGGCAGCGATGGTTTCGGAACAGTTTGCGACGGAATCGAATGCTGACGAGCCATTCGTCGTGATGGCTTTCGAACGAATCCTATCGCGGAAACCGTCACCTGAAGAGTCAGCAGCGTGCCGACTGTTCCTGGATCGACAGCGTCAATTGTTTACGAAAGAGAATGTGGCGAACGAAACACTGCGGGCGCGAAACAGTTTGATTCGCGTTCTCCTGAATCACAACGACTTCATAACCGTGCATTAGGCTGTGTCGAATTGTTGAAGGAACAACCCTGGTAAAGAGCACGTCGTTTAACCCGTAGCCGAAGGCGAGGCACTACGATGCAATCCTCGCCTTCGGCTATGGGTTAAACGATCGCTTACTGATAGCGTCTTTATGGAATGGACTCAATCCAATGAAAATTCTGCTGGCAACTCCTCGCGGCTTTTGTGCCGGTGTCAACATGGCCATCGAGTGCCTCGAGGAAGCGATACGCAGCTTCGGTAGTGACATTTACGTGTACCACGAAATCGTCCACAACAAGTATGTCGTCGACCGGTTCACTCGGAAGGGTGTCACGTTTGTTGACACTGTTGATGAAGTGCCTGAAGGCGCGTTATTGCTCTACAGCGCGCATGGTGTCTCTCCTGAAGTCCGCAAAGCGTCGCAACAACGCAATTTGCGAACGATCGATGCCACCTGCCCACTAGTCACGAAAGTTCACATCGAGGCGATCAAGTATGCCGAGGATGGATACAACATCGTGTTGATTGGACACGAAGGGCACGATGAGGTGATTGGGACGATGGGCGAAGCGCCGGAGAGTATTACTCTGGTGGAATCACCTGAGGAAGTTGACGATCTGCCATTTTCCGCGGACGACAAGATTGCTTACCTGACTCAAACAACATTGAGTGTCTCGGAAGCCAGCGCCGTCATCGAGCGATTGAAAGAACGCTTTCCGCAAATCTCTGCACCGCCCAAGGAAGACATTTGTTACGCGACAACGAATCGGCAAGAAGCCGTCTCGACACTGGTGACTCAAGCGGACGCGTTATTGGTTCTGGGAAGTCAAAATAGCTCGAACAGTCGTCGGTTGATGGAGATTGGCGAAGCCGACGGCAAGCCGTCCTTGTTGATTGACGGAGTTGATGAACTTCGTGGCGAGGACGCGGTCATCAAATTCGAGGGCAACGAAACCGTATTGATTACAGCCGGCGCAAGTGCACCAGAAGTCGTTGTTCAAGAGTGCGTTGATTATTTGGTCGATACTTACAATGCAGAGGTTGAGTTCGCGACAATTCGAGAAGAGCACGTTCGCTTCCCGTTGCCGAAAGAATTACAAGTTCTGCAAAACGCCTAATTGGTGGTCAGATGATGGCCCCTCAATCTCGTCTGACGATACTGCCATCTTGTGGTCTGCCTGGAATCGACTCATAATGGTAAGTAGATCGTCATCAAACGTTGACTGAGCACCATGAAACGAATCCTTACTCCATTGCGATTTCAGGCTGGCGTGCAGGCTTTGGGCTTCATCGTCACCGTGATGTTTGCGGTAATGGTGCGTCCGCTCGATGCCGACCAAAAGCGGGACAAAGAAGTCCAGCGAGTAAAATCCGGTCGCAAGACTGGCGAGCTAGTGCCCTCGTTTTATGTGCGTGCGGTCACCGGGCCAAATCGAAATAAGTCCATCTGCTACGTTTGCCGCAACGGCGATCGACCGGTGATCATGGTGCTGATGCGGAAGACTCACGACGATTTGATTCCACTTTTGAAGCGCTTGGATCAAGTTGTCGACAAGAATCGCGCCAACGGGTTGCGTTGCTTCGGTGTTCTGATTCATGAAGAGCCCAGCGAAGCCACGCCCATCGTGCAGACGATGGCTTTCAACTCGAAAATCCAAGTGCCGCTGTCTGTGACCACCGATGTGGTTTCCGCGCCGGCTTGCCAGAACTTGAACCCAGATGCGGACTTGACGGTGGTGATGTACCGCGATCTGCGGGTCGTCTCGACGTTTGGCTTTGATTCCGTCGAGCTCAAGAAGAACGATGTCGACCGCGTTATGAGCGGCGTCGAAAAACTGCTTAAAGAAGATTAGCTCACCCTACCCTACCGGTTATGCCGATAATTCGGATACGGGTCACGCGATCGTTCTAGGGAGGGTACGCTATGTCTCGGCTTGGCTTAGTCATTGTTGTTTTTGCAGCCAGCGCGCTGCCGCAGAATTTGGAAGCTGGGTTGCCTTTGCCTTGGAGCCAACCAAATGCTACGAAACCAAGCTTGTTGTCTCGATTGACGCCCTCGTTCTTGAAGCGTCGTCAAGTTTCGCATTCGAATACCCAGCCCGACGCGACCGTCCGTGGACAGAATCGCGAAGAGTGGTACGCTCAGCGAGCAACCGATGCGCCCGGTAGCCGTCAACGTTATTGGCAAGGCAAATACTGGCCACCTCAACCGCGACCGACGGGCCGCGCTCAATTGCTGAGTCACCGATTCCATACCGCCCACTATTGGTCGCATCCTTATATCTGCCACGATCGAGCCATTGTGGCGAAGTTGTCCGAGTTACAAGTCAATAACGGCTGGGTGACCGAAACGACTCTCTACGACTACCACTTCGATCAAGATACCCATGAGCTGAACCGTGCCGGTCGAGAACGCTTGTTGTGGATTCTGGTCAACGCGCCGCGCAAATATCGCAGCGTCTTTGTTCAGACAGGCCGCAGCGACGCCGAGAGTCTTCGCCGTATGACCAGTGTGCGAACCGAAGCTACCGCCATGATCGGCGGTAGAGACATGGCGCCGATTATGGCTCGCAACACTCAACCGCTGGGGCGTCCGGCAGCCGAAGTTCAAAACATCCGAGCGATTGAATTGGAAAGCCAGTTGCCGCCGCGCATCTCATCACCGTTGGGTCAAAGTGCGGAGCCGGGTGGTTAGGGAACGCGTGACAGTAACTTGGCCGAGAATCTCACATTCATCGACAGGCGTGGATTCAATGGTGTCAATGTATTGGAAAGCATAGTGCATGATTGGCAACTCGCCAGAAACTCAACTTGAGCAAATTGCTGATGGCAGCGGTGTTGGCGAGGCTCCGTCCGAGCTGTACGCGAATCTGTTCGGCAAGTCTGATCAACCTGCGCAGAGCACACCCGTGCCAAGCGCACCCGCGCCAGCTCCGCAACTGGTGCGTCGTATCGCAGCGCCGAAAGCGCCGCTTGGGCTTCAAGACTCTGGTTTGAATATGGCTCAGGTCTGCGACTTGATTCTGAAGCAGCTCTATCTTCAGAACAGTCTGTTGGGAATCGAGATTGCTCGCAACGCGCGGCTTCCCTTTCCAGTGCTCGACGATGCACTCCGATTTTTGAAGGATGAAAAGTGCGTCGAGGTTTCCTCGGGCGAGTTGATTGGTCGGGCGTCTTACCGATTTCAACTGACGGAGATGGGACGCGTTCGAGCACGCGAGGCCTTTGAACAATGCCGCTATGTTGGTCCGGCACCGGTTACGCTGAGCAGTTATGTGGCGCAATGTCGTGCTCAGACAGCACACGGCGCGGTGTGTACTCCCCAAGCGCTGTCTGATGGCTTTCAGCACTTAGTGATTCGCCCCAACCTGCTGCAAGAGTTAGGGCCCGCGATTTGTAGTGGGAAATCTGTGTTTCTCTACGGCCCTCCAGGCAACGGAAAAAGCGTCATTGCCAAGGGACTGGGCAACTTCCTAAACACCCAAGGTGGCGACATCTACGTTCCGTATGCTGTCCAGACCGAGAACAATCTGATCACGGTCTTCGACCCTAGCATTCATCAAACCACAGATGATGCCGAGCTGCGTGCGGCCAACGGCAGCGACGAATTGGCGGGGCTCAGCAGTCGAGCCGGGGCACAATCGAGTAGCCTCGGACCCGACCTGCGTTGGCGTCGCATCCGGCGCCCGGTTGTCATTACCGGAGGAGAGTTGATGCTCGAGATGCTCGAACTTCGCTACAGCAAGACGAGCAACTACTACCAAGCACCGCTACACATCAAAGCGAACGGTGGTGTTTTCCTAATCGACGACTTTGGGCGCCAAATCGTCAGTCCCCGTGACTTACTCAATCGCTGGATCTTGCCACTTGAGGAACGCATCGACTACCTGACATTGGCGACGGGCAAGAAATTTGCCGTTCCTTTCGAACAGTTGATTATCTTCTCGACCAATCTCGATCCGAGAGAGCTTGTCGACGAAGCTTTCTTGCGCCGGATTCGTCACAAGATTAAAATCGGGCCGCCTGATCGCGATCTCTTCACCGAGATCTTCAAGCGACACTGCCAAGCAAAGAGTATCCCATATCGCCAAGACTCTGTAGATTTCCTCTTCGAGAACTTCTACGACCGCGGTAAGCCGCCCAGATGCAGTGACGCTCGAGATTTGCTGGAGATTGTACAATCCATCTGTCGATTTAGGAGTCAGCGTGTCGTTCTGACGCGCGAACTCATTTCTGAAGCCACAGCACGGTTCTTTTGCCAAGTCTAACTCACCTCACCACAATTTGCTGGCTTCGCAACCTTCCAAAATATCCAGTCTTCCGCAACGTTGGTCTCCAAC
Organism: Planctomycetaceae bacterium; assembly: GCA_002722955.1. Lineage (GTDB taxonomy): Bacteria > Planctomycetota > Planctomycetia > Planctomycetales > Planctomycetaceae. The sequence continues at coordinate 18,139 of PBMZ01000111.1, read as the reverse complement.
ATCGCGGTTTCCATACTATTCAACACAACTAATATCGGATGCAAGTGGCCTTGTTTCACATGTGATGAGTCCTTGCGCGCCGACTTCAATTCGCCAACGAATGCACGGAGGTGTCCGTTGTCTATTCGCCCACATTTCCCATCGTGCGCTTTAGTGTTGTGCCTTTCATTGGGAACGCTTGGCTGCGCAACTTGGCAAGGCGGTACGGTCGTAAACAAACCGATGGCTGACAACAATTCGGCCCCCCGCACTAACAAGCAAGCTCAACAGGCCAAGTTCGCCAGTTCATCCAAGGAACTGAAGAATCCGCGCAAGATGCACATGGCCTATGCCGAGTGGCAAGAACATGTTGGCAACACCAACGACGCACGGAACTCGTACGAATTCATCTTGTCCAAGGATCCCAAGTCCGCGGACGCGCAGTTAGGTTTGGCGCGGCTTGATCTGCTTGCCGGACGCAAACAACTGGCGGAACAACGCTTCTTGGCAACGCTGAAGACGAATCCCACCAATCCGTTGGTGATGGATGCGGTCGGTCAATTCTACGCTTCTCAGAAACGCTATGATGAAGCGGTCGAAATGATTTCGCGCAGTGTCCAAGCTGATCCCAACAACTCGACGACTCGTTTCCATTTGGCTATTGCTTTGGCCAAATCCGGAGACATCGCGGCGGCCACTCCCCATTTCATTCGAATCGTTGGCGAGGCTGAAGCTCACTACAATCTTGGCGTGATTCTTTACGGCCAAGGCAACATTTCTGCTAGCGAACATCAATTTGAGCAAGCGTTGGCGCAACGCCCTGAGTTGGAACAAGCACGCACTTGGTTGAGTGACATCCAACGCGAGAAGCAAGCGCAATGGCCCGCCGCGACGGCAAGCACGGGGCAGCAACAACGTGCGGCACCGAATTCGAATCAACAGGCCACTCGCTACGTATTGCAACAGACAGTGCGTCCGCAAATCCGGAGCGGTCAGTCGAGCTATGGCCGTTCCAGCGTGCCTGAAATTCGCCCAGTGAGTCGCTCTCAAGAAGTCACGGGACAATTCCAAGGATCGATCCAAGGGCAAGGCGGTTTTCGTCAGGGCCTGCCTTCACACTCTCGGCCGTCGTTGCCGAGCCCTTCGAATATCTCGGCCGACCAGATCGAGTCGATGCGAAGATCGATGACCCCGCAACAATTCGAGCAGTGGCAGAACCAACTACGATAGTTGTGGTTCGTTTCTGCACTACAAGTGGATGCAAAAAGAAGCCAAGTGGATGCAAAAAGAAGCCCGGCTTTTTCAAAAAGCCGGGCTTCTGAACGTTTCGTAGATGGCTTCATTGCTTGGAGAGTGATGGCTGCTTTGAGGTGAAAACGCATTAAAGGATGTTGCTGGGGGGAGTATCAACTATACTGATTCTGACTTGCTTCCCGTCCTCCATTCCTAACCGGATGAACTCATGTTGAGAATACTCGGTCATACGCAACCTGCTGCTGTTTGTTCTGGGCACGCGAAGCTTGCCGGGCGTGGTCGTGATGGGATTTCTCGTCGAGAAGTCATGCAGGTTGGCGGGTTGTCGCTGTTCGGATCGTTGACGCTGCCTCAGTTGCTTCGGTCAGCACAAGCGGCTGGCGTTTCGAAGCCCGAGTCGCTTCCCGGACCGGCGAAGTCGGTGATCTTGCTGAACTTGTTTGGTGGTCCGCCTCACATGGACATGTTCGATTTGAAGCCGAACGCTCCCGCCAACATTCGTGGCGAGATGAGTCCGATCGATACCTCCGTGCCGGGGCTTCAGATTTGTGAGCTGTTGCCGCAGACGGCGCAGTTGATGGATCGAGCTTCGCTGATTCGCACTTACTCACACAACTACAATAGTCATAATCCGTACAATGTTTTGACGGGCTTTGATGGCGGGAATGATCGAGAGAACTATTTCGCCAAACGCACGGATCATCCCAGCATCGGATCGATTTGCCAGTACTTGGACATCGGCGCTGAAGACGTGCCACGCTATGTGATGATGCCGGCGTTTCCTGGTTACACTCAATCGTTGCGGCGCGCCGGGCCTTACGGCGGCTATCTTGGCAGTCAGTACGATCCACTGTTCACCGTGTGCGATCCCAAGGTCGCTCGCGAGTCGAAAGATGATTACGACCCGGTCGTCGCTTATGGTGAGCCAGTTTTGCCGTCGTTGGAAGAACTTACTGATGTGACGGCGAATCGGTTGGACCGACGACAATCGTTGCTCGATCAACTCGACGCGAACGTGAAGGCAGTCGAAGGCTCGCGAGCCGCCCAAAGCATGACGCGATTTCAAGAACAAGTTTTCTCGATCTTAACCGCCCCCAAGACTCGCAACGCGTTCGATCTATCCCGCGAATCCGACAGAACACGAGACCGTTATGGTCGCAACTTGTGGGGTTCCAGCATGCTGATTGCGCGTCGGCTGGTCGAAGCTGGCACGACATTCATCACGATTCATTGGGAGTCGAAGGGCAAGAATCACTGGGATCTGCACGGTAACAACTTCGGTATGTTGCGATCTCACTTGCCGCAATTGGATCAGCTTACTGGCGCCTTGATCCCAGACTTGGAAGAGCGCGGTCTGCTGGATTCGACGCTTGTGGTCATCATGGGCGAGATGGGAAGAACACCGCGTATCAACGGCAAATCGGGCCGTGATCACTGGCCACAATGCGGCTTCTCGTTAATTTTCGGTGGTGGGACGAAGCGTGGTATGGTGCTGGGCAAGACAGACAAGCAAGCTGCTTATCCAACTGATCGACCCGTGTCCGCGGGTGATGTGACCGCGACGATTTACCATGCACTTGGTGTCGATCCGACCTTAACAGTCGACGACTTGAGCGGTCGGCCGATCCATGTTTCTCACGGTGGTGAGCCGGTGTGGGAGATTCTGGCTTAAGTTGAATTGAATAGTGATTGATGATAGGTGATTTTTGAATTGCGAAGTGAAGACAGAATGAGAAGTCTTGCCTTCGAAAATCAAAAATCACCTATCATCAATCGCTATTCAATTTCTTAGCTCGCCGTCGATGATATCTCTGGCTGCATCACCACGCCGACTAGCAGGTCATAGAATGCATGGCAGCCGACGGTGATTCCGAAGCCTCGCAGCAGATATAGCGTGGCGAAGAACAGTCCCGCGACGGCTCGGAAAGTGAAGCTAAACAGCGTAAATTGATCGGCAGCCGCACCGATGTAATGGGCGCTCGAGAAGCACAGGCTGGTGATAAACACTGCCAAGAACGCTGCCCAACCATTGGCCATTCCCGTCAGCCGGAACGCGCCAAACATTGCCGGCAGAAGGCAAAGTCGAAACATGACCTCTTCGTAGACGCCAGCACCAACAAAGCAAACCGCTAACACGACTGATCGAGGCGCCTGAATGTTGGCATCAGCGGCCGCGACAACTTGGTTTAGCTGTGGCACTTCCGTCCATCGCTGAAACGCCAAATCGTGAAGTTGCCCAACGATGACTAGTGCGAAAGCAAACAGCAGGCTTTCGCCGAACATGCCATAAAACGTCTCGCGAGAAACGCTCCATGGATACTTTCTAATACCGTGCCATCCCAACAAACCTGTGCAAATCAGCAATGGCAAGAGAAACGAAACGTCGGCGCCAAGAGACTGCAAGCCGCCGCGCATCCAATAGTCGGCACCATTGCGCAGCAACTGATGTTGGTCCCCACCAATCCATAACACGCCCACTTCGTAGACCACCAGCAGTGGAAACAAAAACATCAAACAAGCTAGAGGGCGTTTGGCATCCGACCAATAAGTATCGACCGCATCCTGCTGGAACAGTTCGGCGAACGATTGCATGAGATTGTCTTCAGGGGAGGGAAGAGATAGACGCCCCAGAATTGGGAGAGCACGTCATGAAAGGAATGAGAACGTGCTGAGCATCCACTTCAACTATCGACAAACCCCAATGAGCAAATTGAGCCTCGTTTGCCTTGGCTGCCTAATCGTCACAATCGGATTAATTCGCTGTGTAGCCACGCTCGCCAGAGCGTGGATTTCCGCCGTCTGGCGACGGCAGCTACCCGTAAACACAACTTTGATAGAGCACTAATTCGCTGTGTCGCTTGGCGTGTTGTTGGGTGCTTGGATCTCGAAGCGAAGTTGCTCGTTGTCGAGCCGAGCTTCGGCATGCTGCACCTGTGGGGCGAACTCGGAGTTGTTGGAATACAACGTCGTGATACTTCGCCAAATCTTGCGAGCTTCTTTCACCTCGCCGTTGTCATACAGATCTTGCGCTTTGAGCATTGATGAATTGACAAGCTCAAGGCGGTCATCGGCGTCCGTACCCGAGGCCTCGATTTGGCCCAGTTGCCGGCGAGCCAAACTCACATAGGCCTGATCCGATTCGCGATCCTTCAACAACTCGGCCATGCTAGCGTAGTTTTCCGCGGCCGACACGCGATCTCCGAACTGCTCGAAGTTCCAAGCCTCGACGAAAAGCCGTTCGGCTTCCGACGCAGGCTCCTTGCCCAGCCGAATGTTGCGCATGATTTGCCGCTCGAGACGGTGCATCTCGATTTGTGCCAAGTACTCTTTGGCTTCGTTCGCGTGTTGACCTTCTGGAAATCGTTCCATCAGTGGTTCGAGGAACCGAAGCTTCGCGTCTTCCCAATCGACGGGATCATCGGACGCCATCAATTGCTGCGCTTCACGGAACAATTCATCCTCGCCGACTGGCCAAACGGACCATGCCACAAACGCGATGATGGCGACAAGGCAAGATGATAAGAACCAGGCCCGCTCGAAGATGGGGCCTCGCTTGCGTTTCTTTTTCTTGCGGAGAATTTTTTTCAGGTCAGGGTGGATTTCCTGGGCAGTCAGCGCGGACCTGCCGCCAGTGGCGACGTGTCCGGTCAAACTGGTTTGCTCGGCAACACGCAACTCGACCTCTTCCAACTTCATGCGGACAAACGGAGCATCATGCGGTCGATCTTTGGGCTCCTTTTCCAACAGCAGCATGATGATTTCTTCGAGCCAAACGGGGCAGTCAAGGGCGAGCGAAGCGACGCGTGGCGGTTCTTCTTCCAAATGTTGATAGAGAAGCTCGGCCATCGTTGCTGCTTGATATGGTGTCTGTCCTGTTAGCATCTCGAATAGCACGCAGCCTAGTGCATAAAGATCGGTCTTGGCCGAAACCGGCTGCTTTCCGGTGATTTGTTCGGGGGCCATATAGGCATAGGTTCCGACTGTTGATCCGGCGGCCGTCAACGCGGTCTCAGAACTATCGCGTGCGATTCCGAAATCGCCAAGGACGATCGAGTCGTTCTTGCCCAGGAACAGATTCGCCGGTTTCAAATCGCGGTGAATCACTCCATGATCGTGAGCGTGTTCTAGTGCGTCGCAGATTTGAACGCCGTATTCGATGACTTGCTGCCAAGGTATCTGGCCGCGTTCTTGAAGGACGTCATCTAGCGTGCCGCCGGTTGTCAGCTTCATCGCGTAGAAGTATTGGCCGTGATGAACGCCGCCGCCGTAGTACTTGACGATATTGGGATGGCGGAGCTTTTCCAAAATGACCATCTCACGCTCGAAGCGTTTGACGGCTTTGTCATTGATTTCCAGACCGGGAATCAGAAGCTTCAAGGCGACTTGGCGGCCGTTTTTGCGATAGACGGCGCGGTAGACTGTCCCCATCCCGCCGGAACCAAGTTGATCTTCGATTTGAAAGGGACCAAAGCGACGCTGAGTCGTAGTCGTCATGCGGAGCATCTCCCAACAAACAACGACAGCACGCATCGCGAAACCACACAGATATTTCGCTGCGACTGAGGGTTATGCCCGCTTGCATTTCTATTTACGTCAATTGTTGCGGAAACTAAAGAGTCCAGCAAATACTTGCGGGAACCCGAAGTTCGAGTGTTGCTCACTTAGCAGAGATACTGACAGAGGTCTTCGTGACCTTGTATTTAAGGCCCAGCGGTTCAATGATTTGCCGAAATAACTCGTTGGCGTCGGCCTGTTTCACATCGATTGACACATTTTGATCTAAGTTCGCTCCGGCGGCTTTCAGTGCGGCGGCATCGTATTTTAGACGAATCCCGGATTGCTCCAGCCTTTTCAAGATCGCGCTGGCTGGAGCTTTCGATACCTTCAGGGTGAAGCGTTGACGCGATAGATCGATGCTTTTGCCGACAGGCTTGCTCGGTGCGGAGCTAGGGTTTCGCAATTCGTCGATGGCCTCGTGTTGTTCCAGAGTCCCACGGACAACGATCTCGCTGGCTTTCACTGATGTTTGAATTCCGGGAATCTTTTCCTTCCAAATTCTGACTGTCGTTGTCGCTCGACCGCTCTTCAATCGGTAGCTACGTTGAATTGTCACGGTTTCTGGAATTGGCATCAGTCGAATGCTGTCGGCATCCGCCGACCACTGAAAGGTCATGCCGAATTGTGCCAGCAGCAACGACAAAGCTTCCGTTGCGGTCGCCGATGGCAGCGTCGCACCGGCCCATAAATCGTGACGGATTTGCTCGCGACCCTCGATCTGAAGTTCGTAGCGTTCCGTGATCTGGTCCAAGATCCCTGCAGGCGTGTCCAAGTCGTTCCAATGAATGTCGCGTCGTTGAGAAAGTTTGAGGCGGCGGGATCTTGACTTGGCCGAGCTGAGTTCAGCGAGTTGGTTTGTTCGCAATTGAACCAATGTTCGAATGACTCTTGCCGAGTCGGCGGGTGCCAGATAGATCACATTGCCGATCACACTGATTTCCGACTTTGCTTGCCCGGCGATTTCGCGAACGCCATCAATCAAAGGCCGTCGGACCAGTTCGATGGCGACCTCTTGATCCGGGTCAACGCGACGATCCACTAGCAGTGAGATGTCCCACCCGTCAGAGACACGCTTGACGATGTGGCGTAGAGAGAAGCTGTCGGTTTGAGCATCGGACGCTGTTCCCCATGAGGCCGAGATCGGTGTTTGCAATTGTTGCTTAAACGCGGGGCCGATTTTGAGTACGGGTTTCTCACGCCGTAACTCGACATCGATTGCCGACGCCGAATTGATAAGTACCAAGCAACAAAGTCCGCAGGTCATGATCCGAGAATGCATTGATGATCTCCATGGAGCGATGCCAGTTGGATTATATCTCGGGACGAGTCGGTTCAGTAGTTGAAAAAACTATGCAGAAGTTCTCTCATCCGCCTGCGCCGTGCCGCTACAAATCCTTTGAGATGACCTCTCCGCCCCCTGTTCCGCCTTCGGGGCCAAGCTCGATTTCCCAGTCAGCGGCTGCAATCAAATCGGTGTTGTGCTCGATGACTAGCACGGAATTCCCCTGGTTGACCAACTTTTGCAGCAAGTCAATCAGTCGTGCGACGTCAGCGGCGTGAAGTCCTGTTGTTGGCTCATCCAAGACGAACAATGTGTTGGCAGTATTCGACTTGCTCAATTCTGTCGCCAACTTGATCCGCTGAGCTTCACCGCCGGAGAGCGTCAGTGCCGATTGGCCCAGCGTGAGATAACCAAGTCCAACATCACAAAACGTATCCAGAATTCGAGACAGCTTAGGAAAGCTCTCAAAAAATTGTGCCGCTTCGTCAATCCGCATTCTGAGCACATCGGCAACGCTGCGGCTTCGATAGCGAACGGCCAGCGTCGCGCGATTGAATCGAGCACCTCGGCATTCGGGACACTCGACGTATAAATCCGGTAGGAACCTCATCTCGATTCGCTGGTCACCTTGTCCTTTGCAATGGGCGCAGCGACCATCCGCAGAATTGAAGCTGAATCGCCGAGCGTTGTAGCCGCGGATTCTTGCTTCGCGAGTTTTTGCAAACGCTTTGCGGACTTCGTCCCAGATACCCGAATACGTGGCTGCGTTCGAGCGACTCGTACGCCCGATCGCTGACTGATCGATCTCAATCAACCTTTCGAGTTGTTCGTGCCCCACGAGTGATTCCAAGGAGACTCGGCGCATCGCCTCATTGGCCTGGTCGGCCTTTTTCGAGAGCAACGTCTTCAATACGGGCACGAGTGTTTGGCTGATGAGTGATGTTTTTCCTGAACCGCTTACACCGGTAACCGCAGTCATAACTCCCAACGGGATTTGGACGCTCACGTTTTCTAAGTTGTGCAGATTGGCGCCAGCAATTTGAAGCGTGCGCTCCGGATCGACTGTACGCTTTTGCGATCCTGCTTCCCGGTCGGTGTTGTTGAGATAGCGTCCCGTAACCGATGCTGGGTTGTTGATGATTTCCGGAATCGTTCCGTAAGCCACGATGCTTCCTCCTTCATTGCCGGCACCGGGCCCCAAATCGATCAGATAGTCGGCCTCCCGCATTAAGTCGCAATCGTGTTCGACGACGATGACGGTGTTACCTGCGTCGCGCAATCCTTGAAGCGCACTCAACATTCGGCCCGTGTCTTTGGGGTGAAGTCCGATGGTGGGTTCGTCCAGTACATAACAAACGCCAATCAGTCCTGATCCCAGGCAACTTGCCAATCGAGCCCTTTGGAATTCGCCACCTGATAGCGTTGCCGCCGAGCGATTTAATGAGAGGTATCCCACGCCGACTCGATCCAAGTACTCTAATCGTGAGCGAATATCCGGGATGATGCCTTTGGCAGCCAATCGTTGTTCTTCAGGCAAGGCTTCGTTGTCAGCCGTCTCAGGCGAGTCCAATGTGGCTTCGATTGAGCGAACAAAGGCCAACGATTCTTCCACCGTCTTTGCCGTCAGATCGTGGATAGCGACATCGCCAACGCGAACAGATCGAGCAAACGGACTCAGCCGTGCACCGCTGCACTCGGGACAAGATTCGAAGACGATGCTTGCATCCTTCTCGTCAGCCAGATGACCCAGACCACTGCACTTGGGACAGGCTCCATAAGGACTGTTGAAGCTGAACGTACGCGGTTCGAGGTCGGGAAAGCTGACCTCGCACGCGGCACACGCAAACTTGGTGCTATAGAGACGATCAAGCCACTCGCCATCTTGTTCCCAACTGACAAAACATTTTCCATTGCCGTGCTTCAAAGCCAAGTCAACGGACTCGCGCAGTCGACTTTCAATGCCCTCCTTGACGACGATGCGATCGATCACGACGTCGATGTCATGATTCTTGCCCTTCGCGATTTCGGGCGGTGAAGAAGCGTCAACGATCTCGCCATCGACGCGGGCTCTTACAAAGCCGTTTTTGCAAATGCGTTCGAACATTTCACGGTGTTGCCCCTTTCGGCCTTGCACCAGCGGCGAGAGAATCATGACTTTCCGTCGATCATCAAGTCCTGTGATGTGACCGACGATCGCTTCGGCACTTTGCTGCGAGACCGCATCGCCACAATTCGGACAATGGGCAAGGCCGCAGCGAGCGTACAACAATCTTAGATAATCATAGATTTCCGTAATCGTTGCCAAGGTGCTGCGTTGGCTGGCAGAGCTGCTGCGTTGATCGATGCTGATCGTTGGCGGCAGGCCTTCGATCAAGTCGACGTCTGGGCGTTCCAGTTGGTTTAGGAATTGCCGCGTGTAGGTCGAAAGGCTGTCGAGGTAACGTCGTTGGCCTTCTGCGAACAGTGTGTCAAACGCCAGGGAACTCTTGCCGCTTCCGCTGACGCCGGTGATCACCGTGAATTGGTTGTGTGGGATCTCGACGTCGATGTTGCATAGGTTGTGGACGCGAGCACCGTAAACACGAATTGCTCCCGATCTGTTGTCCGTTCGGTCGATCGTTGTGGCGGTTTCCGTTAGCATACTTTGCTTGCGTTCGTTGCGACTTCTTGTTGTGACTCGATTGCGTGTCCGCGTTCAACAAAAAAGATCCTTCCTCCAAGGTTTGGAGAATCATAAGAGATGACATTCACAAAAACGACGGTGAGCCTTTTTGTTTGCTCGTTGGCACTTTGCAACTCATTGCTGGCCGAGCAAGAAGAAGTGCAGACTCGAATCACTCATTCCATCATCCCGAGTTTTGAACGATTTCATGGTGATGGCCAAGCCAGTGTGCTTGGTGGATGCGTGTTGTTGGGCGAGTTGAATTGTTTGTCGTGTCATAAGGCGGACAATCTCAAGACGGTGGTCTCGACCAAGACTGCTCCGAATCTTGACCAGATTGGCAGACGCGTCCAACCGAACTATCTACGCAAGTTTCTTGCCGACCCACATGGCACAAAGCCCGGCACAACTATGCCGGCGGTGTTTGCGGGACTCGATGAAAAGCAGAGAGCGGAAAAAGTAGAAGCGCTGACGCACTTCTTGGCGTCGACTGGCGACTTAGCAAACCAAACACCAGATAAAGCTCAAGCCGGAAATGGTGAGCAACTGTTTCATTTGGTTGGTTGTACCGCTTGTCACTCGCCGCGTCGAAAGGATAAGGCAGTGTTGAGGACATCCGCGCCGTTGGGTGAACTGCAGAAGAAGTATAGCTATTTGGGATTGGTCGATTTCCTCAAGGACCCGCACAAGACGCGACCAGCGGGACGCATGCCGAACTTGAACCTGAACGACAAAGACAGCCGGGCGATCGCAAGCTATTTCATGCAAGGCGTCGAGTTCGCTCCCAACATGAAATTCAAGTACTACGAAGGCAACTGGCAAAAGCTTCCGAATTTTGCGGAGCTAAAGCCGAAGACGGAAGGCGAGTCATCTGGTTTCGACCTAAATGTTGCCCCTCGCAAGAACTCGATGGGTTTGGTTTACAACGGCTTCATCCACATCAAGAAAGACGGCAAGTACCGTTTCTTCCTGGGCTCTGACGATGGCAGTCGCCTGCTGATTGATGGTAAGGAAGTCGTCAATGTCGATGGCGTCCATCCTTATCAGGAAAAGAATGCGGAAGTCGACCTGAAAGCCGGTGCCCACGCGATTCAAGTAGAATTCTTCCAAGGTGGTGGGGAATGGATCTTAAAGCTCGACGTCCAAGCTCCCGGTTTTCGACGACAGGCTGCTGCTGGCTTGATTTCAATGACCGAAGAAGCCCCAAAGCCCAGAGCCGTCGACGGAGAAGAGCCTTTTGTGTTGAACGACGAGCTGATTCCCGTCGGCAAGCAAGTCTTCACGGAAGCCGGTTGTGCTTCGTGCCACTCCATGAAAGTCGACAACAAGCAGATTGCCAGCACGGCCAAGGCTAAGCCATTTGCAGAGTTATCGAAAGCCGACGGCGGTTGCCTCGCAACAGCACCAGTGTCCGGTGTTCCTGGTTATACATTAAGCCAACCACAGCGTGATGCTTTGGCGGCGGTGGTCGCGGCTGAGGAGTTGCCTGAGCTTGAAGATGCCGAGCGAATCGTGCAAACCATGACGACGTTTAACTGCTTTGCGTGCCATGCACGAAACAAGATTGGCGGGCCCGAGCGTGCTCGTGACGAGTTCTTTCAAACAACGATTAAGGAAATGGGCGACGAGGGACGCGTGCCACCACCACTTGACGGGGTTGGTGACAAGCTGCGTGAAGACTGGTTCAAGAACGTCATGAACAACGGCGCGAACGGTCGTCCTTACATGCAAACTAAAATGCCGAAGTTCGGTATGGACAACATTGGCCACCTGATCCCAGCATTCGCCAAGGTGGATCTTAGGGAAGAGGGCGGAATGCCGGACCTCGAGACACCGATACACCGTGTGAAGACGGCGGGGCGGCAGCTGGTTGGTGATAAGAAACTGGCTTGTATCAAATGTCATAACTTTGGAAAGCATAAAGCGACGGGAATTCAAGCCCTTGATCTAACGACAATGACGAAGCGATTACGTCATGATTGGTTCTATCGCTATATGCTGAATCCTCAAAAGTATCGGCCTGGAACTCGGATGCCAGCGCCGTGGCCGTTTGGTGTTGCCATGATTAAAGACATCTTGGATGGCGATGTTGGAAAGCAGCGAGAAGCCGTTTGGAAGTATCTTGAGGATGGTGGAAAAGCCGGTATTCCGTTGGGAATTATTCGTCAAGCAATTGTGCTCACACCGACGGATAAGCCCATCATTTATCGCAACTTTATCGAGGGCTTGTCGGCACGCGGCATCGGCGTTGGCTATCCAGAGAAAGCAAACATCGCATTCGACGCGGAACGCATTGAATTAAAGTTGATTTGGCATGGCCAATTCATCGACGCCGGCAAACACTGGATTGGCCGCGGGCCAGGATACCAGGCTCCGCTGGGTGATAACCTGATGAGATTGGAAAGCGGCGTGCCATTCGCGTTGCTCGAGAACGAAGATTCCGCCTGGCCAAACGCGCCAGCTCGCGAGCAGGGTTATAAGTTCACTGGTTATCGACTCAACGAAAAGCATCAGCCGATCTTTCGATATCGCTTTGGCGATACGTTGGTGGAAGACGCGATCGTACCCGTCAAGCACGTCGACGATTTGCCTTCGCTTTCGCGGCGACTTTCGATTCGCTCGTCGCCCGAGCGAAGCACGATTTACTACCGTGCCGCCGCGGGCAAGAAGATCGAAGACTCGGGCGATGGATGGTTCACACTTGACGAAGCCGTCCGCGTCCATGTCGAAAGCCCCGCGGGCAAACCAGTCTTGCGGCAAGACAGTGGTCGCTTCGAGTTGCTGCTGCCACTAAAAGGTGGTGGGCCGAGCGAGGTGACTCAGAAGTATGTTTGGTAACAAGCAGACAATTGATTGGGCAACCACTTCTCGTTAACGCCAAACCGGCAGACGCCGGTTCATGTATGGAAAAGATCATGAAACAGTATCTCATCACGTTGGCCGCATTTGCACTTCTAGTTGGTGTCGTGTCCGCGCAAGACTCGAAGCCACCGACAGAAGACGACTACTACAAAATCGTCACGTTTCCGATTCCGGAAGGCGTTGTCTTGGAAGGCGGCGCGGTTGAGCCGATGGGCGGAGATCGGATTGCGGTGTCGTCGCGTCGTGGTGAAGTTTGGCTTGTCGACAATGCCTACAAAGGTGGACCGAACGACGTGAAGTTCACTCGCTTTGCGCACGGTTTACACGAAGTGTTGGGATTGGCTTATCGCGACGGATGGTTGTACGCAACTCAACGCTGCGATATCTCGAAACTCAAAGACACGAATAAAGACGACATCGCTGATCAGTTCGAATTGGTCAATGACGATTGGGGCATCACAGGCGATTACCACGAGTACGCTTTCGGATCGAAGTTCGACAAGGATGGCAACATCTGGGTCGTGCTGTGTTTGACCGGCTCTTTCAACAGCAACACGCATTACCGCGGTTGGTGCCTTCGCGTGAATCACGATGGCACGTCGATTCCCACTTGCAGCGGCATTCGATCGCCGGGCGGAATTGGCAGCAATCACTTGGGCGAGATGTTCTACACTGACAATCAGGGGCCATGGAACGGAACATGTGGCTTGAAACATCTTGTCCCGGGCAAGTTCATGGGTCACCCCGGTGGCAACAAGTGGTACGAGCGAACGGACGTGCTGGGCAAGCGACCCGCAGACCCGAAAAGCGGCAGTCGAATCATGACCGAAGCGGAGAAGATTCCAGAGTTTATTCCGACTGCAATCCTGTTCCCTTACACGAAGATGGGCAAGTCGGCTAGCGGTGTGACCTGTGACATCACCGACGGGAAGTTTGGTCCGTTCAAGAATCAACTTTTCGTCGGCGATCAAGGCGCGAGTACTGTGATGCGCGTGTTCTTGGAAAAGGTCAACGGTCGCTATCAAGGTGCCCTGTTCCCATTCCGCGCCGGTTTCGCATCGGGCACCTTGGCCATGAATTTGACAAAGGAAGGAAAGATGTTCGTCACCGGCACGAATCGTGGATGGGGTTCGCGCGGCAACAAGCCCTTTGCCTTGGAGCGATTGGAATGGACAGGCAAGGTCCCGTTCGAAGTCCACGAAATGCGAGCCAAACCTGATGGCTTCGAGTTGACGTTCACTCACCCCGTCGATGCCGCCACCGTCAGCAATCCTGAATCGTACAAGTTGACGACTTACACTTACATTTATCAGTCGTCGTATGGCAGTCCTGAAGTGGATCACACAACGCCAACGATCAAAGACATCAAAGTCAGTGAAGACGGCAAAAGTGCGCGGTTAGTCATTGACGGTCTACAAATCGGTCACGTCCACGAATTGCACATGAACGGCATCCGCTCGAAAGACAACTTGCCGTTGCTGCACCAGCAGGCGTACTACACGTTGAACCATATTCCAACCAACTAATGGCGCCCCCCCCGGCCAGTAGTCTGCAATAAAAGGGATGTTGAATTCCTAAAATCTTGGAATCCAGCAAGTCACGCGTTCACGATAAGCCAGATACGAATCGCCAAATCGTTTGGCTAAATCGCGTTCCTCAATGGGGCGCACTACCAAATGCCAAACCACGGCTCCGACCAACGAATAGACGAGGATCGGAATTGATTCGAAAACGGCTGCTATCGCGAGCCCTTGTCCAATTCCCGCAATCGCCATTGGATTGCGAACGAAACGATATGGGCCAGAAACGACCAGCGTGTTTGTTTGATCAAGTGGAAGTGGCGTACCAGCCCCATCTCGGACCATATAGAAAGAACTTGCCAAACCGAGTGAGCTGAAAGCCACAAATAAGACAATGCCGCCACAAAGTGCGATGCCGAATTGGGGCATCGCTAATGAATCAAACGCCTCAAGAATCATGTACGGGATTACAGACAATGCGAGGATCCAAATGCAAGTGGTTTGAATCAACGTCTTGATAGCATTAATGGCAATGTTCTTCGAGCTGGATTCGCGAAAAAGGGATCCGTGAAAGCATAGGAAAGCGTTGTACGCCAATCCCACCATCATCAAGCCCGTTGGAAGGAATCCGGTCCCGGTCAGTAGCGTTGCGTTGCAGCAATAAAGAGCGGCGTAGGCAAATGCACCGAATACAATGAGTTCGATTGACGCACGACTGCGATAAGCTCGGACGGTCGACAGCACGGCAATCAGGATTATGTCGGGAGCAAAGAATGCCCAGAAGGCTGTTGAGGAAATTCCATCATATTGAAATGCTCCGAAGAATGTCTGACTTGAAGCAAGGCCGACCCACCACGCGCTGATCAACGCAGCTTGGAGTAAATAAGCGGTCGCTTTCATCTAGGTTCCAGCCCGATCACTCTGTCGCGCCGCCTTCAGGTGTTCCTTGAGCGGATGCTGCCTTATGTGTTGTCGAATCCGATTCGTCCAACGAATCAAAGAACTCAGACATCGTTGAGACCTGGACTCCGTCGAGAGCGGTGAGTGCTTCTTTGGGCGCTTCGGTGAGACGCTTTAAGTGGTCGCGTTGAAACTTTCGCTCACCGCGGCGCATTGTAAACACCATCAAACCAATAAATGTCGCCAGTGTAATGACGAAGCCCAAGATGTAAGGAATCGCTTTGTTGTTCTGTTGTTGCATCGTTACTGGACGGAACCAGCGCGCCCGCTTGGCGATTAGTAATGGCGCTATACTGAGGCCGCCTTGGGATGCGTAGCCTGCTCGCTTGAAGAAGTAGCCCGTCAAACGGACTCGGATGGGATCGCGAACGTCGTCGTCGGCAGGATTCGGCAAGCCTTCTGGGATCTCGGTGCACTTGAACCAATAGTAGTTCTCGCCAGAATCGATGTTCCGTATGAAGATGTCATAAACCTTCTCGACATTGCCTTCGAGGTACGAAGGGCTTTCCATCACGATGGCGACTTCGCCTTCGACGGTGATCAGTTCTCCGCGGTACTTTTCTGATTCGATCATCAGCACCGTGTAGGCAACGTCGCGCCGCGCGGCTCTTTCTAGGTAGCTGAGCGGGACTTCGTTGGTCTTGCCCAACAATTTCGCATAGCCCTTTAGCTCAGAACGGCGAATGTTGACTGTGTTGTCTCGGACAGGACCGATATCGGATTTGGGAACTTGAACGTCGTATTCCGCGTCCGAAGTTTCGGTTTTCGGCGATTCGATTGTCGGCAGCTCAGGATCGGAAGCGACCGCGATAAACTCGCCCGGCTTCAAATCGACGTCACCAACTTCCTTTCGGACGGTGTAATCGATGTCGTCGCGAGATGGTCCAACTGTCGTGGTTTGATCGGGGCGTCCTGTGAGCCAATACCATGTGCTGGGTTTTTTCGCATGCTGAATCGCGAAAACGGTCAGGCACAGGATTCCCACCATCACCAGCATGCGCTTTTGGTCGCGGCGATTGAGGTAAGGGGGCGGCTTGTTTTCGCTTCGAAATCTCACAAGATCGATTCGCTGTTTGGAAATGTTGGCTGAATGGAGAAGATGGAAGTGCCCGATCGATTGTAAGCAACTCGACACGCCGTCTCAATGTGACGTCGATGGGATACAGGTAAGCAGCCATTACTTGCCAGAATTTGAATTCTTTGAGCAGCGGGCTTCTGGTTGAACGAAAGACTTCAAAAAATCATGGAAACAGACGCGTTCAATCAACTATGATGGCCGCTGGTCCAAATGATGATGGTGCCGCATCACGACAACCAAAAATGGAGGGAATCCCATGAAATCGCCTTACCGCAAAATCTGTGTGGCCGTTTTGTTGCTGATTGCTATTGGTTGGTTTGCAAGCGTGGTCAAGGTCGACGCGTTCGAGGCTGACGAGAAGGAAGACGCTACGACTCAAGCCGCGAAGACCAGTCGACCGTGGGGAGCCATTCAATTGGTCGGAAAACCCGACGCGCCCACAGGCCAGGATTCGCAGATGGCATGGGCCTCGTTGACGGCCGATTCGCAGAACGAATGGATCATGCTTGAGTACAAGAAGGCGGTGATTCCCAAAGGGGTCGAGATTCACGAAAGCTACGCTCCTGGAGCCGTCAATAAGATCAGTGTGTTCAATGAAAAGGACGACGAGATCAAAGCATGGGAAGGACAAGATCCCGTGCCGACCACCAAGAGCAGCGGTATTGCCAAAATTGAATTGAAAGGCATCAAGTTCAAAGTTAAGAAGATCAAGATTTATCTGGATTCGCCCAGCGTGCCGGATTGGAACGAGATCGATGCCGTTGGGCTGAGAGACGGTGACAATGCCATTCAGTGGGCAGTCGCTGCTACCGCAAGCTCGACTTATGGAACTGTGACGACTCCGACGATCGTCGTCAGCGGCAAGCGAAGTTGGGGTGAAGAGCAAGTTCTTGGCAAACCAGATACGCTCAGTGCCGGTGATCAACAGACAGCGTGGGCTTCAGCAACAGCCGATGCCTCCCGCGAGTGGCTTGCTGTGGAGTATGAGAACGCTGTCATTCCGAAGGCCGTAATGATTCATGAGACGTACAATCCCGGTGCCGTTGATAGAGTCACCGTCTTCGACCCGAAAGGCAAAGAAGTTGAGGTTTGGGAAGGTGTCGACCCAACGCCGCGCTCGGAGGCTCAAGGAATCTCGGTGATTCCGATCAAGGTTAAGTTCAAGATTACTAAGGTGAAGATCTATATGAACTCGCCAGAAGTTCTTGGTTGGAACGAAATCGATGCCGTTGCCCTAAAGGATGCTGACGGAGAAACGCAGTGGGCCAAGAAAGCCAGTGCCAGTAGTTCTTTCGCCTCGGGTGTTTCCGCCACAGCAATGCCGTTGCAACCGGCGGTCGCCGTCAATCCCTTTCAGCAAATTCAGCAAATGAAGAAAGACATCGATGCTCTGAAGAAGAAGGCGGACCAAGTCGACGAATTGGAGCAACAAATCGCCGAACTCAAGAAGCTGGTTGAATTGCTGAAGAAGCAGAAGTAGCTGATAGTGGAGATGAATCGGCGCAGTGCGGGAATGACTGCGTGTGCCTCTCCAAGTATTGACTAGTATACTGAGTATATTATAGAACAGTATACAGTCGACGGGAGATAGTAGTATAAAGTAGGTAATATATATTTAGTAGATACTATTTCGTATTTCTTAGTATGTAGTATACTAATGTATTGTAAATATTATATAGTGTACTAGTATATGCATATAGTAAAAAATACATAGTGTATATATATACTACAAGTGGCACGCATGCCCAGGCTCAGCCCCATTTGTGACCCCCCCCCCAAGAAGGGCGGGGAGGGTGCGGAAGGTGGTCCCAGGAGGCCAGGGGGGGGGGGGGGGGGGGATGTATGATGTATTATATATAATATATAATATAATATAATATAATATTAATATATATTATATAATGTATAATGTATAATATATAATATATAATATATAATAATGATATATATATAATGTATACTATATATAATATAATGTATAATGT
>PBMZ01000110.1 GCA_002722955.1 Planctomycetaceae bacterium | reverse complement strand
GTAGCCTGACTCTCCGAGTCGGGCATGACGCCGACGATAAACCCGACTCGGAGAGTCAGGCTACGTGGCTCGAAAAGGCTCGCGAGAAACTAGACGAAACAAAACACCTCATCAAGCAAACCGAAAAACCCTACGAGCCTCACACCCCCGACTGGCCAGACTGGGAACCACCCGAATACGTCGGAGTCTTCGAGCCTGGCCAACGGGTCGGCTACCACCGCCGCAACGCCGACATCGAATTTCTCGAAGCCGAAATCGTCGGGCTGGAGTCCAAGGATGGACTCGCCTGGCTGTCTTCAGATGTTGGCCACGGATTGACACAGATGTTCACAGATAGGGACAGTTTCCGTCAGATGGCCCAGCCTGGATCTGTGCCCATCTGAGTTCATCTGTGGCCCAAGATCACTCGCTCAACACCAGTGAATATGGCCTTCGGCCAAAACGCCCCTCTTACGCAACAATTCCTGGGACGTTGCCCCAGGCTACGGTAAAAAATGGCCTTCGGCCAAACACAAGGGAAGATATTTTGTCGAACAGAGTTGGAGACTTCACTTCCCTCATTCTCGTGTCTTTTCGTGGCAAATATCTTGCAACTTACAGCGATCATCGACGTGCTGCTCAATTGAATGCTTCCAGCAGCAACGCCACGTCGCAGTCGTTCATGATCACGTCGCCTTCGGTACTGCCGAAGATGGTGTCGGTGTCGTCTCGGCAGATTCGGTTGATGCCGAACAGATCGCTAAATGTGTCGGGGCCGGGGCCGCCGTGCATAGTGTCGTTGCCGCGACTGGCTCGGATGGTGTCTCGGCCGCCTCCGCCAAGGGCGATGTCATTTCCTGAACCGGTGTCGATGAAGTCGGCTCCCGAGCCGGCGTTGATCAAATCCGCGCCGTCTTGAGCCTGAATGCTGTCGTTGCCGGCACCGGACAGAATCGTGTCGTTGCCGATGTCTCCGCGGATGGTGTCGTTTCCTGCGCCAGTGCTGATCGAATCGTTGCCGTGTCTTCCATTGACGTCGTCGTTGCCCTCGCCGCTAATGATCGTGTCGCGTCCAAACCCACCGACAAGTGTATTGTCACCGTCGAGGCCTTCAATCAACACATCGCCACGGTATCCGTCGGCCTGCAAAACGTCGTTGCCGGCTGAACCGATCAAGTGGGCGGATTCGATGAGCGAATGAACTTGCATGAACTCGACTTGTTCCTCAGCCACGACGGTCGAGAATCGCATGCTTTCGTGTTCCAGCGAAACATTGTCGCCTCGGAAACGCAAAAGGTCGTTGCCAGCCGCACCACGCAACGTATCGTTTCCGTTAGAGACAACGAACGTATCGTCTCCCTCGCCGCCGTCCAGATGATCGTGCTGACTTCCGCCTCGCAAACGATCATTTCCCGGCCCGGCCAGAAATCGGTTGACTCCGCTGCCGCCGGTCAAGTTGTCGTTGCCTTCGCCCGAGGCGACGGTTGCGTTACCCGAGAAATCTCGCAAGTCGATCAAATCAGAACCCGGCGTGCCCGTGATGTCGGCGACTTCGATGTCGGTTAGCGAGTCAACATCGCCGGCGTCAAGCCGTACGTCCGACAAGAGAACTCGCGATGCATTGGCAACGGCCACCGTGTCGACGCCGTTGCCGCCAAGAATCGTATCGTCATCGCGGCCGCCGAGCAGTATGTCGTCGCCTTCTCGACCGTCGACGGTGTCCATGCCCGCTTGACCGTTGGCAAAGTCATCGCCCAAGCCTGCTCGCAGCAGATCATTTCCCGGGCCGCCAATCAACACATCGTCGCCGCGGTTGCTTCGCAAGACATCGTTGCCCGGTCCGCCTTCTAACCGGTCGGCTGCGTTACCTGTGACCAGTGTGTCGTCGCCATCGCCGCCGATGACTGTTGACTCCCCGCGGAACGCCGATGTGTCGAGGCGATCAGGGCCATCCGTGCCCGTATATTGAGCTCGTTCAATGTTCGTCAGTGAGTCATCACTGTCGGCTCCTCTTGCCCTGACGTCGGTCAGAACAAGGCTGCTGAATCCCGAGTCAGCGACGAGATCCGTTCCGTCGCCGCCATCGATCACGTCGTTGCCTGGTCCGCCAACGATGGTGTCTCGGCCCGAGTCACCGTGAAGTTGATCCTCGCCGCCTTGGCCGTTGACGAAATCGGCGCCTTCGCCGGCTGAGACGAGATCGTTTCCACCGCCTGCTAACAGGATGTCGTTTCCAAGTCCGCCGTGAAGTTGATCGTCGCCGCCATTGCCGATCAAGCGGTCATTGCCAGCGCCGCCGAGGACTCGGTCGTTGCCCGAGCCCGCGCGGATTTCGTCGTTGCCGTTGGCTCCGAAGATCAAGTCGTCCCCGTCACCAGCCAAGATCACGTCGCTGCCCGTGCCGCCGTGAAGAGTATCATTGAAGTTGCCGCCGATAAGTTCATCCTTGCCGCCTCCGCTAAGGCGAACAGGGAAGTTGGCGGAACTGGCATCGATCCGATTGGCACTCGCCCCGCCTGTCAATGACGCGGCGTCGATGCCCGAAAACTCGACACCCCAACCGAGCAACTCGCTCTCTGTCACCACAACGTCTCCATCACCAGTGGCTAAGATGCGATCGTTGCCCGCACGACCAGTGACGGTTGTTAAACGGCTCGGATGTGTGTCGATGTAGAAGACATCACTCCCAATGCCACCATCGAGTTGATTATCGCCGTGATCGGCGTAAAGCAAGTCTTGGCCGCCATCAGCGAGAAGGATGTCGTTGCCGTGGCCGGCGAAAAGGTGGTCGTTTCCCGAACGGCCTTCAAGCGTATCGTCGCCGTGAGCTCCGGCAAGCAAGTCAGCGCTGATTCCGCCAATCAACAAGTCGTCGCCAGCACCGCCATTAAGAAAGAGTGACTGCTGCGACCCAGATCCGTCGATGACATCGTCTCCATCGCCGGCAATCACGACGACTTCCCTGGTGTCGATGACGAATCGTCCCAGCGTTGATGGTTTGACGTCGACCGTGATGTTGTCGTCACCGGCTTGAGCGTCGATCCCCAGGCGATCGATGGGCATCGTCAACGCAAACGTTGGTTCGCCATCGATATTGAAGACTGCGAAATCGTCAAATCCCTCTTTGGAAAGAGTCGCACTGTCATCGCCAGCACTCAACCTGAAGGTCCGCTCGCGAGGTGTATCGAAATCTTCAACTCGTTCGACATTCGAATATCGAATCAAACTTCCGTCGATGTCAATGACTCGCGTGCTTGAATCTCTGTAGTGCTGAGTCAATTCGGGTGTTGATGGCCCGAGACTGAAGATCGTGAGCACATCGTCACCGTCGCCGCCATCAAAGCGCAGCCATGATGATTGGATCGGCGTGCGAGCTAACGAGACAAAGATCGAATCGTTACCGCTTGTGCCAGTGATGTTCAGCCGACCGACTGTATCGAACGGTCGACGTAAGAACTCGGAGACCTCGCCTCCAGCGGCTCGCCGACTGAATGGAGAATCGCGGATTACTAAATCGTCACCATCGATGAAGATCGACAAGATGGCCGGTTCACCAAGTTCCGGAACGGCGAATTCGACGTTTGGGTTCAGTTGGCGTTCGACAGCGCCGATGTCGGGTAGACCGTTGGCCGACCGCATGGTGCCCCGTTGATCGAAGGCCTCGGAAGTCTCCGGATCGGCGGCATTGACAGCCGGGCTGCTTTGTCGCGGCAGGTGAGTCAGCGTCGGACCGCCGTTGTCGGCAAGCGGTCGCAAACGCGGATCGATGGGGGCTTCAGCCGAGCCGACGTGATTGGAATTCTCGCCGTCGACTAAGCCCGTTGCCGAGCCAACGTTGCCAATCACATTGGCGAGACTCACGGGGCGAAAGCTTCCCTCTAAGTCCGCGGCTCCACTGTTGGCGGCCACGATCGAGTTCTGCAACAGCGTCGTTGCCGATTCACCGCTGACAACGCCTGATCCGATGTCAGCGATGTTGACGGTGATGGTTGAGCTGAAGATGTTCAATCGGCCGTTGTTCCAGATGCCGCCGCCTTCGTGATCGCTGCGGTTGTCGGAAACCGTCGTGTTTCGGAGGCGGCCTGATTCCAACTCGGTGTGCAGTCCGCCACCGTGCCCCTTGCCAAGATCGCCGGGGTCGCCTGGCCTTGTCGATCTTCCACCGCGTTCCAAGGCTCCAGGTCCCTTTTGTCCGCCGCGATTGCCGAGTGCCTGATTATCGGCGAACAACGTGTTGGTGACCGTCAGAATTCCGCTGGCCCCAAGACCGCCGCCGTGACCGTCTCCGCCGTTGCCACCGTCGCCGCCGTTGAAAAACGCTGCCGAGCCACGGTACACGCCAACTCCACCAGCGCCGCCGCGGCCACCTTTGGCGATGTTGTCTAAGATCGACGCTTCATTGATTTCCAACGTGCCAGCACTTCCAATTCCACCTCCCATCGCGACTCCACCGTCACCGCCATGGGTTCTCGAGAAGCCGCCCGAGCCATCGCCGCCGCGAGCCAAGTTGTCTTCGATGAGGCCACCGTTGATGGTCAGAGTTTCTGCCGCATGAAACAATCCACCGCCCGATGCCGTGCCGCCGTCTCCGCCACCAGTACCACCACGACCGTTGCCGCCACGTACCAGATTGTTGTTGACAATAATGTCTGAAAGCTCGGCATCGGCGGCAGAAATATAGAGGCCGCCGCCCGATGCATTCCCGCCGACTCCACCAAAATTCGACCTGCGGCCATGGCGACTTGCAAAGCCCGCTTGACCGCCTTTGCCGGCAAGCAGTCGATTGTTAGTGATTGCCGAATCGGTGATCTCTGTTTGACTATCAACGATGAACGCACCACCACCGA
Organism: Planctomycetaceae bacterium; assembly: GCA_002722955.1. Lineage (GTDB taxonomy): Bacteria > Planctomycetota > Planctomycetia > Planctomycetales > Planctomycetaceae. The sequence continues at coordinate 53,862 of PBMZ01000110.1, read as the reverse complement.
ACGCGTCTCCGCCAAAGCCGCCAGCATCCGTACTTCCACCATCCCCGCCATCGCCGGCGATTGCACGATTCGACTGAATCACGGAATCGGTGACCGTCAAACTTCCACCCAGCGAGTACAGCCCGCCGCCTTCCACACCAAACCCGCGGCCACCACGGTCTCCCGTCCCATCCGAGCGTCCGTCTCGCCCGACGGCTTTGTTGAAGATGATGAAGACATTGTCCAGCGTCAAATCGCCGCCCGCATTCAGAATCGCCCCACCGCGAGCCGGCTTGATCAACACACCGTTGTCCCTGGCAACACCGCCGGTCAACGTGAGGTCTCGCAACGTGACATTGACACCCTCAAACACATGAAACAGCCGATCGATGCCTTCGCCATCAATAATCGTCCGCGAGGCACCTTGCCCAGTGATGACGATCGATTGCCCGGCCTCCGTCAGATCAAAATCCCCTTCAAGATTCGCGTTCTCGGGCTTCTTCGAATTGCGAATCGACAGCGAGTACACGCCTTCTTGGAGAGTGATCTCGTCATCTTCGCCATTCGAGTTCGCTTCCGAGATTGCTTGTCTTAAGCCGCCGTCTTCGTCGTCGAGCAGTTCCGCTGATAGTTGGAATGTTGCCAGCAGCGCGCGTTCTTCCAATGCTTCGATTGCAGAACTCGCAGAGACCCTTCGGCGGCGTTTGTTGGCGGCGTTTGTTGGAAGAGAATGCGGGCAGTAAAAAGCTTCGAAAACGCCGAGCGTTTGACCGGATGCCCATGCTAACACATCACTCGCGGTAAGCTTCAATTCGCGAGTGCTCCTAGAGCTGACGGAAGGAAACTGGGAGATGGGGGAGGGAAGGACGCGAATTCTAAACAGACACCAGGATGCGTCTAGACCAACTGACGCGGATAACTCGAAACGTAAGTCTTGAGTAGCGTTTTGCTTCGGCCGCGAGGCTTCACTTCTCACCCGCTTCAATCAATGCGTCATCGAAACCAGCAGGGCAGAATAGTGGATTGAATAGCGTCTTTAGGATCAGTTCCTTGTTCGTCGCCAACACGAAGCCATCGAGCCGGCAGTTGGGATTGAGGCCGAAAACCTCGATGCTGTGTTTGCCTGGTTTCATGTGGATCGGTGTGCGCAGCATTCGCCAATGCCAGCGGCGCGAATAGTGATCGAGCTTCAACCGGAATTGTTCTTTCATCACAAGGCTTCGAGTCGTTTCACCATCAATGACGAATCGGTGTGTTGCTTCGCGTGAATACTTTGCGGTTTCGAAAACGCGAGCCGCCAGATAATAGTCGCCTTCGTGATGCACGTTGAACGAATACGATGTCTTGCCTGGATCGGTCTGCTTGTCATTCGGCGCGAGGCATACACCACCCACAGCATTGGGATCGTTGATAGCAACAAAGTTACTGGATTCCGCTCGCTCGGCTTGGATAGTCATGCTGCCATGCATCGCGCAGATTAACAGTCGTTTGCGGGCTGTTTGCAAAGGAAATCTTGTCCCATCAGGCCGCAAGTCAATTTCCGCTCCAACACAGTGTTCCTGACAATTCTCGGGAGGATGACATGTCAGCAACAACTTCTGCGTTTGTCCGGCGGCAAGCGAAATTGATTGCTGAGCGAAACTCAATGACCATCCCTTGGGAGAATGCGTGACCGATGGCCGCAGACTAACACTTTGATCGCTCTTGTTTGTCACACTCAACGGGATGACGGTTTGATTGCTTGTCTCGGCAAGAAAGACGGCGTCCAACCCGCTGCCTCGCAGGTTTTTCCAAGTGACAGAGAGAGGGAGCCGATGCCGCTCGGTGATTCCGTAATCAACGTCAACGGCGCCTTGCTGAGATTGGCTTGTGAATTGAATCTTGTTTGGTCCAAGTGTCAGACTTGGTAAGCTCCGCGGATTCAATTGCGTTCGCCATCGAATAGTCCCGTTCTCAATACCGCAAAGGCTGCCATCTTTCGCCCGAAACGTGAATCGCACGAGCAGCTTATACATGCCACGCAAGATCGGCTGCTCGGTCTCTACTCGAATTTGCTGGCCCGTCTTCGTGATTTCGGTAAGTGGCAAGAAGTTCTGCCCACTGTCTACCGAGTAGTCAATCTTCACTTCGTCGTTGTTCGATTGTCGGTAGAAAGTTCCCGCGAGCGCGAGATCGAGGATTGGGTAAGGTGAGTTCACGGAAACAGTGAACGACCGCTGGCGAGCACCCAATGCGAGCGTCGTTGCGCCGTTGCCAAAGAACTCTGGAAATCGTTCGAGTCGCGCGTGCTTCTCTTCTTCGATGCTATATTCTTTCTGGCCTTCCCACGCATTCCAAAAGAAGCCTTCGTTGCTCCAATTGCGTTGAAAGGTTTGACCGGCCGCCAGTGTGCCGCCCATCGTTTGAGCTGGCGGAAAGGTGTATCCCAAATAGCGATCACCCGGCAACGCAGTTGTGCCACCGCCGAACATCTGCCCAAACTTCGATGCGACATAATCGCCGCGTTGGTGTGACGGGTTGAGCCCATCACGTCCTACCATGCGCAGGGCCAATCCTGGATCGTCGCAAATGTCCTGACCGCTGGCGATCGTCTTGTCGTCGCGTTCAAGGTAGAACGCCATCTCGGTCAAGTCGAACAGATGCCAATCCCCGTCGTAGTAAACTTCTCCCAGGCTATGAAAGATTTTCCCCTTTGGTCCGTTGCGAACTTTGCGAGCTTTCAATCCGGCGGCTCGCCAGTAGGCGGCTTCAAGTGGTCCAAGAAAGCTGCACTCGCTGTAACCATAACAGTTCAACAAGACGACAGGATCACAGCGGTTCGTCGTCTGGCGAGGAACGAAGTCCCTGGGATTGCTTCGCCAGTAAAACTGATCTGCCAAGAAGTACCAGATGGCGAGTGCCTTTTCCCGGTCGCTCATGTTTGGCTTAATTAGTCCGCGAGCTACACTGGCGGGCGAAGATGCATCGATGCTGGAATCGGTTGTGACCTTTGGGTTGATCACGCGACCAGAAGCTTTCAAACGGACAAAGCGATTGAGCGGCTCAAGATCGCCGTTCACTCGACATGCGAATTCATTCGTTCTGTTCTTTCCACGAAACGAGAGTTTTCGTGTTTGATAGAAGACATCATCGTCCGGTTGATGTTCGACATCTTGCCAGACGATTCGATTTTCTCCTCGAAAGGTCTTCGGGCGATTCTTCAAAAAAGCTGCGCTGCGAGGCTGCGCATCATCGGCATGAAGCAGGCACATCGAAAACAAGCCGATAAGACTCGCCAACGTCGTTCGTTGCAAATACACGGACACAGAAGCAACCATTATATTAACGACCGATCTTCTACTGGTGTTGTCGCATGATAAGGCTCTAAGAAAGCGTCACCTCAAAGCTTCCTTGGCCGAGTGACTTGCGTTAGCTCATCACCAATTGTAACACAACAACCACAGATGATCGCGGGGCCTCCAGAATCCCATTGCTGCCGCGAGATCAGAAATCCTGTCGGAGCCAACAAGAAGAAGGTTGAAGCTATGAACGCAATCGTAAAGGTTGTTTTACTGGCGTCGCTATTGTTGATCGGCGGTCAATTGTATGCCGACGATCAAACAAGCTCTGTGTTATCGGCGCGGAATACTGAAGTTCCTTTTTCCTATGTTGTCGGTGGATCGCGGAGTTGGCCGGTGTTCTCGGGCACGCTTCCAGACAGCGACCAAGTCATACTCACCGCGCGTGATATGGAACTCGTTCTGGCAAACGGCAAAGAACTGACCGTTGGTGGGTTACAGATCACGCTGTCTCGAAAAGGATTTCTGAACATCAAGTCGGCCGCGAATGCAAGCGAGGAACTTTCTCTTGAAATCTCTGTTCAACGCAACGGAAAGAGCATCGAACAGCAGCGGATTAACGTGCGGCCGGCTCCGCCGAATCGGCCTATCTCGTATGTGTCGGATCTTGTTGACGACTTGATCCGGATTTTCTGGGACTCGTCAGAACGACGCTTTCGTCCGGTGACCAAAGACAGCTTCGATCAATACTTCCGCCGACTTCAAGCTCAGGGCATCACGCGTTTAATCGTTTGGCAAAGCGCGTTTCCGTTGATTGCTGACCCGAAGATTTACGGCGAGAAAGAATGGGCACGTTTTCGAAGTCAGGCTCGCGCGATCTTGGACTCTAAAGCGCTGAACGAAAGTATGCGGAAGACGGCTCCACTGAAAAGTTACGAGTGGTTGGGCTTGCTGATGCGGTTGCGAATGGACACTGTCTTTGACCGCATGTTCATGACTAGCGCGAAGGAGCACGGAATTCGGCTGACGGCCAGTTTTCGCCCGTTTGAAGCGGCGTTGACCAAGTATTACGAAGTCCCCGCGTTTGCTGACGACGGAACTTGGCTCTGGGGCTTTCTGCCCGGAGCGACTCCGACGGTCAACTATCACTCTGATCAGGTGAGCTTTGCGAATTATCGCGAGATTCTTCGCCGCATGGGTAAGGCTGACGAAGCAACGCTGCAATCCATCGAGATCGGCGGCCTCGCTGGAGCGCAGGCAAGTCCCGATGACTTCGAGCTGGTAGCGTCACCAGTGCCACCTTTGGATGAAGAATCGTTCGTGCTGGTTAGGCAAAGTGATGGCGACTTCCAATTGGTCTTGTATGAAAACATCCAGGAGAAAGTGGAAGCGAACTGGATTCGGCTCAAGGATGCGCGGTTTCGACTCGAAGGAGATCGCCTCACGATTGATGGATTCAAGGTGCCCGATTCACATCGTTATCTGTTGCTTCGATCCGCGAGCAACGACGGAGACAAAGTTGAGTTGCCTGTTGTTCCGGACGTGACGCTTCGTGCCGCGGCCGGCAATCGACTTGGCCGGTCGAATGTTTACTGTTCGCTGAACGGTGACAGTCCGGAAGCGCGAGCCACTCGGGTTGTCGGCATTCCGCAGACTGGTTTGTATCACACCGAATTCCAGGCGATCGAAAAGAGCGTCGACTACTTCCGAAAGACAAAGGAGAAGCATTGGCGTTTGGGAGACGGGACACTGGTGATCGATCGCGGCGCGCGTTGGTCGGTGGAGATGACGGACTTCAATCGCCCGGCGGCGAGGAAGTTCGTTGTTGCGGAACTCAAGAAGATTCTCGCCTACGATGCCTTCGATGAGATCATTATCAACACGCGATCTCACACTCAATTGTCCGGTTCCACCGCCGACGGCGTCCATGGCGTTCGCCCGCTCGCTCATTATCGGGTCAAGGGCACAAACTATTACCACTACGGAATCGACCGGGCGTTCGCTCCGATTTCGCTCGCGGATCACGATCGAATTCGATCCGCGCCGGTGGAACAAATCACGACTTTCCAAAAGGGTGAATGGATCGGACCTTGCCAGAATAAAGAGAGTCCCCTTGTGTGGCGTTATCAACGGAATAAAGCAATCGCCGACGGCGTGCGCGCGTTACTGGTTGACTTGGAAAAGTCGTTTCCCAAGACACGGATTCGCGCCGTCATTCCGGAAGGCGAGTCTGTCATTCTCGGCACGCAAGATGCGCTGGCGGACATGCAAAAGCCGGATCGCGGCGTTTATGGACGAAACTACTACCGTCATATCCGAGGCAGCTTGAACCATATTCCCGGAATTGGCGAAGGCATGGCGATGGTCGATCTGACAGGCTTGCGCGTCGAACCCGTGTTTCTCGGCATCCGCTTCGCGCCGGACAAGGCCCCGTTGGACGCGTTCCTTCAGCGAGCGATCAAGGATCTCGCGAACAACCGCGGCTCGTCTTATCGCGGCCCAAAGAGTTTTTTCTATGAGGCTCAAGAAACACTGCGCGGCCAAAACTTCAAACTCAAGCGGCCACGTCGCGAGGAAATCATCTGCGACCTGCTTCGCCACGATGCCATCGACGAAGTACTGCTCTACGAAGCTGCGGACTGGACATACTATCTACCGCTTTCGGACCGCGACCTCAGCAGCCACGCGTTTATTGATAAGTGTCCACAGTGACATCCGCAGAGTACACTTCAGTCCTTGCTGGTGAACAAGGGTGGCCGAATCTTGTGAGCCGTAAGTTCTATGGCACTTACTCTGTAGCGAGAGTTGTCAAAACTTTCGGCGTTTACCCTCGAATGCCGAAACTCTTGACGAGTTTCGCTACCGATGGCTAGACCCGGCCGCTCACGCGTCGCGGCTCATTAAATCAAAAAGCCGTATACATCTGGGGGCTCGAAGACTCGACCCCAGCCACCCCGTTTTCTTCCGATAACCTCCTGAACGGCAACGATGATCATTGAGTTGGCTTCGCGGAAAGGATCGCTTCCATCAGTCCAATCCTTTGGTGATGTGCGGGCCGCGACTCTTCGCCTGTATACCAAGTCCGAATCCGCCCCTTGGCGAAGATCATCTGGCTGGCGTGCACCGAGTGATTCTTACCGACTCCCGCCGTATCAAAGTTGCCTTTCTGCGGCGTTCCCAATACAGGTCGGCCACTGTTGAGTTGGCGGAAATGAAATCCATCGTCGCTAACGGCTGAGTATGTTTTCCATTGCCCGCCGACATCGCCGCAGTACAGCATGAAATATCGCTTCCCGTCAAAATGAACGCTCGGCCCCAACTGGCCTTGAGCGCCGCCTTGCAAGCCGGTGATCGGTTTGCCGCCGTGAGTCCGCTTCCACTTCAAGCCATCATTGCTCTCGGCCACCGCGAGTGTGTGGTCTCCGTTGTAAGCCCCATACCACATGCGGAAGATGTTGCCGCCCGAACGATTTACCTTGAGAATGTGCATCCCGGTCACTTGGATGCTGTCGACACTGCCCGGCTTGCCCAGCGGCATCACGGGACGGCCCTCGTTCTCGCGTTTCCAATGTACACCGTCACGACTGCTGGCCAAGCAAGTCTGCTCGATGCGAACATGCTGTGGGGTTAGCCCCAAGTCTTTGGCGCTGCGGCCGTCGATGGCTCCGTACCACATGAAGAACCGGTCGCCCACCTTCAGTACATAGGGGTGAGCCAAACCGCGATCATCGGCGCTGCCTTCCGGTCCTAGCGACAGCACAGGCTTGCCATTGTTTAGCGGCTTCCAGGTCAAACCATCCAAACTGGTCGCACCACCGATTTGCTCTATTACTTTGTAAGGATACGCAGCATCGTCGGTTTGATGGCCACCGACGTACCACATCCAATACTTTCCATCGTCAAAGACAACGGTTGGCGACCCCACATACTGGCTGTTCCAACTGCCACCCTTTCCTGTCGTCAAGCAGGATCCTTTTCCGGCTGGGCCAGGAACTCGGCGAAAGACGGCTTTCTCCAGTTGGTCGACGGCTACGACACCCTCTTCGGCTGATACCGTACCCCAACTTACACAAGCAACTGCGACAAGGAGCTGTATAGAACGAATCATGATGTACCCAGACTGCAATGATTTCTCTGCCGACCGCGGGAACATTAAGTATTCATCCGCCACTTATTTTCCAATCGTCGTCTGTCCTGCTGCGGTCTCAGCAATTCGATTTCCAGAAGACTAATAGAAGTATACTTGCTGAGTGAATAATGCGATTCGACAACCAATTATTCAAGTACCGTCAAAGGCGAACGGCAAAGGTCAACGAGTTGTTGAAGTTGCTCGAGAGCCAAGTCAACGAGGACCGCGCGATGCCGGCCAAGAAACTCAACAATGATCGCGAAGTAATGTTCTTGTCAAAGGGTGTTTCGATCAATAAGTGACATAAGTACATATATGGATACAGTTCAGTATCTGCCTATCTATTGGATTGATAGGATCGCGAGCCAACACTCATTTCCTTGTATCATTGGTGGGCCTCTAAGACATGAACCGATTCAACCTGCTCGGCGCAATCACGCTGGTGCTGATTGTTGCCAATGTCACTCGAGCTGCGGACAAACAGCCGAACATCGTTTTCTTTTTTACTGACGACCAAACTTCGAGCACACTCGGTTGCTATGGCAACCCGATCGTGAAGACACCCAACATCAATGCTTTGGCCGAGCGAGGAACTCGGTTCCGCTATGCATTCGTCAGCCACTCGATTTGCTGGGTGAGTCGGACAACGATCCTCACCGGTCTTTATGGCCGCAGCTACGGAACTCCCGGCAACCCCGATCTCACGCGGGCCGACGTCGCTCGCGAGTTGTATTCCGACATCTTACGAGACAACGGATACCGCACGGGTTACTTCGGCAAGTGGCATGCCAAGATGCCTCGCGGCTATAGAAACTCGGCCCACTTTGACGAGTTCGAAGCCATCGGTCGCAAGCCTTATTACAAGCCACAGAAAGACGGCACGCTTCGTCACGAAACCGAGTTGATTGTCGATCGCGGCATTAAGTTCATCAAGAATCAGCCCAAGGACAAGCCGTTTGCATTGAACATGTGGTTCAACGCCTGTCACGCCGAGGACGGTGATCGCCGGCCGGGTATTGGACACTTTCCGTGGCCACGCGAGATTGACGGTGAGTATCAGGACCGGCACATTGACGAGCCTCGATTGAGCGATCCGAAGATCTTTGAGAACCAGCCGGAATTCCTCAAAACGACAATTAATCGTGAACGATTCTTCTGGCGTTGGAATACTCCACAGAAATACCAGACGAACATGCGAGCCTACTATCGCATGGTTAGCGGAATCGATGGAGCCATCGGTCGATTCATGAAAGTGCTAGAAGACCTTGGCTTGGCGGAGAACACGATCATCGTCTATACCGCCGACAACGGTTACCACATGGGCAACCGTGGATTCGCAGGAAAGTGGTCGCACTATGAGGAGTCGTTGCGAGTCCCCATGATCATCTGCGATCCTCGCGTTCCTAAAGATCAACAAGGCCAAGTCACCGATGCGATGGCGCTGAACGTCGACTTGCCAGCGACCTTTTTAGATTGGGCTGGCGTCGAGATCCCCGACCGCTATCAAGGACGCAGCCTTCAACCAATCGTCAATGAAGGGCAACCGGATGATTGGCGTACTGAGACCTTTCATGAACATTTCGCCGTGCGTTCTCGAATTCCAGCTTTCGAGGGACTCCGCAACGAGAACTTCAAATACGTGCGTTACTTCGATCATGACAACTACGAGTTCCTTCACGATTTGAAGAACGATCCCGATGAATTGGTGAATCTTGCCAAAGATCCGAAGCACGAAGAAACCTTGAAGGCTATGCGAGAACGGACTGACAAAAAAGTCGCCGAGCTAGGCGGGGCGTTAGACCCGTTAAAGGGCAGATTCACTCTTTCTACAGAGCCGCATCCGAAAGCTTCCGCCGCCGTCACTGTAAAGCCTGGCCGCGATGGATTCACGAATCTACTCGGACGCAATGGTTTGCGCGGATGGTTTGGCGATTCAAGAGTTTGGTCGATCAAGAACGGCGTGTTGACTGGCAAGACTGACGATATGTTGAAGCAGCATCGATCCGTGACTTGGACGGGCTCGACAGTCCGTAACTTCGAATTGCGCGTGCAAGTCAAAATGACGGGCAATGCTGACAGTGGCATCCAATATCGAGGCAAATCACGGCCTGACCTCGCACTTGATTCCGTAACCGGATACCAGTGTGACGTGATCTCGACCGAGGCCGAATACAACGGCATGCTGTTCGAGCAACAAGGTCGAAACCTGATCGCTCACGCTGGTGAGCGAGTGATTGTCGATGAGGATGGTGACGCTTGGGTCGTGGGCAAGTTGCCTTTGAACAAATTCTCGGCGATTGGTTGGCACTTCTATCGTATTGTCGTCAAGGGCAATCACCATCAACACTGGATCGATGGGCGTCTTAGGACGGAAGTGATTGACTTCGACGAAGAACACCGAAAGCTTGAAGGTGTGTTAGCGCTGCAAGTCCTTGCGGGCTCCGATACGGTTGTCCAATTCAGGGACCTGAAGATCAAACACCTTCCGGATGACCTGCCGCTGCTCAAAGCGGAAGACCATCCGATCCCACCGAACGCATACGGAGTCAAACCGTACGACGCGCCGGATGGCTGGAATCCACCCCTATATCGCAACAAAGCACAGTAATGGCTGTCATGATGGTCCAACGTTAAACTGGCAGACGGGTAAGATTGAAGTTCGACTACCGTGGAATGAATCTGACGATAATTCTTTCTTGCTCAAATGAGGAGAAAGAACTTTGCCAGGACATGCGAATCCCGTTCGCCGCGGATTGCAGGACCAGCGTGACCGCGGTCGGCGGAAGAAACATCACAAGCCGGAAAAGCTGGCGGCGGAAGATTTGCGATGCGCTACGACGCCGGAAAATTGGGAAGCAAAACTACGGTTCTTCGATCAATGGCTCGAAGATCAAGCGCGCAAAAACTCGCTGATGACTGCGGAGCGAGTTGGCTCGATGAGCTTGACGAAATTCTTGCAAACATCTCCTGACATCAACATGGCGCCCGATCAAAAGCTGCGGCGTCTGGCAATCCATCAAGAACCTGACTGCATGTATTTGGAGCAGCCGAAAGGATGGCATGTTCTACGTCGAATCTATCGCGAGTCGTTGAAGTATGATGACCAATGGCCTTGGCATTACCATTCGATGGCAGTCTCGCTAACACATTGTGCCGACACACTCAACAATGAGGATCCAATACGCACGGAATTGCTCAATGAGTCTCTGAATGTCTGCCGCGAGGGAATTGCAGTCAATCCCGATATCTCGGAACTGTATTCCAATCTTGGACGTTCGCATTACGAGCTTCGTCAACTTGATGAAGCCATCCGTGCCTATGAAAGGGCACTCGAACTGGACGGCCAGAACATGTGGGCGGCGATCTACAAGGCGCACTGCTTTCACGATCTTGAACAATGGAACGATGCGGTGGCCGCGCACGAAGCTGTTGACATCAGCTTCTTTGACGGCATCAAATCTTGGCGTGCCGTCCTAATGCGTGATCAACTCGCCGCTTGTCGCATGCACGTGGGAGATCTGGAACAGGCACTGACTGACTTCGAGGCCGCGTTGCACCGATACGAAGCGAACCCGGGGCTGCTGGAGTCGAAACAGTATCTCGAAGAAGCCGCGAAGGGCCCGCTTCGTGAGCAGCTCGCTGATCGTGTACGCGCACTCCCGTGGCATTGATCCTAAAACAGCCCTTCGATCGGTGCCCCGAACATGATGTCGTGCGGTCGGTTGTCGGCGTCGTTGATGCGAGTTTGTTGGCTATAGCCGAGTGCATGGTAAATCGTGGCGACAAAATCGGACACGTGGTGTGGCTCGTCAACTGGTTCGCCAGCGATTTTGTCGCTCTTCCCAATGACTCGTCCACCGCGGACTCCGCCTCCGGCCAAGACCGTACTGTAGACTGGTCCCCAATGATCGCGACCCGCGTTCTTGTTGATCTTCGGGGTCCGACCAAACTCACCCGTCCAAGCCACCATTGTTGTCTCAAGCAGGCCTCGTTCGTCAAGATCTTCTAGCAACGCCGCGAACGCTCGATCAACGGGTGGTAGAAGGAGATTCTTCATCAGTTTGAAGTGATTCATGTGCGTATCGAAATTCTCGGTCGAGTGATTCAGCATCCAACTGACTGTGACGACATTCACTCCCGCTTCTACCAACCTCCGAGCCACCAATGCGCTGCGTCCAAACCGATTATCGCCGTAGCGATCAATCATCTGTGGCTTTTCATACTTCAAGTCAAAAGCGTTCCAAGCCGTAGGAGAACTCAGGATATCTTGCGCCTGCTGTTGGAAGCGAGAGTAATTCTGGGGCGCGGATGACGACAACTCGGCCGTTTGAATTCTTCGAAGCAACTCCATCCGATCAAGAAATCGGCGAGCAGAAATGGATTCTGGCAATGTGAAATCTCTCAGCGTCGTCCCAGGTTTCCACTTCTCGTCGATCAACATCATGGGATCGTGTTGGGGACCGAGATACCCCGCCCGCTGACCTGGCCACTGGAAAGCGTTCTGATCACCAATGCGATTCGGCAGTTGAACAGAGGCAGGCAACTGATCTTGCCCACCACGAAAGTACGACACCACGCTGCCGACGCAAGGACTGTAATCCTTCAAAGCCTTCGCCAGCGAGTTTTCTTTCCGGTCCAAGTCCAAACCAGTCAGGTTCGAGTGCGTGCCGATCCCATGATCATTCGACTCATGCCAGATCGATCGCAGAATAGAGTAGCGATGGGCATTCTTTGCAAGCAGCGGCAACAACTCGCACACCTGTGTGCCGGGTACACTGGTGGGAATCGGTTTGTATTCGCCTTGATAACCGTCACCCGATCGCGTCTTGGGATCGAAGGTTTCCTGTTGCGCTGGTCCGCCAGTCATGTACAGGAGGATCACTGACTTTGCGGATGCGGAAGCCTGCTCGTTTGCCTGACAAGCCTGTTGCCACCCCAACACTTGCGGCAAGGTTACCCCCATCCCGCTGAGTGTGCCGGCCTGCAAAGCAGTTCGTCGTGAAACTTGATGTGTCCGCGTCATGGCTACCAATCAATCTTGAATTGACGCCACGATTCTACCGCGCAGACGAAGACAGATCGAGCCGAATGATGGCAGGTCTATTTGATGAACTCGTTTCATCTCGCCAAACTTCGGCTCCGCTGTCGTCACAGATTAAGACGTATGGTCCTTTCGTTTCCGCGTAAGTGACTTTGTCTTTCCGCAAAAGCTCTTCTCCATCAGCTTGTGTAAAGACGATGGCTGGTCCGCCTCTGACGTGGAACATCACCCAGTCCCCGTCTCCCGTTAACAGGCGTCGTCGAGTTGTCTTTCTGGGTAAGTCTCGCGTCCAAAGTGGTTTCTTGTCCCCAATCTTCCAACACGAAATCGATCGAGGATCGATGCCAACCCAATGTTGGCCGTCGTGCGTAAGGACTACGTCGCGGACGAAGTAGTCTTTGGGAGAAACAACACTGATTTTCGGTTCCTTTTCGTTGAGAGGTAAAACGTAGACAACGGGAACTTCACCAGGCTTGCCGAAGCGAACGCCTTTCTGAGAGCCCAAGATCAGCAGGCGATCGTCATCGATCCACTTCGCCAATGCTGCTCGGGCAGGGACCTTGATGCGGCGAACAATGGGCCAATTCTGATCACCAGTGAAGCGAATGACTGCTTCAGACTGGATCTCGTCTTTGTCGTTTTCAAAGGTCATGAGGAACTGATTCTTTGCGGAATAGACAAAGCCGTCGATGTTGTCAGTGAATGGGCCTGCAACCTTCTTCCCTGTTTTCGGATCCCAAACAGTGGTCGAGCCGACCATCATGTATCCCAGAACGCTCCATCGTCGATTCGAGTCGTTGTACGGTGGTCTCGTCTGCACAAGACACCACTTACCATCACTGGAAAGCTTGAAGTCGTTTAGATAACGATCCGTACCGATAGGCTGAGTGATTGCGGTCGGCTTGCCGTTACTCAAGTCCCAGAATTGCACACAACCAGGCTTACCTTCCATCACCATTAGGTCACCCTTGGGACTAAAGTCGGGGGCGAAGCCGGACGATTCCCCGGTTCTGACAGACAATGGCTCGCCGATCAACTTACCAGTTCGAGTGTCCCAAAGTCGTAGCTTCCCGCCAAAGTCCATGGTGTAGGCAACGGATCGCTGCCGTGCGAATCCCAATCGTGCGCAATCAAAATCGACTCGAGCCGGCGGAGCGATCGCTTGATTCTTGGCCACATCCCACAATTGAATGCGTTCGCCGCGCCAAGCAACCGCCAGCGATTTGTGATCGTCGCTCATGGCGATGATATGAGCACCTTTGGGGTTAGAAAGCGTGAGCACTTTGCTGATTGCGGACTTCTCCTTCGCTGTTGGCTTGGTCTCTTTGTCGGCATTCTGTTGTGCGTCGAACCTCATCTCCCACCAACGCAGCTTTGCGTCGTCGTTCATTGTCACGAATCGCCTGACAGCGGTCGCGTCGTAATCTGGAGGACTCTTTAGATATTGCATCTTGGCTAAGCTACCCGGTTCCGCCGCATTCAGATCCCACAATTGAACTTTCTTGTTTGTGTCGATCGTTCTCACCCAGTTACCAGTCGGACTGACGACAACGGATCGCAGATAACTCTTGTCAACTTTCATCTCGATCGGTTTCACAGTCCCGAGTTTGGAATTCAACTCTCGCATGTGAACGGTTGCGATATCACCGACAAATACTCGGGCACTGTTGGCGCTAAAGCGGACGAACGACAGAGCTTTTTTGAGCCCCGATAAGACGATCGGTGATGCCGCCGGTTCCGCTGCCTTGAGATCCCACAGTTGTGCAAACTCGTCCCAACCTCCCGTCGCAACCCATCGGCTATCGCCACTGAACATCACTTTGTTGACCATGCTTCTTTTATGTCCCTTCAGAACAATGGGCGACGCGGTTGGATCTTCGGCTTGAAGGTTCCAAAGTTGAGCGACATGGTCGCCGCTACCAGTGGCGACCCATTTTCCGTCGGGACTGATCTGAACCCAACGGCGACTTCCTTCGTAATTGAAGTGTGTGGTCTCACGACGCTCTAGAAATTTCGCCGACTTCTCGGGCTCGTCAGCGTTCATGTCCCAGAGAATCGCTGTCATCCGAATATCACCAGTAACAACCCAGCGTCCGTTCGGACTCAGAGCGACACAATTCAGCGACACGTCGTACGATCGTCCTTTTTCTCCATACAGAGCCCCCGAGCCCGTTCGGCCTGCAGGCAATACCGCGATTGTCTGTTGAGTCGTAAGGTCCCAAACTCGCGCGGTGCCGTCATAGCTGGCCGTCGCCGCTCGCTTTCCATCTTCGCTGACCGAGACCCACGTAACCTTGCGTTTGTGACCTTTGAGAACAAATCGAGGTGTCTCTTGTTTTGATTTCAAGTCCCAAATCCGCGCGATGTTGTCGTCAGCACCCGTCATCGACCATCGCCCGTCTGGCGTCATCACGGAAAACGTGAGTTTACCGCCTTGGCCAGACAAGACTCTGACTGGCACGGTTGACATTGGAGTGCTATCGGGTTTCGTCGCCACGGGTTTGACTGGTTTCTTGCCCGGGAAGGGCATCGACTTGGAGACCTTTCCGTCTTTTGTGATGACAACATCGCCTTTAAGCAGTTGGACTTTGAAGGCAACCTTGTCGTTGCGGCGTAGCTCGAAAGCATCCGTAACCAGCTCGGTATCACCCTGCTTAACAACAAGATCGTGTTCATCCGGGCGCAGTTCGATTGGCTTGTTACTACCTTCCTTGACGGTCACCGTTTGGCCAGCAATCGTGACTTTAAAGGTTGGGTTCAACACCTCGACCCGCACGATGCCCTTATCGGTTTGAATGTAGTAAACGATTGCGGCGAGCAGCGACACAAAGCCCAAGAGCGCTACAGCCATCTTTGGCCTTCTTACGTTGACCACCTCTTTTGGTGCACTCAATGCCGCGCTTTGAGGTACAACAAAAGAAACATCATCAGTGACATCGATGTCGGCCGAAGGGATATCGAGGCTGGTTCGACATGCCTCGGCAAGAGCCACCAAATCTGAATCCGATGAAAAGATCTCAAGCGCACTCGCAACATCGCTCGCTGTTTGAGGGCGATCGTCGGCACTCTTCGCCAACATCTTCAACAGCAGCGTCCCAAGTTCCTCCGAAACGTCACTTCTTAACGATGTGATGTCGAGCGGCGGGTTGTGCAGCACAGCCTCGATGCGTTCTGGAGTTTCTTCTGATCGATCTCCACACGGCGTTCGTCCGGTGAGTAATTGAAAGAGCGTCGCCCCCAACGCGTAAACGTCTGCTCGACCATCGACAAGCGGACTTGCTGTAATCTGCTCTGGTGCCATGTAATCCAGCGTGCCCATGATCTGTCCGAACGAGGTCAATCGATCGTTGCCAATAACATCATTTGCAGATTCCACCTCGGAGTTGTTGAGACCAGCCAGGCCAAGATCGAGCAGCTTCACACTTCCATCGACCGCAAGCATGATGTTCGACGGTTTCACATCACGATGAACAAGTCGCTCGTCGTGCGCATGCTGAAGGGCAAGTGCCGCTTGTCTGACGATCTCACAAGCGTCGGCAACATCGAGCGGCCCGCGATCATGAATGATTCGGTCAAGGTCCGCTCCCTCGACCAATTCCATCACTAGGAAATGCTGGCCATCAACAGTGCCTGCATCCGAGGCACTCACAACATTCGGATGATTGACTCTTCCGACAGCCCGCATCTCTTGGCGGAAACGATCGACCGATTGCTGCGACTGCAATTTGTCGACGGGAAGGATTTTGAGCGCGACACTCTTGCCCAGGTGAACATGAATGGCCTGATAGACCGTTCCCATTCCGCCTTCACCGATCTTCCTGACAAGCCGGTAGTCGCGAATTCGCTTTTCATTAGAGGGTTGGACATCGGGTGTGGTGGTCTTATCAATTTGCGGCAACCTCGCCGTGTTGCGTAGTTGTTGAAGCTCTGGCTCGACAAGTAGGCTCTCGAATTGAAGCCCGTTGCGAAGTTCGTTCAGTACGTCGCCTTGTTCGTTTTCAAGCGTTGAAAGAACGCCATCACAACTCGAACAGTCGCCAACGTGGTCCGAGATTTCGTCGGCTTCAGCGTCGCTGACCGCTCCCTCGAGGAACTCGCGAAGCTGGCTTTTGGATGGGCACGTCAATTTCATGGTGCTACTCCAGAACGATGTATGCTCGAATCAGGGAAAGACACTATAGGAACAACACAACAGCGCAACACGCGGTCTGATGAGATTGCTGTCTGGTTGCGGTAAATGCTTGTCGTATTTGCAATTAGGGTATCAGGAAAAATCGCCCAGATCCCGTCGCAAGCGTTGCGTGACGCGATATTTTGCTTGGCGAACGGCGTCCGGTTTCATCCCCAGTTGTTCGGCAACTTCGACCGCGGACTGTCCCTCAATGGCAACCAACCAAAAGCACCGCCAAGTACGCTCGTCGAATTTTTCGCGTGCTGCGTCGAGAATTGATTGCACCACCGAGTTACGAGCCGATGATACTTCCCCCGACAGAGACTCTTCATCGACGAGTTCCGGCTCTTGCAATAACCGAAGCTGAATCGAAGTGCCGCCTTGCGGGTGAGGTCCACGGAGTGTGCGAGTGAGATAGTTGCGAATCAGATTTCTCGTGATCACAAAGAGCCAGCCGCGAAAGCTACCCTCACTGTCACGCTTCGAGAAACTTGTTATCGACCGACTCACGGCTTGAAATACTTGTTGGGACACATCCAAAGAGTCAGCCGGCTGTAGATCGGAGTTCCTGCACCAAACGTAGATCAGCGGAGAGTACTCATCCACGAATCGCGCCCACGCATTATCGTCACACGCGCGCATTCCTTCGAGCAAGCCGTTGTCGGTCGAGCCCGGATTCGTACTTTCGTTGAGTGATGCTGATGAGTTCAAAACGGAAGGCACTCAATCGAGTTCTATGGTTGATCGCAGGACGCTTGCCCTAATAAACGACGTGTTACTTGTTTGGAGTGGCTTGCTTTAGATACGCGTTTAACTCTTTCACCGCCTCGTGCAAACCTGGACGTTCAGTCAAGCCCGGGCCGAAGAAGCCTTGTTTCACGCCGGGCTTGCCGAACCCGCGCGGTGTATCAACGGGGTTACACCAGAAGACTCCGACAATGTAATCCGTGTTGATCGCGGCTTTCACGTAGTCGGCATATGCCTTGCCGGCGGCGATGGAATCTGCGGCTGGCTTCCAACTGCGGATGTCCTTGTCACCGTCCTTGAACCGGATCGCAAAATCGCAGAGCAAAATCGGCTTGCCCGTGCGTTTATAGATGTCATCCAGTCTCTTCTTTGGAAACGTACCCCAAAACGGAGGCTGAATAGCAATGCCATCAACCCAAGGAAGCATCTCATCCAAGACTTCCGGAACCAGAGTATTGAAAGCAAAGCGGTCACCGAAGATGAGGTGGTCAGGGTCGTACTTCTTGTTCGCTCCGCCGACGACTCGGAAATACTCGCGAGCGATCAGGCGAAGAAAGGCTAAGTCTCGTGCCATATCGTCATCGCCTCTCCACGTGCTAAGAAACTTTTGGGATGCCTTCTGTCCAGGAGTATCCTTGGGCAGATCTCGGATAAAATCGACCCAATTCTTTCCTGATGGATTCTTCAAAGGCCACGAGCCAAGGTCCGTCCAACAATAACCAATTACGTTCTCAGGATTCTTGCGGCTGCGGAAGCAATTCGCCCTCACACCGGCCTCAAGTCGAGCCTGCTGTTTGGGGTCAAAGATGTCGATGAACTTAACCCCGTTCTTGCCGCGGTAGTAAGAAATGGGAACGAGGTGATTTCAGCTCTCGACGCAAGGCATATCCGACCGCAACTGCTCAGGACAGCCGTAGCCGTAAGCATTGAAACCCAGCTTCTTGCAGGCCTCAGAAATCTTAGCAAAGTCGATCTTCGCCCTGTTGTTGTTGACGTGAGTAATCCCGTGAGCAAAGAACGGCTTGCCATCGGGCCCGACCAGCCAATGTCGGCCTTCGATCTTAGTTAGAGAAATCTTGCGTTTCTGATCTTCGCCTTTCAGGGGAAGAACAAACATCCCGAATGCGATCAGAATGGGAAACGTGAATTTCAATAGTTTCATGTTGAGACATCTCGGCAGTGCTACGTTCAAGCAAGAATACCCTTAACAACTTTGCCATGCACGTCCGTCAAACGATAATCGCGTCCTTGGAAACGATAAGTCAACCGCGTGTGATCGACGCCCATCAAATGCAACAGCGTCGCGTTGAGATCATGAACGTGAACGGGATCGCGGGCGACGTTGAAACAGAAATCGTCGGTTTCGCCATACACAATGCCGGGCTTGATGCCTCCGCCGGCAAGCCACATCGTGAAACAACGCCCATGGTGGTCGCGACCATAGTTCGTGGCTGTTGGCGAACCTTGGCTGTAAGTCGTTCGGCCGAACTCGCCACCGAAGATGACCAGTGTTTCATCGAGCAAACTGCGCTGTTTCAAATCGTTGATCAGCGCGGCCACTGGCTGATCGACGTCCTGGCATTGAAGCCGCAGGTCACTGGGAAGGTTGTAGTGTTGATCCCAGCCGCGATGGTAAAGCTGAATAAAACGAACACCGCGTTCGGCGATTCGGCGAGCTAACAAACAGTTTCGAGCAAAGCTGCCTGGTTGCTGAGCTTGAGGGCCGTAAGCGTCAAGCGTTGCTTTGCTTTCCGAGTTCACGTCGACCAAGTCAGGCACGGACGTCTGCATACGAAAAGCCATTTCATATTGAGCGATCCGCGTTTGGATTTCTGGGTCTTGCTGCAGAGCCGCTTGCTTACGATTCAGCGCCGATAAGACATTCAACTGATCTCGCCTGGACGCCGTATCGATGCCCGGCGGATTGGAGAGGTACAAGACCGGATCCTTGCCCGCTCGCAAAGCCACCCCTTGATGATTCGATGGCAAGAAGCCGGAACCCCACAAGCGAGCGTACAGCGGATCGGCAGGCCGAGCCGCACTGCCGTCGGAGATCATGACCATGAACGCCGGCAAGTCACGATTCTCGCTGCCTAAACCATAACTGGCCCACGCCCCGAAGCTTGGTCGACCCGGCTGTTGATGTCCTGACTGCAGATAAGTCACCGCCGGATCGTGGTTGATAGCTTCTGTGTGCATCGAATGAATGATGCACAGTTCGTCAACGTTCTTGGCGGTGTGCGGCAACAACTCGCTGATCCAAGCTCCTGACTGACCTTGCTGCTCAAACGAAAACAACGATGCCGTCACCGGCTTCTTCTCTTGGCCGCTTGTCATCCCCGTCAATCGTTGATCGCCGCGAACGGATGGCGGCAACTCATCACCGTGCCGCTTACGAAGCTTGGGCTTGTGGTCGAACAGGTCAAGTTGAGACGGGCCGCCATGCATGAACAAGTAAATCACGCGTTTGGCTTTGGCAGCATGGTGACTGACAACGTCGGCGCTGATGGCTTCATCCAGAAGTGAAGTTAGCGCAAGACTGCCCAAGCCGATCCCGGTTTGCTTGAGTAAAACTCGCCGAGTTGTCGAGTCCAATTGCGCCATCATCGGATCTGAATCACCTCGTCCAAATTCAAGAGTGTTTGAGCAACGACGGTCCAAGCCGCGACTTCAATGTTACTCGCAGGAAGCTGTCGCTTTGAATCACCAACAGTCAGCAAGTTCGCGGCTGACTTCGGAGCTTTCTCAAAACGCTGTCGTTGTTTTTTCAAGAAGCTTTGAAGCAGACGAATCTCCTCATTGTCGGGCCAGCGAGAAACAATGCGACGAAAGAGCCTTCGCATTCGATCCGTGTCGTTGGCTTGTTTTGTCAGTGCTCGTTCTGCGATCACAATCGACGCTTCGACAAATGTCGGATCGTTCAAAAGAATCAAGGCCTGTAGTGGCGTGTTCGTGCGTGCTCGTTGAATCGTACACTTTTCGCGAGTCACACCGTCAAAGGCCAAGAAAGCCGGCGGCGGTGCTTGCCGTTTGATGTAAGTGTAAACGCTTCGCCGCCACAGATTTGGTCCCGTGTCCGGCTGATAAGAAGTGTCGGCGTTGTAAGAAACTTCCTCCCACAAACCAGGCGGTTGATACGGTTTGACGCTTGGACCGCCGATCTTTCGTTCCAGCAAACCAGAGACTACCAAGGCTTGGTCGCGAATCATCTCGGCCGACATCCGATAGCTGGGACCGCGGGCAAGTAAACGGTTGCCTGGATCGAATGACGGCCCGTTTCGAAACCGAGACTCTTGCCGAAACGTCCGCGATGTGACGATCAATCGAAGTAGCCGTTTGACGTCCCAGCCACTGTCACGCAATTCGGCAGCCAGCCAATCCAGCAACGCTGGATGAGTCGGAGGCTCGCCTTGAGTGCCAAAGTCGTTCATGGTTCGCACCAAGCCCTCGCCGAAACAATGTTGCCACAACCGATTCGCGATCACCCGCGCGGTGAGTGGATTCTCTTTCGACATAAGCCAACGTGCCATACCCAAACGATCACGACGCACGTCGTTGGCAAGTGGTGGGAGCACAGCCGGCACATCGGCGGTCACGGCTTCTCCAAGCTTGTCGTATTGACCTCGAATCAACACGTGCGTCTTCCGTTTGCGAGACTCGGGTAAGTCCTGCATGATCAGCGTTGTCGGAATCGCCTCGCGAAACGACTCAACTGCCGCTTGAGTTCGCAACATCTCTTGCCGAGCAGTTCTCACAGACGCAGAAGTCTGTCGCTCGATGTAATCGTCAAAGAGGAATTCCTTGTCACTGCTCGATTTCTTGTCCTTCTTGAAGATTCCCGCCAATCGCTCGCCACGATACCAATCGACGACTTTGTTCTGCGGCACCATTTGCTGAACGAGTCGCAACTCATCCAAGCTTCCGTAGTAGCCCAAACCTTCGTCGCGGCGGCCAATCTTCAGAGTCTCGTTGTTCGCAATGCCGCCAGTCAAAGTGTCGCGTCGAACTGTCAGCGTGGAAGGTTGGCCGTCGATGAAGATTTTTACGCCACTAGCCTTTCGCGTCCCGTCGTAACTGACAACGACGTGTTGCCATTGGCGCGACTGCAACGTTTGACTCGCCACCACTTCGATCGCATCGGCTCCCCAATGATGCACGAGATTGACAATCACGCGTCCCTTTTGCAGCAGCAACTCGAAACCTCGGCGGCGTCCCTTGGATTCGATTTTCGACATCAGGCAACTCATCGAACCGTCGGGCTTGGCCCAAAAGCCGAGCGTCCACGGCTTGTCCGCATCAAAGTTTTCTAACGTTGACTCGAGGTGTCCGGTTGCATCGAAGTGTGCCGATTGACCGAGGATGCCTGCTTCGTATCGAGGCGTGTTTCCAAGAGTCCCAACACGTTTTGTGTCTTGTTCCTCGAAGCGTTCATGCAACAGAAGATTCTTGCTCGGCGGCAAAGGCAACTTCTTCGCAATACTGGTTTCCCATGCTCCCATCTTCTTGAGCAGGCTGGGGCGCAGTTTATCAAAGGCTGCACGAGCAACTGCGGCTTCCATTTGAAGCTTACTGAAGCGTTCTCCAATCTCAGGCGTTGTTACAGAAATCTTCGGAGCTGGATTCTCAGCGGTGATCAATCCTTTGTCTGGCGAGTTGTTGAAGAACGCGAACAGTTGATAGAACTCGCGCTGCGAAATCGGATCGTACTTGTGATCGTGACATTGAGCACAGCCGACGGTTAACCCCAGCCAAGTCGTCATCGTTGTGTCGACGCGGTCAACGATGTACTCGACCCGAAATTCTTCGTCGATGATGCCAGTCTCGTTGTTTGCCATGTGATTGCGATTGAAGCCCGTCGCGATCAGTTGCTGCCGAGTGAAATTGGGAAACAAGTCAGCAGCAAGCTGCTCGATCGTGAATTGGTCAAACGGCATGTTCTGGTTAAAGGCATCAATCACCCAATCACGCCACAACCACATTTGCCGCGGCCGATCACCGAAATACCCGTTGGTGTCTGCATATCGCGCGGCATCCAGCCAAGACACCGCCATGTGTTCGCCATAATGTGGCGAGTTCAACAAGCGATCAACGGCTTGCGAGTAAGGCTCTTCGGTCCGATCCAATTCAGCGAGACTCGGCGGCAGTCCCGTCAGAACCAAACTGACTCGGCGCAGCAACTTCTCCCGTGAAGCCGGCGGCGCGAAGTCCTTTCCCTGTCGCTGCAAATGCTCGCCAACAAAGGCATCGATCGCGTTGTTTGCTCCACGACTGGATGGTGGCGTCGGACGCTCTATTGGTTGAAATGACCAATGCTGTTCGTACTTCGCTCCCTGGGCAATCCATCTTTTTAGACTCGCGATTTGCTTCGCGGAAAGCGGCTTACCAAAGTCAGCCGGCGGCATTTGAACATCGCCATCGCGACTGGTGATGCGACGGACCAATTCACTCCGCTCAACAGAGCCTGGAGAGATTGCATGCTTGCCTGAATCCGCTTTCTTCAACGCGTGTTCGCCAATGTCCAATCTCAGGCCGGCTTGCCGAGCTTCCTTATCCGGCCCATGACACTGCCAACAGTGCTCGGCCAAGATCGGTCGTACGTCACGATTGTAGAGAACGCAATCTTCCGCCGTTGCCACAGCGGTGGTAATGATCAACGTCATGAGAATCGCGCGGTTCACGTTCGATTTCCCGTAGCTTGGAACAAGATAGATGAACCGCAAGTATAACGTGCTGTAGCGAAAGCAAACGCCGCTTCACTTACTTGCGGAACATGGCGTTGTTCTTTTGTCCTCGTGAGAGAAGGTAAGCCATCAGGTCCAACACTTCATCTTGATTCAACGGATTCAGCAAATCCTTGGGCATCAAAGACACCACGGAAGGCTTCATGGCATCGATGTCATCGCGAGCCACCTCGACGAACTTCGTGGCATCTTCGGGGTCCGTGACGACAGTGATCGTCTTCTCGGACTCGGACACAATTCGGCCGGTTACGGATTTGCCGTCGATCGTTCGAATCGTCGTTGCCTTGTACTGATCCGAGATGACTTTACTGGGATCAATGATCGAATCCGTCAGATCCTTGACGTTGAAACGGCCGGCAAGCTGTGTCAGATCAGGCCCTGTCGCTCCGCCATCGCCAGCGAAACGATGGCAAATGACGCAGCGAGTCGCCGCGAACATTTTCTTGCCGTTTTCAAAGTTGCGTCCCTTTAGCCCGGCTTCAACAAGGCTGCGCACTTCTTCTGTCGACCATGTTTTTCCAGGCCCCTTTGGCTTCGGTAACGCCGGAGCTTTGTAAGATTGCCGAGCCCCGAAGGCTTGCACTGCCAGACGATCCTTTTCGCTGGCATTCAAGAAGGCTTCGTCATCAATATTCTGCAAGAACTTGCGGAAGCTGTTGCCGCCGCTCCATTGTTTGGCCGTGTTAAACCATTGGAAGTAAGCCAGCCGGTCATCCAGTTTCCAGCCCTTCTTTGCGTTTCGCAGTACAAAGGCATAGTGAATCTGTTGTTCGTTCGGCGGACTCTCCATCATGCCGCGAATTGCGCGAGCATATCCGTTATTGCGTGCAATCAGCGAAGTTAGATCCTCGTCCTGTGCATCTTTGTCTTCCTTTAACAATGCAACCGTCTTCGCGGTGACACCAGGCGACTCCAAGTAAACCAGCACGCGGCTCAGCTCACGATTGAGTGCGCGTGTCTTCGCTGGGAAGTGAACATCGAGCCGCTTGGCGACGCTTGCAGCAGCGCTTTCCGTCGGCTTGCCCAAGCGAGCAAACGCCAACTGGTACGCTCTGAGCAAAGCCAATTGTTGAAACTCGTCGAGCTTGCCGAAGTCGATCTTCGCTAACGCGGCCAACACCGCGCCTTGGTCACTCGCTTCACCTTGGCGAGCCACAGCGACGCTACCGTTGATCACAGCCTTCGGTTCGGACAAGGCCAGCACATCGTTCTTCCATCTGGCGATCGGTGCGTGTTCCAACGCGATCCGCGCCGCATAGCGAATGTGTCGATCGGCATCTCCCAGGCTCTTGTAAACCAACCTCAAGTCAACATCAGCAGACGGCGAGTGCATCGCTTCCAGCTGTCGTCGCAGTGTACGCTGTTGTGCAAATCTGCTATCGCGAGCATCAGTGGTCTCTGTTGATTCGTCACCAACATAAGTAACACGGAACAGCTCCGACTGAGCACCTCGCCCACCAACAGTAAAGTACATTGCGCCATCGGTGCCAATGGTGACGTCAGTCAATGGCAAGGGAGTTCGCGATAGGAACTCTTCCTTCGTCGCCGTGTAGCTTGAGCCATTGGCCTGAAGATGGATGGCATACATCGTGCCGAAGGTCCAGTCGCAAATGTACAACGCCTTTTGATACTTAGCTGGGAACTTGGCTCCGTACCCAAAAGAGACACCGACAGGCGACCCCGGACCAATGTTCACAGCTGGCGGCAGACTGTCGACAAAGTAGGTCGGCCACTTGCCAGTTCCACTTCGCCATCCGAATTCGCTACCGCTGGTGGCGTGAACAACTCGCGTCGGACGATACCAAGGCGAGCCCATGTCCCATTCCATGTCGGCGTCGTAAGCGAATAACTCGCCATCCGCATTGAAGTCCATGTCATACGGATTGCGATATCCAATGCTAAACACTTCCCATGTCTTGCCATCGGGATCGGTCTTCGCGATCCAACCACCGGGGGCAAGCTTCCCGCGAGCATGACCGTTAGCGTCCCATTGACGTGGCAAGAGCAAATCCTCTCCCCAATTCGATGGAATACGGCTGGCATGGAAACTCTGTGGCGGGTCGGTGTGATTGCCAGCGATTACGTAGATCGACTTGCCATCGGGAGATAAACGCAGAGCATGCGGACCGTGTTCTCCGCCGCCACGGAAATCCTTAAGTTTGGTGACTTCGTCAAATGCCTCGTCGTTGTTGGTGTCTCGAAGTCGATATAAGCCGCTTCCCGGACCGCCGTTGGCGCAAACATAGAGGCTGTCGAACGCAAACAGCATTCCTTGAGCCGACGTCATTTTAACGTCAAGCTGCTCGACCAACGTCTCATCATCGCTGCCAATCTTAGGCGGATAAATTCGGCAAAGTCCCTTGTTGCCTTGATCGCTGGCGATGATCCGTCCCTGGGGATCGGCCGTGATACATACCCACGAGCCAAGCTCACTTTTGGGCACGGTGAAGAGCCGTTCGACTTGAAAGCCTGGCAAGAGCTCAAAGACATCGCGTAATCCGCCTGTTTGTGATGACCCGGAGAAGACATTGCCCCATGGCTGCGCACCCAGAGGATTGCCAACGCGGACGTCTTTCCATTCCTTCGAGTCGCGGCTAAGGGTCGCTTGCCAGTCTTTGCCGCTGTTGACATAGTGGACTTTTCCCTTGGCTGATGTCAGAGCCAGCTTCAAAATGAAGCCTGCCGGACCGCCTTGATTCTCGGCCTTGACCAGCAATTCGTTTTCACCACTCTTGATGTGCTTCGTCACGTTGGCTCGGGCGGCCTGAGACCACTCGCTTCCCTGAGCCACTCTGGTACCGTTGACAAAGACGACCATCGCATTGTCGCAACTCGCCATGAGGGCCGCGGATTTAACATTCGAGCCATCAAAGGTCGTTCGCAAATAGTAGTCCTTCGCGTCACTCGCACCCCAAATCCAGCGTGGCTTCGGTCCCTGTTGCAACACTTGGTTGCTGGTTCGTTCTTCTTTCTTAGGTTCTTCCTGAGCACCAACAACTTGAGATGCCGCAATCTCGGGCTTTTGCTGATATCCCATATCTCCGGGCTTCTTATCAGCCAACGATACCGAAGTAACAACCGCGATGAGGACACAACTCAACAGCGTTTTAGATATCAAAAGATCGGTCACGTTCGCAGTCTCCTCAATTTCGTGAAACTCAGCCGTGAGCTTTGTGGGCCTGCGACTCCGTTCGCAGGACCCCGCGAGCCACACATGCTTTCCAGGTATGCTCAGATTTTTGTGCGTTTCCTGGGGCACGCTGAGAATTTGTGAGTAGACTAGTCTAAGTGCCTTGCCCTTCAACCGCCAACGAAGCGGCCAAACCGGTTCTTGGCGATTCCCATGTGTCCGAACGAGTGTTACCCATCTGTCCGGTCCATACATCGAGTCTTCGAGCCCCCAGTGAGTGCACTCGTCTGGGGGCTCGAAGACTCGACCCCAGCCACCCGCATGCGGCCAAACTGGTTTTCAAGCCTCGCTGTCACGATTGATGAACCACACTGCTACGCCAACTCGAATCGCCTTTTGCATCACGGAATTGGATCCCGGTGGTGCCGAGCAGACGTTGGTCCAGTTGGTCAAAGGCTTAGACCGCGATCAATGGGAGCCTCGCGTTTACTGTTTAGGTCCCGATGCCGCTTTGGCCGAGCCCATTCGCGAAGCCGGAATTCCGGTCACTTGCTTTGGTGCTCGAGGTATCTTGGACGCCTTCGTCGTCTTTCGATTGGCGAGTGAGTTGGAGAAGTTTCAACCGGCCGTTCTTCAAACCTTCTTGTTCCACGCCAACGTGCTCGGCCGCTTGGCGGCGCGTTTGGCTCGAATCCCCATTGTTGTCAGCGGCATCCGAGTGGCCGAGCAGCGAAGTCGCTGGCCGCTCAGGATCGATCGCTGGACCAATTCGCTTGTCAACCAAAACGTCGCTGTCAGCGAATCGGTCAAGCGTTTCAGTATCGAAACCGCGGGCCTTGACGAAGGCAAACTGATTGTCATTCCCAACGGTGTCGATGCGAGTCGCTTTGAAACGGCGTCGCCCGCGAACTTAGAAGAACTAGCGATCCCCAGCGATGCAAAGAAGCTGCTTTTTGTTGGCCGGCTGGAGTTTCAAAAGGCTCCTGAACTCTTGCTGGAAGCAGTCACACCTTTGATGCAACAAGACGAGAGCATCCATCTTCTACTTGCCGGCGAAGGACCGATGAAGCGCGAGCTGACCGAGCAAGCGAACGCCGCAAGCCTTGCCAATCGAATCCACTTCTTGGGACGTCGAGAAGACGTGCCTGGATTGATGAAGGCGTCAACGCTCCTGGTGTCTCCTGCTCGCTGGGAAGGAATGCCCAACGTGCTTCTGGAAGCCATGTCGGCAGCATTACCAATCGTCGCGACCGACGTTGAAGGTGTCAGCGAATTGATTCAAGACGGCGTCAGTGGGTGGTTATCTGTCCCAAATTCTGCTGATGAACTGCGGACCGCGATTCGGAAAGCCCTAGAATCGCCGAATGAATGGGAAACGCTATCACTGGCAGCGCAAACTATTGCGAAAAATGGGCTTACGTATCACGCAATGACTCAGCGTTACGCCGCGGTCTATCGCAATTTGCTTCAGTAATTGCCGTCTGAAACGGCAACTCATGGCGCTTTTCGAAAAAGTTCGTTGCGCGCAACTCATTTGTTAATTGGAGGTTGTGTCGGCATACATGGAAACTCTAGGACATTATTCCAACCCACACCCTTGACCAATCAGCATTTGCCGTTAAATTGGGGTCTTGTGGTGAGAAGTGGGGAAGAATGGTGACAAATGCCCCTGACCGGAACGTTTTCGAGAAACATCGATGACAAGCGAAGGATCGCTATTCCAAAGAGACTAAGGGACGAGTTCGGCAGCGACGAGAAGGTCGCGAGCCTTTATGTTGCGCCGGGCACGGACAAGTCACTTTCACTCTACTCTCACACTGAATTTGAAAATCTAGCAGCTCGAATGGCCGAGAAATCGACGAATCGGGCTGACATTCGAAACTACTTACGATTGTTTTACTCGCGGGCCGAAAGAGTCGATCTTGACGGGCAAGGACGTATCCGGATTCCCGATCGATTGGCGGAGTTCGCTCAGCTAAAGCGTGAAGCCGTTTTGCTGGGCGTTCAAGATCACGCCGAGATTTGGGATGCGGCGGTTTGGGACGAGTTCCTAACTGATCAAGTGTCTGACTTCGACAAGATGGCTGAACAAGCGTTTGAGTAGCCACGGTTTCCAACCGTTACAACAAAAATTGGCCGCAGTGAGGGCTTCACAACGTTGATCGAGTGATGTCCCGCTGGCTTACCGGGCCTGGCGGACACGGCCACATGATGTGAGCCGGTTCGGTGGAAGGAGTCTTTCGGGGCTTTCAGACACCAATGTTTTGCTCCATGAAGGCAGAAAGGATGCTGCCGGAGCAATTCATTCTCTAATCACGTCAAATTCGACTACTGCAAGACTGCGAAATCCGCTAAAAAACACCACCCGTGAATATCAAATTCACGACGAGTCCTCACAGGCCCCAGCCTGTTTTCTAAGTCGAGATGCCAAAGGATTGGCAGTATGTATAAGGTCTTGCTTTGCTTGCGTTATCTTCGAACGCGATACATCGCCTTAGCCAGCATTATCAGCGTGATGCTTGGAGTTGCGACAATGATTGTCGTCAACAGTGTGATGGCCGGCTTTGGCACCGAAATGCGCGAGCGGATTCACGGCATTCTCGCTGATGTGATCATCGAGACACATAGCCTTGATGGTGCCCCCGATCCCGAACGTCAAATGCAACTCGCACAACAAAGCGCGGGCGAATACATCGAAGCCATGACGGCCACGGTTCAGGTCTACGCAATGCTGAGCTTCGAGTACGCGGATCGTTGGGTGACTCGACCGATTCAGCTGATCGGAATCGATCCCGTGACAAAGGCCAAAGTCGGACCACTCAAAGAGAGCCTCGACAGTTTCCGAACAATCACCAAAGACGGCGAAGTCGTTCGCGAGCCTTTACGCTCGATGAATGAGATACCCGGTTGGGAGTTAACAGACGCAGGGTGGGAGTACCGCCGTGAATGGGTCGAACGAAAGGCCGAATTAGAGCGCTTGTGGCAATCGCTGCCTGACGATCCCGGTCTTCGCCGCGAGAGCCCATTTGACGACCCGCCACCGTTCAATGACGAGCAATCATCGATCGAGCCCGCAGGCGGAGACGCCGAAACCGAGGCGGCCACTCCACCAAACATCGGCCCGCCCGAGTTCGATGCCGTCCAGACAGTTTCGAACGAGACCGATGCGAAGAAAACTGACGGGAATCTTGTCCAATTCCCTGAAACTCCATTCGACGCTCCACCGAACATCGAAACGCAGAAGAACGATGCCGAAGCCGAGGGAACACCGGATCCCGCGGCGCTTTGGCCCGCTCGACTCTACATTGGTTCTGGCCTAGTAGAAATGCCAGTCAAAGATCCACACACCGGAGAAGTCCGAATCATCCGCATGGTGAATCCGGGCGATGACGTTGCCGTCAGCACTGTCAAATCCAGTCGCCCGCCCGAGGCCGTTCACTTCAACGCCACGGTCGTCGACGTCTTTCGCAGCGGCATGAGCGAATACGACTCGACATTGGTCTTTTGCAATTTGGAGTACTTGCAGCGAGCCCGCGGGATGATCGATCCATCGGGAACAAAGTCCATCACGTCGATTCAAATTAAGCTGAAGGATTACGATCAGGCGGGAGAAGCCGTCGCGCGGCTACAACAAGTCTTCTCGCCCAATTACTTCAGCATTCAAACTTGGGAACAGAAGCAAGGCCCGTTGCTGGCCGCGGTTGAGATCGAAACAGCAATCTTGAATGTGCTACTGTTCTTAATCATCGCCGTTGCGGGCTTCGGTATCCTGGCGATCTTCTTCATGATCGTGGTCGAGAAGACACGCGACATCGGCATCTTGAAAGCACTCGGTGCCAGCTCTCGCGGTGTGATGTCGATCTTCTTGTCTTATGGCTTGGCGTTGGGAATCGTCGGCAGCACGGTTGGCGTTGGCTTGGGTCTG
Organism: Planctomycetaceae bacterium; assembly: GCA_002722955.1. Taxonomy (GTDB): domain Bacteria; phylum Planctomycetota; class Planctomycetia; order Planctomycetales; family Planctomycetaceae. Next base: position 23,721 of record PBMZ01000110.1, on the reverse strand, counting down.
TTGTTTGTGACTTACATCAACGAAATCGAAGATGTCCTATCGAGCATCCGCGGCCGAAAGGTCTTCGATGAAACCGTTTATTACTTCCCCGAAATTCCAACCGTTGTTGAACCCGTAATGGTATTCTGGGTCGCCTTTGGTGCCATGATCATCGCCGTGATGGCAAGTATCCTGCCAGCTCGCCGAGCATCACGACTTCATCCCGTTCAAGCACTGAGATACGAATGAAACCGCTGCCCTTTCCGGTTTCTGGTTTCCCAAATCCGGTTTCAAAATGACAACTCTTCCCATGCCATCAAATCACATTTCCACGGTTGCCTTGGAGAAAGCGTATCTCAAAGGCCAACACAAGATTCCCGTCCTTCGAGGTGTCGAGATCTCCGCGAAGCGGGGCGAATTCTTGTCCGTTGTCGGCCAATCGGGATCAGGCAAGAGCACGTTGCTTCATTTGATGGGTCTGTTGGACTCGCCAACCGTTGGCGAAGTGCTGTTCAACGGAGAACGAATCGACGATCTGCCAAACAAGACGCGCGATGTTTTGCGCAATCGTGTCTTCGGTTTCATTTTTCAGTTCTACCATCTGTTACCGGAACTGAGCGTCTTGGAAAACGTGCTGGCACCGTTGATGATCCGCCATCCGATGCTCACGTATTGGAAACGGAAACGGCAATACAAAGACGCCGCTCAATCGATCTTGGATCAAGTTGGTTTAGGTCACCGCCTGAAACATCGTCCGTCAGAACTTTCCGGAGGCGAAATGCAGCGTGCGGCGATCGCTCGAGCATTGATCTCAGAACCTGAGATCTTGCTAGCGGACGAGCCGACCGGAAATCTGGACACGTCGACGGGCCAAGAGATCATGAGTTTGCTCAAGAAACTCAATGATGAAACCAATCTCACTATTCTGATGGTCACTCACGACAATGCAATCGCCAACCAAGCCGACCGCATCGTTCGCTTGAGTGAAGGCCGCATCGAAACGCTTGCCGAGGCCGCTTAGTTATCGAGATGGCGTCTTGCAAGTTCGCACATAGAAGCCCAGCTTTTGCGAAAAGCCGGGATTCTTACGTTCTGCAGACTTGGCACGCTACCGTTGTTCTTCACCGCGCAGTCAGTGTAAGCTGAGCCTCTTTTTGACCAGTCCCGAAGCGAGAACGCCGCCATGAAATCGCCGACACGTTTGTGCAAACTTGCTGTTATCGTATGGCTCACACTTTCGACACGCTTTGCATTAGCCGAGTCGACCGAGCCGGTGAACTTACCACACACGCACGTTTTTACCTCGGGCAAAGGCGGCTATCACACTTACCGGATTCCCGCGATCGTGTTGACGAAGAAAGGCACGCTATTAGCGTTTGCTGAAGGCCGCAAGAGCGGACGTGGGGATGCTGGCAACATCGATATGCTTGTTTGTCGATCCGAAGATCTCGGCAAGACATGGTCCGCACCACAAGTCGTTTGGGACGATGGCAACAACACCTGCGGCAACCCGGCACCGGTCGTTGATCAATCAACCGGGACAATCTGGTTGCCGCTAACTTGGAATTTGGGTGCTGATCACGAGAGTCAGATTATGGCGGGTAAGAGCAAGTTCCCGCGGCGCGTCTTCATGACTCACTCGACTGACGATGGAAAGACTTGGGCCAAGCCCACCGAGATCAGCGACACGGCGCGCAAACCGCATTGGCGTTGGTACGCGACGGGCCCCGGCAATGCCATTCAGTTAACTCACGGCAAGCACATGGGGCGATTGCTGATTCCCTGCAATCACTCGGACCATTCCGACGCCTCGAAACATCCGTATCGAAGTCACGTTTTTTACTCGGACGATCATGGGAAGTCATGGAAGCTTGGCGGTGTCCACGAGGACAAGACGAACGAATCCGCGGTGGTCGAACTTTCGGACGGCTCGGTCCTGCAAGCCATGCGTTCGTATCACGGCAAGAACAAGCGGGCACTGTCCGTCAGCACCACCGGCGGCAACTCCTTCGGAAAAGTGACTTCGCACAACGCCCTGAACACGCCGGTCTGCCAAGCCAACATTTTGCGTTATTCTTTTCCCGATGATGCAAAACGTGGCAGCAAGAGCCGTATCTTGTTTTCGAGCCCGCGCGGCAAGGGTCGATCTCATTTGCACGTTTGGCTCAGCTACGATGAAGGCAAGACCTGGCCCGTGATCAAAGAGATTCACACCGGCGGCGCCGCTTACTCGAACCTAGTCACCTTGCCTGACGGACGGATCGGTGTCCTTTACGAAAAGGACGGTTACCGCACAATTTCGCTGGTGACATTTACGCTTGAGTGGCTCGAAAAGTAGTCCAAGTGGCTGAGTTGTTCAGCGCGTTACATTCTCTGGTTCGAGCAATTTTCGCCTGAAACCCGCGATCAGCTTGAAATTCGAAGCCGCTTGGCCTACTTTCGCGGTTTCATTAATTCACCCACTCAACAACGGATCGAAGAATCATGTCTGGTTTGATCGCCCCACACGGCGGATTAGAACAACCTGTTTGCTGTACTGTCCCTGCAGATGAAGTCGCCGATTTTCAGGCCGCAGCGGCCGACTTGCCCAAGGTGCCGGTTTCGGCAGCCGACCTCAGCTCGGTTTACCGCTTCGGTGACGGAACGCTCAGCCCGCTGACAGGCCCGATGAACAGCGAAGTTTACAATCGTGTCTTGGACGAATCGACGGTTGATAGCAACGGGCAAGCCTACGCTTGGACGATTCCGATTTCGTTTCCCGTCACCAGTGACCTTGCCAGCAATCTGTCCGCCGGCCAAAAGGTGGCGTTGACCTGCCCTGAAGGCAACGTCGTCGCGACGCTGGACTTGGATGATGTATTTCCTTGGGATAAGGAAAAGTACCTAAAGAGCGTCTACTTGACCGACCGCACCGACCACCCCGGTGGCGACATGGTCTTGGTTGGCGACAAAGACAAAACGCACCTCATCGGCGGTACGATCCGCGCGTTGCCTCAGTCGAAGAACGCCGAGTTTGGCAAGTACGTGCTCACGCCACGTGAAGTCCGAGCGACATTGGAAGAAAAAGGCTGGGACGCGGTCGTCGCCTTCCAAACTCGGAACCCGCTTCACCGGGCTCACGAGTATGCGTTGGTGTATGGCCTCGAATCTCTACTGAAAGACGGCAAGAACGCCGGCGCTGTCCTTAACCCGCTGATCGGTGAAACCAAGGGTGACGACGTCAATGCTGTGATTCGCATGCAAACCTACGAGAAGCTGATCACCGATCGAGCACTCGGCGAAGGCGACAGCGACACGGAACTCTGGGGTGGTCGAGAAGACAGTGTGCCGGATCGCGTGCTATTGCTGGGCTTGGACATCAAAATGTTCTACGGTGGCCCGAAAGAAGCGGTCATGCATGGCATCTATCGTCAAAACATGGGCTACACGCACATCGTCATCGGCCGCAAACACGCCGACGCTCCTTACAAAGACGGCACGGCCATCTGGGGCGACTTCGATGCTCAAGAGATCTTCACCAAGCTGGGTGGCGACCTGAAGATTCAAAACGTCAATGTTGGCTTCGCAGCGTTCTACGAATCGCTGGGGCGAGTCGACCTGATGGAAAATCACTCGGAAGAAAAGCCCGTCTTCATCTCCGGCAAGGACGTGCGAGCCACATTGCAACGCGGCGAGATGGTTGATCCACGTATCATGCGTGAGAGTACTTCTCGCATCTTGGCTGAAGCCATGAACCAAGGCTAAGACTCAAAGCCTCAGTCGTTCGTACTCGACTAGCCGCATTTCGGATGCCGAGCTAACATGCTCGGGGTTCGTCGAGGTGACGCAGTTGCTTCGACTATGACTCAACGAGGATTCATGTTCCATGGAGGGAACATCCTTATGAGTAAACGAAGCTTTCTAGCAGCGCTGCTTGCCGCCCTCGCCCCACTTCTCGCTGGCTGCGAGTCTCTCGATGCGATAAGCACGGACGTCATTACGCGGTTGGTTCCAGCACCGCCGCCGTCCGATAAGGAAATCGCTCTGCACAGGCAACGCTTTCAACAAGAACGCAGCTCGCCCGATGTGCGTTGGTTGTTGGCGAAGGCGGTGGACACGGGCATGACTGTTGCCGACGTCGGCGAAGCCATGGGCGAGCCCGGAAAGCGTGTTCCCAATGATACCTGGATCAAATCCAGCGGCGGCCACTATCGCAGTTCCGACGAAGTCTACAAATGGGGCCCGGACAACCGTGGGAAAAGCTATTACCTAGTCTTCCGAGACGGTCGACTGGTGAACTTCAACCCTGGCGAATTCGATGACGCGAGCTAACCAGCATCGCACACGAATCGTTGGAGTCCAGGCTTTAGCCGCCAAACTGTTTGTTGAAGTCCACTCGAGCGTCTAAAGGCTGGACTCCAACTGCCAGCGATGGAGCTAAGGCTTCTAAAAGCCGATCACTGGACGCAACCCAGTGTTCTTCTTGGGCGGCACAGCAGGCTTCACTTGGGTAGGCGCCGCTGGCTTGGCGGTGTTGACGACTTCTGCAACTTTCATTTCTGGCCAGACCTCTTGGTCGAAGCCGATGGGATGACCACCCTTGCCCCAACGAGCGGCTTGACAGTTTCCTGCTAACAGAAAGGAATCCGTCTTCACGGCACCACGACGCGGAAGTTGGCCCGACATGCGAACGGCGTCGCCGGTCAGCACGCGAAAGCTGTTTTCTGCACCCCACGCTTGCTCCCAGACAGGCCCGAATTGCTGAGCGTCTTGATCCGTCTTTGTGGCCACGTATTGTCCGATGTCCGAGACGAAACCGTTTGCATTGCCACGCCATTGGAGCAAACCGAACTGCGCCGCGGATGACTCGCGCACGATCAATTTGGTTTTGGAATCACCGACGGGAGGGGCGAAGACGCACTGTTCGGCGAAGAAGGTCAACGGCACAGTTGCTGCCTTCGAGATACGAGTCGACCGAACTTCGAAGAAATTCTCGGCGGCGGACAGTGTCGAGCGTTGCAGGTCAATGGCCGCATCAACTTTGGGATCGAATCCCAAAACATCAATATCAAACAGCGAATTGAACGAAACCAGCAAGCTGTTGTGAACGTGCAATTGCCTTGATCGCAGCCGCGCCGACACCAGTTGTCCTGGGCCAACGAGGTAGGAATCGACAATCGCACCGAATTCCGCAACGTTACGGTTCGGCTGACTGCTCGTCCATTTGATGATGCCATCAAATTCAGTCTGATCTAATGTGGGTCCGGTGATACGACAATTGTTAAGAATAAAACTTCCGTCGTTGACGTTGAGAAATCTGGTTGGCAAAGGCTGCCGCATTGTCGTCGGAAAGTTCACTTGCACATTGACCAATTCCAGGCTGCCACCGTCGACGTTAAAGATGGCAGTGTCTTCGGCCGATCGATTCTGGACTGGTTGAGGTGTGAACAAGAGCATCTGATTGTTTGATTGGCGAAACTCGATCTTCGCGGACTTGTCCGTGATGAAGATTGGATCGATGGGCTCAGCCCCCGAACCAACAACCACGAAGACCGTGCCGTCATCCCAGTTGTCTTGATTGATGACGCGAGCCAAGTCGGCTCCCTCATCCAAATCAATCCGGATTTCGGGAGTTGCATGCTCCGCAGTCGCCTTCGGGATCACACTCGTCTGCATGGCTGGTCGATCCGCAAAGGCGACGGCCAACGCCAGCGATTCGGTGTTGACGACGGGAAGCGAGTCAAAAAATGGCCCGGGACGACCACCGTCGACCGCACGTATGTTGATCTCGACAGCTGACGCCGAGAGCACGTTCATGTTGACCTTGTCGAAGCTTTCAATCGGACCCCTCGGCCATCGCTCGGAGTCAAATTGAGTTTGATCGACGTCGTGATTCCAGACGCGTTGCCAGGCACCAGCATCGCGAGCGTTTAAGGAACTGTTGCCCTCGACTTCGATCAATCGCTCCCAACCGTTGTACGACGTGCCGCTGGATTGCCAAACAAGCTGCTTTAGTCGGCTTTCGCCTTCGTCTTGGAAGGGATTAGTGGGCCAACTGAGAATCGACAGCATCGTCGAGGCTTGATCGCTTGCGGCGATGATCGAGTTGACCAGGGTAATGTTCGTCTCGGGCGGGTCTTCCGAGTTTGCGGCTGCATCCAGAACGACGCTTGCTGATTTCGAGATTCCGGTGCTGGAAAGGAACCTCACATGCCGGTCCGCTTTTCCTTTCGCAGCTCCCCATTGCACTTTGCTGGTCAATTCGATGAGCGGTGCCGAGCCCGTCACCAAACAACTGCTATAGATCAACGCGTCGACATGATTCTTGTCGATATGAACCGCCTGGCAGTTTTGCCCCCGAACCATGACTCGATCGAGTAAAAGTCGAGTGTCTCGCGTCGTTGCTGGCTGACCGTCGATTGCGGACACTTCCTCGCCCGCAACAGAAATTGCCCCTTGAACGGAAACGGCTGTCATTCGACCGAGCCGTTCACCACCGACTGTAATCGATGTCCCAATCAAAGCGGAATCGCCACCACGAACATCGACAACATTGACGGGACGGCTTGTCGGGAAGTGATTCGCCAAAACATGCAGGTCGACGTTGTGAAGCGTCAACGACGTGTTCGAAAACTTCAACAACGAGTCATCAGCAATCCCCGACGGGACTAGCAGAATCAACGGTCGATTGTCCGCGTCGCCTCGAATCACAACACTGGAACGATCTTTGATTTCGGTCGCAGGCAAGTAAAACGGCCCTTGCCCAGTCAGCTGAATGACGGCCCCCTCATTGGTGATTTCCGAGAGCGCAGCGTCCAAAGTCGAGAATTGCGTTGGCAACGTCGGTCGCCGCGTGACGGTTAACAGTGGAAGTGCTGGCGACTCGTCCTGGGAAGTCACCCACGCTGGCAAGTGCTGTCGTTCCCCTTCTCGACCAATGTTCAAAGTCGGCAAAGTCAACTTCGGCCCAGTGACGTCCCCGTCGGACGCTGCCACACGTTCGCTTGATGTGACGCCAGTGTCGATACCGACCTCGGTGTCCGTGCCATTTTGATTTCCTTGCTGGCTAGCATCGCCACCATTTCCGTTAACGGCGTTTTGCCGTTCTTGCATGGCATTGAATAGCGTGTTATCGACCGGTGTTGAGTTCGAGCCACCTAAAGCTGATCCAAACTGTTGGCCAATCCACCCCAATATGGCGACACCGACGACGATGGCCGCACCAATCCCTAACACCTTATAGCGGTCTGTACTCGATTTCGGGCCTTGGCCTTCGACGTCATCGATCGTTCGATCGGGGCGATCACCAATTGGTGGCAAGTTCCCTGACGTTTTTGAGGACTTGCGGCTTCGAGTTTCCGCAGCTGCGCCGGACGAACCACGCTGACGCCGACGGCGTTTCTTTTTCTTCTTCGAAGTCTCTTCCGAGGATTCGTCTTCGTACTCGTACTCATATTCGTATTCGTCGCCCTCATACTGGTCGGCATCAGCAAGTGCGGACAAGTCGTCGGTCGAGACAGCATTCCGGCGAATCGTCGAGTTCTGCAGGTCTTCGAGCAACTCGCCACACGTCTGATGGCGATGCTGCGGATCCTTGGCCATCATCTGTTGAATGATTGGCGACAGGCTTTCCGGCACAGACTCGTTGATCAATCGCGGATCGGGCGGCGGCGTGCTGGCGTGCGCGTTCAGCTTGTTCATCAAACTGCCGTCGTTAAACGGCGGTTGACCAGTCAGCATGTGATACCAAGTGCACCCCAGCGAATAAATGTCGCTGCGACCATCGGCCAACTTGCTACTGCGAGCCTGCTCGGGCGCCATGTAGTCAACCGTGCCAACCGTTGTTCCCGTCTTCGTGATGTCCGTTTTAGCAGCTTCATCAATCGATCGCGCCAGCCCCATGTCGGTCAACTTGACCTTGCCATCGCGCTGGATCATTAGATTTGAGGGCTTGATGTCACAGTGCACGATGCCTTGTCCGTGAGCGTGCTCGAGCGCCGCGGCGGTTTGTTTGATGATGTCGATCGACCGCTTTGGTGGAATCGGGCCCTGTTTTCGCATCAACTCGCTAATATCGCGTCCTTCGATGTATTCCAGCGCGATGAATAACAGTCCGCTCGCCTCGCCGGCTTCGTACACGGCGACAATATTTTCGTGTTTCAGCTGAGCGGCCGCTTTGGCCTCGGACTTAAAACGTTTGACAAGTGTTGGGTTCTCGGCCTTTTCGCGGGGCAAAACCTTCAGAGCCACTGTCCGGTTCAGCTGCGTGTCCTTGGCAAGCAACACGGCTCCCATACCACCCTGGCCAAGTTTTTTGACGACGTCATACTTGCCAAGCTTTTTGGGTATCTTTAATTCAGGCGGGGCTTTTTTCTTCCCCGACGCTTTGGGAGCCATAACGGACCTCACTACCAGCAACGATGGCGTCGTTCAGCGAAGCAAATGGGATGCCGAATTCTACCATCAAATCTTGGGAATAGTCAAAAGCTTGCTGACAGGATCAAAGAATGACGTTCAAGCTTCATTTGTGTGCGCCGCGTCCCAGTTCTCGACAGACAGACCATCGATGGTGTTGAGGTCGCTGTCTGTCGTTACGACGGTGCAATTCCCGAGTGAAACAGCAACGGCTGCAAGCATCATGTCAATCACCTGCATTGGCCGACCTTGCTTCCTCAGCGCTGCTGCAATTCGACCGTATTCTCGAGAGGCTGCCCGATCAAATGGCCAACAGCAGAGTCGACTGAGACCATGATTTAGACGGATGATGTTGGCATCGCGGCTCTGGCTCAGTTCAAGACCATAAAACAGCTCGACAACGACCGGTTCACACGTTCCTAAAGCAAAACCGGCAAGTCGAGTGTCCCGGACTCGTTGAGAGAATGGCTCGCGACGGTTAATGAAGGATGTCACGGCGTTCGAGTCGAATAGAAATCGCTTCATTGCCATTCCTTAGCTATTTGCTCGGCACGCTGGTTAGCCTTGTCCCAATCCGAAATGGCGGATTCTGCCGCAAGTTCTCCCGGTTCTTCAACAAGCAATGGCTCAAGAGAATCATACCAACGCAACCAATCAGCGATGCCTTCAGATGAATTATCCCAATCCGATTCACCAAGCATGACGCGATCCTGCTCTTCGTTAGATTGATCATGAATTAGCTGATCACCATCGTCATCAACAAGATTGACTTGAACGAGTACTTCAGCCCCATCTTCGAACGTACCGGGAACGTTGACGCTGATTTGGCCATCGCGAATAACGGTTCGAATCATGGTTGCGCCCACATCATTCTCCATCTTGAAGATGTCTCTCAGAACTGGTAGTCAAACACAACAAGAGATACGTGTTGATCTCTTAATTCTACCGCAGCCATCGCAGTGAAGCCATACTCTGTTGACGAGCACGTTGGTGAGGGATACAAGTGAGGGACTCTTATTGAAGAGGAGTCGACCATGCGATTCGCTAGTATTGCCTTTGTTTTTGGTGTCTTGACCGCGTGTTCGTTCGAAGCTGCCACGGCTCAACTGGCCGCGCCGTTTGGCGAGTTGGTGGCTCGCAGTGATGGTCATTTTCATCGTTTTCAATTGGAAGTGACCATTCGGGGCAAGGACGCTCGTGAGCACTTCGAAAGGGTCGACCAAGCATACATCGCGAAGTTGTTCAAACAGCTCGACGGCAATCGCGATGGAGCCTTGAATGAGTCCGAGGCTCGCAAGGCGCCGGCGCCTCGATTGGACACCGACCTACAGACGTCGGCCAACGCGAACGTGGCATTCAACTTTCGTGTGATGGACGAAGACGGCGATGGCACAGCATCGGCGGAAGAACTTCGCTCTTATTATGACTTCTTCAAATCCAGCGATTATCAGGTCGTCGTGCGTGATCAGACGGCTGGTATCGAATCAATCGCATTGACAGATTTCTTGGACGCTAACCGCGACCGGAAACTATCAATTGCCGAACTCGCCGCAGCACGCGACTTGCTAAAGTTGGACCTTGACGGAAACGACGTCATCGATGGCGACGAGTTCCGCAGCGCGTCGGAGACCGTTCGGCCAGAGTTTGTTGCCAGGACAAATCACTCTGCAGGACCGCTTCAATTCACCGGCAAACGTCGAATCGGTGGCGTCGCCGATTTTCGGTTGGTCGTCGATTTTCCAGCCAACGCAAGGATGCCAACATTGAAAGTCATCGCGTTGCCGACGGGCGACTCGGCCGTGATCACCATGGGGGCAAAGGGCGAAGCGTTCATGCTGTTAGATGACACGCGCCTACGAATCCGAGCACTCCCCGATCCCGCTCGGCTTCACGAGCAATACAAGAACTCGATGCTCAAAGAGTACGCGGCGGCCATGCAAAGCGGTCGCGTTCGCAACACCGATCAACTTGGCGAATTGCTGCGCGAACGATTTCGCGCCATCGACTCGACTGGCGACGAGGTCTTGTCAGTCAACGAGTTGGAATCGTATGTCAATCAGTTAATCCCACAACAAATTGAACACTCGGCTTCCAAGATTCAGGTAACAGCATCATCAACGGGAACATCTCTCTTTGACGTACTGGATACGAACCGCGATTCACGATTGGCTGTCCGTGAACTCCAAGCGGCCGCAGTGATCGCCAAACGCATCGATACCAACGGCGACGGTGTGATTCAAGAAACCGAGGTACCTCGTAGCGTTGAGATTACAATCCGACGCACGTCGATGCCGATACCGTATCAAGTTGGTATCCCGGATCCCGGCCCACCCTGGTTCGCTCGCATGGATCGCAACCGCGATGGAGACCTTTCTGCCGCTGAGTTTCTCGGCGGACTGGGACTATTCCGAAGAGCAGACAAGGATGGCGACGGCTTGATCGACCTTGCCGAAGCAATGCTAATCGAAGCGGCCAATGACTGATTCAACAACGAGGAACTCGCAAGACGACGGTGAACGCACCTATCGATGCGTTTGCGGTGAATCGTTGTTGATCGATGCTCACACCAGCGTGACCTGCGACGGCTGCGGCCGCAAATTCTCGGCGAACATTCTGAACGAGGCCGTTGCTGACACGGTCAGTATTCGTGCGATCGAGTCACCCGATTTTGCTCCAACCGTATTGAATGACGAAACGGCAGACCTTGACGAGACGGCCCCTCAGCGGGGAGACATGATTGGACATTTCCGAGTGGTCAATATCCTCGGTCGCGGCGGCATGGGAGCCGTTTACCGCGCGCTGGACGAATCATTGCAGCGATACGTTGCCTTGAAAGTCATCCGCCGACCTGGCGATGTTGGTGATGACACGGTTCACGTGCAGCGGCTCTTGCAGGAGGCTCGGGCTCAGGCGCGTGTGAACCATCCTAATGTTGTACACATCTATTACGTCAGTCGTGACGAACAGTCACCGTTCTTAGCGATGGAGTTGGTCGGTGGTACTCCGTTATCAACGCGAATGCGCGAAGGTCATCTTAAGTTCGAACAAGTCATTCGCATTGCCATTCAAGTGGCCAGTGCTCTGCAACAATCGGCCAAGTTCGATATCGTTCACGGCGACATCAAGCCAAGCAACATTCTTTGTGCGGATGACAAGAACGTAAAGCTATCCGATTTTGGTTTGGCCCGCAGACTCTCGGAATGTGGTATGGATGACTCGCCCGTCATGGGCACGCCCAACTATCTCTCGCCCGAGGTCGCGGCCGGAAAGCCACTTTCCATCCAAAGTGATATGTACTCGCTTGGCGTGACACTGTTCGAGATGACTTTCGGACGCTTGCCTTACTCATCCAGCGGGCAACTCCATGTATTGGAGCGGCTGCGAGCCCATCGAGAGGACCCAGTAGAGTTTCCCGAGACTTGGCCGACAAATTTACCGACGGGCTGGCGCGATGTCTTAGAGCGGCTGTTAGAAAAGGATCCCGCCAATCGATTCGCATCGTACGACGAATTGTTGGAGGCACTCGAGCAGCTTCGGCCCGTGGCCTTGCCTCACGCGGGCCGTGTCGTCCGCGGACTCGCTTGGTTGGTGGATTTGATGATGCTCTCGGCGGCATTGCAGATTGTCTTTGTTCCGCTTCAGATTCCCACTGTACAGAAATTTCCAATCGTCCGACTAATCCTTGGATTGGCTTCGCCATCGGTGCCGTTCTTGGCAGGATTGATCTATGCAAAGCTAGGAACATCGGCGGGCAAGAAACTGTTTCAAATCCGAGTCGCCGATCGTCACGGCTTGCGGTTGAAGCAGTCCACGTTATTCGCTCGCTCGGTCGCGCAACTTTCACCAATCTGGATCATCGCAACGCAGCGTTTCTTCGAGGCGATCGGATTGGCCGATATCGGAAGTCTGCTGCTGATTGGGGTTGCGATGGCCATGTTCGTCGACATTGGTCTGGCGTTGCTTCACCGCCGCAGCCGCTCTTTGCACGATGTGGTGTTTCGAACTCGGGTGGTGTTAGATGTTTGACTGCGTTCGGTCTCTTCGGAAAACATGAAGCAAGAGTATAGAGATGGAATTCACGGACATCATTGGACAAGAAGATACGAACTGGATTCTGGCGTGATCGGTTTGATTGCGGTCGGTTACATTGTGCTTCCGATTTACATCAAGCAAACAGTGCGCATCAACAAGAACTGTTCAATCAAGGAGTTTGATCCTTCGAAAGCTCGCCTACCCCCCGAAGTTTCCGACTACTTTGATGATGTCACCGTGGAGTTGGGAGGACTGGGCATTGATGCCGAGCGGCACTTTACGGTCTCGAATATGGTGGCCAACGTGACTGCCATCTTCGTGATGCTAGCCAATCGGGCGGAGGGCGAGGCGGCCATAGCCATCGTCGCCTACGGTGGGACCGATGAAAGCTCTGTGTTAATTCAAGACAAACAAGTCGAATTCGTAACCGAGTTTACGGATGGGACAGAAATCGAGACGAGTAACACGCAAGGCCTCTACGGCTTCAAGCCCGTGCCCCGCAAACAAAACTGCCGCTTGCCGAAGTACCACGATTTGGAGCGTCTGTTGGCAATCCATCGGTTTCGGGTCGGTAGAAGTGAAGCTGGAACGCAATGTCCGATCCCCCAACCCGATGACTGGGCCGACGTCATTCGGGAGGACTCGCTTCGCGAGAGTCACCACCAAATTGGCGTCGGAATCTTGTATGAAACGGAAAACGAATTCCAAGCAACGTGGCCGGGCGCCTACTACATGACGTGGAAACAACTCTGGCCGATGTCCTTCATATGCAAGACAATCGATGCGTGTCGCGCGGCGAAAATCGAATCAGATTTCGAGTTGTCTGGGGCGTTAAGCTTCATCCATTCGGAGCGAGGGAAGGGTTATGACAGCCGACTCGAACGAAAACGCTCCCCAAAGTCGAGGTCGCTTCCGACTTGGAGTTGCGCTGATTGTGCTATCTGGCATCTTGTGGTTTTCGTTGTTTGCGATCCCTTTTCTTCCGATGACGGTCGCGGGAAAGGCTTCATTGGGCACGGCGGTCTTCGTTGGTGTCCAGATTGCTTGGTGGGCAGGCGCTGCGTTGGTTGGTCCTGAGGCCGTCAACAAAATGAAATCTTGGTTCAAGCGAAATGGGGATGGACCAGTTGAGTAAGTCGCGGCATCCTCACTCACGCGTTTGATGTTGAACACGCATTCTTGGGTGTTATGGAGTGCGGTGGCCTGGCACCGCTTTGGATTTGCGGAGAAACTCGAAAAAAACAAGTTCTTACCTGTTCCTTCGGTGCTTAATTCCAGCCGCGGAGTCCAATCGATGTCAAGCCACCGCACTCCATGAAGTCCAAAGCGTGTGAGCGAGTCGCTTTGCTCGCATGCAACAAAAAAGCGAGCGACCTTTTCGGGCCGCTCGCTCTTGTTTGTGTTGGAATTTCTGGCCTAGATAATGCCGCCCAGTTCTTGGAGTTGTCGCCAGTTTTCCAGGCGTTCTTCCTTGGCAGACAACAACAACTCGGAAGGATTGCCTTCTCGGTCGAAGTGTTTGCCGAAGCGGCCTTCACTGCGGCAGAAATCGATGAAGTCGACGATTTCGCCGGTCTTCGGATTCTTCCACCAGTCGGCTTTGACCGCAGGGTTGCCGACCAGAGACAGCCGCTTCTTAATCGTGTCGGCTTTGCTGGGATCATAGATCAACAAGGGGAAGGCACGTGTGTCGACGGCCAGTTTGGCTTGGTCGGTGGCCATATTGTCAGCCACACCGTGTTCTGGCTGACACGTGGTGAAGCAATTGATGACGGCCGGACCGTCGAATTCCATCGCCCCAAGAACCGCTTTGTAGAAGTGGTTCGTGTGAGCACACGTCGTTTGAGCCACGAAGGTGCGTGGGTGCATCATGGCGATCTGAGCGATTTCTTTACGGCGTTCTTGCTTGCCGCCGAAAGCCTTGCCGTGAACGCTCATCTTGGTGTTCTGGCCGGTGTAGGTACTTGTCGACGCTTGTCCGCCCGTGTTCGAATAGACTTGCGTGTCGAGCACGAAGACCTTTACGTTCATGCCAGAAGCCAACAACCGCGAGAGTGATTGGAAGCCGATGTCGAACATGGCTCCGTCGCCACCGATACACCACAGTGGTTTCTCGCCCCATCCCATTTGGTCCCAGCGTGCCCGCACGCCCATGGCATCGGCTGCCGCGTTCTCGAACAACGAGTTCGTCCACGGGACGAGATAAGGATTGTACGGGTAGGTCGAGGTGTACACCGTGTTGCAACCGGTGGCCGCGACGATTCCCCACTGGTCGCCGTACTTGGCTCCCGTGGCCGAGCACAACATGCGAAGTGCAGTACCTTCGCCGCATCCCGCACACGAACCGGCACCGCCGACATAAATGTGCGTCTCTTCCTTGAGCATCATGTCGATCAGCAAGTTGTCATTGATGTACTGGTTGTCCGAGGGACCGAACTCTTTGAACAAGCGGTGAGATTTGCGAATCTCTTCCATCTTGTCTTCGGTCTTCGGAATCATCTTCAGAGCCAAGTCGTCGCAGACGGTGACACACTCGGCACAGCCCTTGCACTTACTGGGGTCGATGATGATGGCAAAGCGGCCGCCTTCTTTGCCCTTCTTTTGTGGTTGCTCGTAGTACTTCCGAGTCTTCGACCACTGATGATCGAACATTTTACGATCGTCGTCGTCGTCAATGAGGTCACCGAGCTTCGTATTCAACTCGGTTTCCGATAGCACTTTGCCAAGGATCGCGGTGTCCGGACATTCCGTCACGCAGTCCATGCAACCGGTGCAATTCTCCGGCAAATACTCGGGGATTTCCGGGGCGACGTAACTGAAGTCGCGAAGCGTTGCCGTTCCAGCGGGGATCAGTGATCGCGCTACCGACAAATCAGCCGGAAGCCCTTTCTCGCCCGTTCCATCTTCGTATCCGCGAATAATTCGTTCATTGAAGTCATTGACGTCCAGAATCGGAAGCCCAACGGGTACGTATTCGCTGTCAACAAGCGTTCCGTAGCTGTTGTTGTTAAATGGATCGCGATCATTCGCGTCATTCATTGATGGCTGATCAGTGACGGTTGCCATTATCAGTCCTTTCTGAGGAAACCGGAGACCAAAATTGGAAACCGGAAAGTTGTTCGAATTATCTCGATGTTTTCGTTAGCGGATCGTGGCGAGATGCTCGCTGACCAAGCGAACCGCGTTTTGACACTTTGTCGCAAGCGACTCGAACCTACTCGAAGACGATGTCTTCGGTGATTTCTTGCATCTCGCTGTAACCGCGTTTGACGCAGGTCAAGTTATCCTGAACGACCTGCTCGCCCCGCTTACCGAAGTACTTCCGCAGTGCCTTTTCGACACCAGCGTAAACTTCGTCGTCGCCCATGCCGCTGTCCGTAGCGTACGGCGTAAGCTTGAGGAACGCGCCCAACAACACGATACCTTGCATCCGCATTTCCAAGTCGGCCACCGAGGCAACCTCGCGAGCAATCTTGACCATGTCGGCGAAAAAGACACGCAGCTTCTTTTCCTTGATCGTGGTCTTGTGATTCTCGGGAATACGAATCCAGACGTCTTTCGGATCGGTAAAGTGGCTTTGCATGAAGATTGCGCCACCGTCGATCATGCCCTTCAATGGATTTCCACTGAGCAGTGCGGTCGTGTCGTTCAACACGATCAGATCCACGTACTCCAACTCTGAGTGAGAGTAAATGTGCGAGTCGGCAACTGTCAGGTAGTAAGTCGTCGGCAAGCCTTTCTTTTCCGATCCGTATTTCGGATAAGCTTGCACGTCCTTACCGAACACTTGGCCGCCGATCGTCGCGATAACCTTGTTCGTGGTAACCGAACCGAAACCACCAACAGAGTGACCTCGCATCGAGAATGCACCCGTTGGTCGCAGATCGGGGTCTTCTTTGTTTTCAAGTGCCAACGCGTGTTGGATACCGACACAGAAGAAATCCTGACCGTCGTTCATCATGTTGTTGAAGATAGCGATCAAGTCGCCCGGTCGCACGTCGCGGCTACCGAGACCAGCGGCACCGTGGTAAATCCGCGGAATGTTATCGATCCGCTGAACACCATTTTGGCCGGTCAATGCATCACAGAAACCAGCTTTGACTTCGCGAGTCAAGTGGTTGCCCGTGGTCGACAGCGGGTCATCCATCCGCTCGATAATCGCGATCGCCTTGGCGTCTTTCAACACATCGATGATGCGTTGCGTTGGGAATGGTCGGAAGCAGTAAATGTTCAAGCAACCGGCTTTGATACCCTTCTCATCACGTAGGTAATCGATGGTCGTTTGAGCTGTTTCCATGTACGAGCCTATGCCGACCAAAATGTACTCGGCATCTTCGCAACGGTAAGCATCGATGAAGTCGTACTTGCGACCTGTGGCACGATAGAACTCTTGGAAGGCGTCTTCCAAAGCCGGTTCAAGCTGATCGTAGTACCATCGCTGAGCGATCTTACCCTTCATGTAAGAGTCTTGATTCTGCACGACACCCGACATCATCGGATTCGCCGTGTCCATCAAGTTCATCAGCTTATCTTCGGGTTTGCCGACGAATTCTTTCATGAATTCTTGTTCGGGAAGACGAACGCTTTCGACGGTGTGGGTCGTCAAAAAACCGTCTTGAATATTCATGAACGGAGTCTGCGATGCCTCGGCCGCACGACGGCTGATCAAGCACAAGTCGCCCGCTTCCTGAGCGTTACGAGCAAACAGGCAGCCCCAACCAACATCCGCGACACTCATCACGTCGTCGTGGCCAGCGTGCACGTTCAAACTGTGGCTGGTCAGCGCGCGAGCACCGATATTAAAGACCACCGGAAGCCGCTTTCCAGCGATCGTGTAAAGCACTTCCTTCATCAACACGAGGCCTTGCCCCGACGTGAAGTTCGTGACGCGTCCGCCCGAAGCCGCGAAACCTTCGCAAAATGTGGCCGCCGAGTGTTCACTTTCGGGTTCGACAAAGACCAATTGATCACCCCAAA
Organism: Planctomycetaceae bacterium; assembly: GCA_002722955.1. Taxonomy (GTDB): domain Bacteria; phylum Planctomycetota; class Planctomycetia; order Planctomycetales; family Planctomycetaceae. The sequence goes on along the minus strand of PBMZ01000110.1, from coordinate 6,339 downwards.
GGTTGGGACGACCATTCATAACCGCTGCGTTAAAGCCACCACCCATGGTTGTGGAACTGGTGATCGGGTAGGCTCCGGAGCCTTGGCAGACATTGGTTTCCACCCAAACAACTGCTTCCGCACCATCACAAGTGGTGGGCATTCCGGGATATTGAAATTTCGCCTCATCAGCTTCGGCGTCAGGTGTACCGGTAGTATTATCAATCGTTCCTACGGCCATGGATGTCCTTCCTCAAGGTTGCGACACATCGTCCGTTATTGGCGAGAATTGTCTATGATGATTGTGTTAAGCTATTATGAGAGTTGATCTTGAGTCAAATTGCAAGCACGCGTGGGGAGTTTCGCGGGAACAATCCGCAAAGGGACCGTAGCCTGGGGAGGAGACGCGTTTCAGGAATCGTCGAAACGAAGCTACAGGCGGGTATCCGTTAAGTCAAGCACATTCCGCACAGCCTGATCGGATTTCAACCGAGATCGCCGCCCGCTTGCCGCAAACTTTCTCAGGCTACATAATAAGGCCATGCGAACACTTGATCTGCTGCTTGAAGAAAAGAACATGACGCTGGACGAACTATCCGAGCGCACGAAGCTTCCGCTATCTCGCCTGGAAGCCATTGCGGATGGCCGCTGGACCCCGAGTCCTAGCGACCGAAAACGGATTGCGGATGCGTTTGAAGTCGAAGTCGAACAAATCGTCTGGGGCCACAACTTGGACCCTCGCAACGTGCGGTACCGACGGTTTGGGTTGAAGGAAGACTTTTGACCCGGAGACCAAGAAGGATTAGTCATTAGTTATTTGCCATGGAAAAGACGCGATCCTGACTCATCTAATGACAAATAACTAATGACTAATGTCTTTGAGCATTCCAATGGAAAGGCTGCAAAGTGAGCGAAAGTACTTTCCCCGACGTCGCTGAACTCTGCCGCGACAACGAAATCAGCTTCGAGGAACTCGTCGAACGATCCGGCATGGATGATCAACGCGTCAAAGCCATCGTCCTGGGTCGCTGGACACCTAGCCCTAAAGAACGGCAAGCGATCGCAAGCGTTTTTGGTGTCGAAGCCTCAGAGATCGCCTGGGGACACAAGACCCCGATCCAGCATATCTGGGGACATGGCCCTAATTAGCTGAACAGTTCCAAAACCGGATTCGCTTCGCCATCGACCAGACCAATCGGCCGATCGCCGACTTGGACTTCTTGTTTGTGGTCGATTCCCAATGCGTGGTAAATGGTCGCCACGAAATCGGCGACACTGACGGGACGATCTTCGACTGTCATTGCTTTGCTGTCGGTCTTTCCGATGACTTGCCCACCGCGGACGCCAGCACCGGCAAAGCCTGTAGTCCAAGCCTTGGCGTGGTGATTTCCGCCGTTGAAACTGCGGCCGAATTCGCCCATCCAGACAACAAGCGTGTCGTCCAGCATGCCGCGATCATTCAGATCTTGAAGCAAGGCGGCCATGGGACGATCCAACTCTTCACTGTAGCGGCGTTGTCCCGCTTCGGCTCCGCCATGAGTGTCCCAGTAACCGGGATGCATCACCTCGACGAACGGTACGCCAGCCTCGACAAGCCGACGGGCGCCGAGACATTGATCGGCGAATTTTCCTTCACCGTACATCTTGCGAATGTTGGCCGGTTCCTTATCCAGTTGGAAAGCCTCAGTCGCCTTGTCGTAATGAACTAGGTCGATAGCCTTTCGGTAGGCATCCATCTTTTCCTTCGCAGCGCTGATTCGGTATTGCTCGAAGAATGATTCGTCTTGCTTGGCGAGCAACTCGGCGCGGCGATCGAATGTCTTCATCTCGCGGGCCGGTTGCAGGTCGGCAATGCCTTTCGAGACGTCTGTCATCACCATCGGCGAGAAAGCGGAACTGAGATAGCCGTTCGTGAAACCGTTCTTCGACCCACTGCCCGGCTTGAGCACGATGAAGTTCGGCATCCGGTTTTCGTTTTTCACCAGTTGATAGCTGGCCTGGGCTCCGAAGTGAGGATAATCCAAGCCACCCGAGCCTTGGCGGAAACCCGTGCGCATCAAATAGTGAGCCGTTTGGTGGTTGGCGTCACCCGTTTTCATACTGCGAACCAACGACATCAAGTGCATCTGCTTGGCGACTTCTGACAAGTACTCGCTGATCTCGATGCCTTCGGCCGAGGTCTTGATGGGCTTGTAATGACCGCCGGGTTTCAGGTCGAAGGTATGAGCTTGGCTGGGACCGCCACTCATGAATAACACGATGCACGATTTGTGCTTGCGCCCGCTTTCGGCAGCTTGAACCAAGCCGCGTCGCGCGACGATATCGAGCCAACTGACACTGGATGCAAAGGCTCCTGCCGCTGCCAAACGCAACATATCACGTCGATTGAACATGTTCAGTGCTCCGTTGTGTGACTTTCGTTTAACCCGTAGCCGCAGGCGAGGATTATCGAGCATCCTCCTCGTCTTCGGCTACGGGTTAAACAACGCTTCACGCTACTCAGCTTAATGATTGACCAAAAACTCGGCGCTGTTGATCAACACCCAATACACATCGCTATACGCTTCACGAGTGTTCGTCGATTCGTCGACGAACGACTTCATGGTTTTTGTTTCTTCGCCGGTCGGCTTTCGAGCCAACGCGGCTAAATACAAGTTCTCGATGGCTGCTTCGGTCGGCTTATCATTCGTCGCGGCGGCAATGACCGTCGAGGCGTCGTTGTATTCGCGAGCGTTCATCATTCGCAGCACTTGTGGGATGTTGTGAGTGAATTTGCCAGGATCGACGTCGGGCAACCGTGTGTCGAAAAGGTCCTTGTAAGATTGCCGGCGATTATCGCTCATCAGCGGTCGGCCAATGGCAATGGTCAACGAATCCAACAGTGCGTCGGCTTCCAACGTTTTGACAGCCATGTGACTGTAGAGAGTCTTGTCTTCAATGTTCTCGTCAGTTGGACGACTGCTCCGCTGATAAGTTCGGCTGCGAACGATGCAGCGGATGAGATGTTTTAGATCGAATCCACTTTCCCTGAATTCCTTTTCCAACAGCGACAAAACCTCTGGGTGCGTGCCGTCATTCTCTGGATTCATCGACGCGACAGGTTGCACCAATCCGCGAGCAAAAAAGTGGCCCCAAAGCCGGTTCACCATCGCGCGAGCAAAATACGGATTCTCGGGCGAGGTCAGCCAGTTCGCGAAGTCGCGGCGATAAAAGCCCTTCTCTTGCAGTTCCGGTTTGAATCCATCCAGGTATTGGGCGCTAACCGTCTTGATCGTTTTCGTTTCATCAGTTGGGTCAGGAATGGCAATTTGGCCGTTGGGCAACGGCGCCGGATACTTGACCCCGCCGCCGACTCGGAACAGTTCTTTTTCCTCCACGTCGTTGTCCGTCAGTTCGTATTCCAAAGCACGGTAAACACTTGAGCCCTTCAAACGAACGCGACTGAACATTGCCGCCATGCCCCAGAAGTCGTCTTGGGACCAATCATCGACAAAAGGATGATCGTGGCACTGAGCACACTTGATTTGCAGCCCCATGAACATCTCGCCCGAGGCGGCCAAGATGTCCGGTGGATTCGGCTGGTTGTTCAATCGATAGGCCACCAAGAAGATCGTCCCCGGGTTCGATCCGGTGTCACCTTCCCCGGCGATCATGTCGCTGACGATATCATCCCACGTGCGGTTTAGATTGAGGCACTCAATCAACCAGCCACGAAAGTGATCGCGAGTCCGGGTGGCTGTTGTCGTGGGTCGATGTGTCGTTAGGTCGGCAAAGATCGTTCCGAACGTGCGACCGTAGTCGGCCGTCGTCAGCAGCCGGTCAACGGCCTTGGCGCGTTTGTCTTCAGCGTCGCTCTTGAGAAACTCGACCACTTCCTGATACGTGGGAATGCGGCCAGCTATGTCCAAAGTAGCTCGCCGCAAGAACTTGCCGTCTTCGACAAGTGCGGACGCCGGGACATTTTCCTTCTTCAATCGCTCATCGATCAGACGATCAACGGCGTCGCTAACAGTCTGTGGCTTCTGCGTGCCGGCGTGTTTTAGCTCCGCAGCAACGGATTGTTTGCGAAGACCTTCGTAAACCGCGGTCGCTTCTTTCAGCGCAACTTCGAGCTTCGGAATCGACTCTTCCGCCTTAGCCTTATCCGACTTCGCCTTATCGATGCTTTTCTGGACGTTCTCGAGCCGCGCTTCCGCTCGCTTTAACGCGTACGATTTGCGGTTCAGTTCTTGTTTCGCCTGATCACGTTTCTTGGTCGCTTCGGCGACAGCGGCCTTTGTGGTGGCCTCGTCTGAATCATTGGCCTTCGCCGTTGCCGCTTCCAACTCATTCTCTCGCTGAGCCAAAACCTTCTCGGCGGCTTGAAACGCGGCCTTGGCTTTGTCGACCGCAGGTTGTTCGCGCTTCAACCGCGCCGGAGCACCTTTGATCTGTCGATCGGAATTCTTAATCGTGCTGCGAGCGATATACATATCGCGATCAATTCGAGCGGCACGGTACTTAGCCACAACAGCGCGATCAGCAACCGATAACTCCGAACCATCAGCTGGAGTGTTTGCCAAGACCAGTGACGCTAGCGTGATCAACCAAGCAAACGACAGGTTTTTCAACCGTTTCATCGACGTCACCCGTTCACTGGATGTGTCCGATTCGCAACGAGCCAGTCTATACGAATACCAGCGAATTTGCACTGCCAACCTCGGACTGCAACAACCGAGGGTGTGCTCAAGGATTTTGGTTTTTGTTTCGACAAGCAGTTTATAGTAACGCGACGCATGAGCGAGGGACGCTCACACGTCGGGTTACGATCTCCTGCCCAATTTGACAAGAATCCGTGAGTGCACCCACAACCGACGCATTGGGCTATTCGAAACGACGTTTCAAAATTCGTGGAATCGATTACCATCGTTGGTGATCGAGGCATTGTCCGAAGGATTTTGGAGTGCGGCACGAGTTTTGATCTTTGGCGTAGGGCCATAGTAACCCGACGCGTGGGAAAGCTTATGAACAATCTGAAAATCGGACTCGCCCAGACAAGACAGACCGCAGACTTTGACGCCAATGCCGAGACAATCTTGCGATTCCTCGAACAAGCAGCCGACAAGGACGTTCAAATCCTTTGCTTTCCGGAAACGCAAACGGTGGGTTACCGGGTCGACATCGCTGAGACAGACGCTCCTTGCCCCGTCGACAAGTTGAACGAGCTACACGAAAAAGTCGCCAATCGTTGCCGTGAGTTTGGCATGGCGTGCATCTTGGGTACTGAGACGCCCGCCGCTCCGGACCGTTCAGGAAAACCGTACAACTCAGCAATCGTCATCAACGAACGCGGCGAGACATTGGGCGTCCATCACAAAACGAAGTTAACGCCACTGGACGCGCTGGCGTACTCACCCGGCCAGTCAATCGACACATACGAGCTATTCGGCGTTCCCGTCGGAGTCGTGATCTGCTTCGAGGCGTTTCGGTTCGCGGAAACAACGGCCGAATGTGTACGCCAAGGTGCTCGGGTCGTCTTTCATCCCCAGAACAACACCACTCGGCCAAACGACTGGAAGATTCCGATTCACCACGCCATGATCACAACCCGCGCGGCCGAGAACACGATTTGGTTTGCATCGTGCAACGCTTGCCTCGAACCTCATCAAAACAGCCGCTCGATGGTCGTCGCTCCCGACGGACGCGTGCACGCTCAGACCGAGTTGCGGCAGGAAGAGTTGTTAGTCACAGACCTCGACCTGAGCCTGGCGACTCAAGCCATGTTCCACTTCGACATGGAAGACTGCGCCGACGTGCTCTTCGCAGACACAGTAGAGCGAGACGAGTTTTCCTCGGTGCTTTGATGCGAGCTGACCACAACCTCGAGTGAGCCGCTGGCCGTGAGGCCTCGGCCCCGTCACTGCTCACAACTCTGGGTCGGGACGCGAATCCGATTGCAAGAATCGGCCATCCATCAAATAATGGAAGCTTCTAGGCTTCGCGACCGAAAAGGCTCCATCTATGCCAACTCGTTTCCTCATCTTGAGTCTCCTATTGCCGACGGCGGTTCGCGCCGATGACATCTCCTACGAAGTCAATGTCCGGCCAATCTTAAAGGCTCACTGTTTTCAGTGTCATGGCGAGCGATCGTCGACCGAAGCAAATCTCGACCTGCGACTGCGACGCTTCATCGTTAAGGGTGGCGACTCGGGCCCGGCAATCGTGCCGGGGGATGCCAAAGCCAGCCGATTGATCCAACGCGTGGTTGATGGCGAGATGCCCCCCGACGAAGACAAACGTCTCTCGCGCCGCGACATCGAAATCCTGTCGCGTTGGGTGAACGTCAAGGCTCCGACAGCTCGACCGGAACCTGAAAAACTT
>PBMZ01000109.1 GCA_002722955.1 Planctomycetaceae bacterium | reverse complement strand
TGGGTGAACGTCAAGGCTCCAACAGCTCGAGCGGAACCTGAAAAACTTGACAACACTTACTTTACTGACGAGGAACTCAATTGGTGGTCGTTCCGTGCGATTCGCCGGCCGCCGCTTCCGCTAGTTGACGCTGATATCGAATCACCCATTGATGCCTTTCTGCTGGCGAAGATTCTGGAACTGAAAAGCCAGTACCCGAACAATGCGAATGCTTTCAGATTCTCAGGTGTTGCCGACCGGAAGACGTTGATTCGGCGGCTGTACTTGGACATGTTGGGGGTTCCGCCGACTCCGGAAGCGATTCAGGATTTCGTTCACGACAAGCGGCTCGATGCGTGGCCTCAACTGATCGATCGCGTTCTGGCTTCACCTCAATATGGAGAGCGCTGGGGTCGACACTGGCTGGACGCCGCGGGATACGCTGACTCGGAAGGCTACACGGACGAAGACCGTGTTCGCGAGCATGCTTGGCGTTATCGAGATTACGTCATCAGGGCGTTCAATCAGGATAAGCCTTACACCGAGTTCCTCACCGAGCAGTTGGCGGGTGACGAGCTGGTTGGTTGGCCGGGCGCTCAATTGCGACCAGAGATCGTCCACACGCTGGCGGCAACGGGCTTCTTGCGAATGGCCCCCGACGGCACGGCATCGGGCGGTATCGATCAAAACCTGGCTCGGAATCAAGTCGTTGCGGACACGCTGCAGATTGTGGGAACTGCGGTGTTGGGTATGAGCATCCATTGTGCTCAGTGTCACGACCACCGTTACGATCCCATTCCGCAACGAGACTATTATCAATTCCGAGCCATCTTCGAGCCGGCACTGGATTGGAAGAATTGGCGAACACCGTCCGGTCGCTTGGTCTCGCTTTACTCAGACACTGACAAACAGAAACGCAACCAGGTCGAAAACAAAGCCAAACAGGTTGACACAAAACGCCAAGAGCGAATCGACTTCTACATCACCAAAACGCTCGAACACGAATTGTTGATGGTGGCCGACGAATTGCAAGAGCCTCTGCGAACTGCTTACCGAACGCCGGCCGCGAAACGCTCGGCCGAGCAAAAGAAGCTACTCGAAGGTCACATCAACATCGCACGGCTGACGGCGGGTTCGCTTTACCTTTATGATCGTCGGCGCGATGCCCGGGCCAAGGATTTGGATGTGCGCCGGTCTGAAAAGCAGACCGCGTTCTTGCAGCGAGTTAAGAACGACGCGATAGCCAAACTGGATAAGCCGACTCGCAAGCAAGTTCTTGACGCTACGAACACCGAAGCCGCGAAACGTTCCGAAGCACAACAGAAACTACTTCAGGCTCATCCCGCAGTTGGCGTGACTGCCGATTCGCTTGCCAAGTTCGACGAAGCGGCCGCGGCAGAACTGAAACGATACGAAACGGCTGCTGCAGAAATTCGCGAATATCGGATTCGCAGCGAACTGGATAAGCTCGCCGACGAAGCCAAACAGATTCGCGAAGACATTCCCAAAGAACATTTTCTGCGTATGCTGTCCGAGCAACCGTCGAAAGTCCCCGCCACCTATGTTTTCAACCGCGGCGATCATGGGCAGCCTTTGGAAGAGGTCAAGCCGCGCGGTCTCAGCGTTTTGGACGCGCCGCCCGTTGAAGCAGTCGACTCGGTCAAGACAACCGGACGTCGATTGCAGTTTGCTCGCTACTTGACCAGCGGAAAACATCCGCTAACAGCCCGAGTTCTGGTCAATCGTATTTGGGCGCATCACTTCGGCCGCGGCATCGTGTTGACGACCGGCGACTTCGGATACCTTGGCGATAAGCCCACACACGCCGAGTTGCTCGAATGGCTCGCCGCGGAGTTCATGCATAGCGGATGGAGTATCAAACACGTCCATCGGCTGATCCTAACGTCACGAACTTATCAGCAGTCGACCAACGCGGCCCCCGCAATGGTCGCCGCCGATCCCGACAATCAATTGCTGGGCCGCTGGCCCTTGCGTCGCCTGGAATCAGAAACCCTGCGCGACGCGATTTTGGCAACGGTCGGAAAGCTAAACCCATCCATGTTTGGCGAGCCTGTGCCCGTCATGGAAGACGAAGTCGGACAAATCGTGTTGGGCAAAGAGAACTTAGATGGCGAACGAAAACCAACCAACCCGATCGCGCTCTTGGGCGAGGAGTTCCGCCGCAGCGTTTATATCCAGGTTCGTCGCAGCCGGCCCTTGGGTGTGCTCGAGAGTTTCGATTTGCCTGATCTTGCACCGAACTGTACCGAGCGACCCTCGTCAAACGTCGCTCCGCAATCGCTGATGCTGATGAATAGCGACTTCCTGATCAAAATGTCCGAGTCGATGTCTGAACGGTTGATGGCCGAGCGACCTGATAACATCGTCGAGCAACTTCGGCGGGGCTGGCAGTTATCATTCGGCAGCATTCCCAGCGAAGCTCAACTTGCCAATGCCGAGGCGTTTTTCGTCAAGCAAAACAAGACGTTCACCGACGCCAAATCTCAAAACGCTCACCGCGCCGCACTGGCGACTTATTGCCAAGCACTGTTGGGATCGAACGGATTTGTCTATATCGAGTAAGCCTTCTGTCGTTTAACCCGCAACCGTAGGCGAGGTCTCCCGGTTCTGCCTCGCCTTTGGCCACGGGTTAAACTAAAGTGCAATTCGCAACAGTCTTCGCCATATGAACGTAGACCAAGATTCCAGCGAGAACGATGAACTGCTGATCTCGCTGCTCGACGATCTGATTCAACAATCGGAACACGGAAAGCAACCAGACCTCGAAGCCGTCTGTCGTGAGCATCCTGATTTGGCTGGTGAGCTGCGACAGCTATGGGCCACGGCCATGATTGCCGAGGACTTTGCCAGCTTCACGGGCCTTTCCTCGAAATCTGAATCCGCGACGGCAAAGGCATTGATCGAGCGTCCGAGTGCCGACGCGGCTCATCGACCTCAACAAATTGGCGATTACAACGTCATCGATGAGTTAGGCCGTGGTGGCATGGGTGTGGTCTACAAAGCTCACCAACAAAGTCTCGACCGCACCGTCGCGTTGAAAATGATTCTGCGCGGGCCGTTGGCATCCGACATCGACTTGGCAAGATTCCGCGCCGAAGCCGAAGCCGCCGCGCGGTTGTCTCATCCGAATATTGTCCCCGTCTACGAAGTCGGCGAATGGGAAGGGCATCCGTACTTCTCGATGCTTTATGTCGAGGGCACGACGATGGCTCAACGTTTGGCCAACGGGCCGATGAGATCCCGTGAAGCCGCCGAGTTGCTGATTCCCGTTTGTCGAGCCATCGCGGAGGCGAACAGCCAAGGCGTGCTGCACCGGGATTTGAAGCCTTCGAACATTCTCATCGATGGGCGAGGGCAACCGTTTGTCACTGACTTTGGTTTGGCGAAACGTATCTCGGGGAATCAGCCAGAGAATGTTGGGATGGACGGCTCCGATTCGGCCGCCGCTAGCTTGACCCATTCGGGAGCCATCATTGGCACACCCAGTTATATGGCTCCCGAACAAGCTGCTGGGCAACGCGGCGAAATCGGCGCACACACTGATGTCTATGGTTTGGGAGCAATCCTTTACACGGCGTTAGCAGGCCGTCCGCCTTTCCAGGCGGCTTCGCAGTTGGACGTTGTGTTTATGGTGTTGGAGCAAGATCCGCTGCCACCGCGAGTCATGAATCGCAGCGTTGATCCCGATCTGGAAATGATCGCGCTGAAGTGTTTGCAAAAGCCAACCGATCTTCGATACGCCAGCCCAGCTGACTTGGCCGATGACCTGGAAGCTTACCTAAAGAATGAACCGATCAGTGCGCGATCCTCGAATATTACTCAGGTGCTAAGCCGAGCATTCCGAGAGACTCATCACGCCAGCGTACTCGAGAATTGGGGCGCGTTGTGGATGCTTCACAGCTTGGTCGTGCTGCTGCTCTGCGTCACCACCAACGTGATGCAAGCCGTCGGCATCAGCCAACGCCCAACTTACCTGAGTCTGTGGATCATTGGACTGGGGCTTTGGGCAATCGTGTTTTGGACGCTGCGCCGACGAGCCGGACCGACGACGTTTGTCGAACGCCAGATTGTTCATATCTGGGCCAGTAGTATGTCGGCCAGTACTTGCCTTTTCATCGTCGAGTACTTCATGGGCTTTGAAGTGTTGGCGCTGTCTCCGGTTTTGGGACTGATTAGCGCAATGGTGTTCTTGTCGAAAGCGGGCATCTTGACGGGGGCGTTCTACGCCCAAGCGGTCGCTTTGTTCGCGACGGGAATTCTGATGTCGATAATTCGCTATTCGGCTATCCCGGACTTCAGCCTTTCCCTATTCGGGTTAGTTTCTGGACTCTGCTTTTTCTGCCCAGGTCTAAAGTACTACCGGCAACGGGTACGGGGCGCGCGGTAGCCACGCTCGCCAGAGCGTGGAAATCACGTGTTCTCCACCGTCTGACGACGGTGGCTACGCAGACCGAGCTATTCGTCTTTCGAGTCGATTAACTTCATGACGCGGAGCCATGCTTCCGCTCGTCGAGGCCAGTGTGTGACTGGCATGGCCGTTGGCCGCAATCCGTAACCGTGCCCCCCGGTTGCGTAAATGTGCACCTCGGCCGAGACGCCCGCTTTTTTGAGTGCGGTGAATAAGGCGACACTGCTCAGGCACGTCACGGGATCGTCTGCGGCGTGAGCGAAAAAGGTTGGCGGCGTCTTTTTGTCAACCGAGATTTCAGACTTGAGCGTCCCGTCTTTCTCGACGAGGTAAGCCGGATAAATCAGGATCGAAAAGTTTGCGGCACACGATGCTTTGTCTGTTTCTTCGTTTGGTTCATACAAGCGTGCGCCATTCTTGATCGCAGCAAAAGCCGCGGTGGCACCTCCGGCCGAGAAGCCTAGAATCCCGATCTTCTCGGGATCAAGATTCCACTTGGCGGCATTTGATCGTGTGATGGACAACGACCGCTGCGCGTCGATGACAGGGCCTTTCCATTTGTCCGACTCGCCATGCTGCCGAGTCGGCACGCGATACTTCAGCACGATGGCCGCGAATCCAAGCCCATTCAGCCAATCGGCAACTTCCGTCCCCTCAAGGTCCCAGGCAAGAATGCTGAAGCCGCCGCCAGGACAAATCACGAAAGCGCCGCCGTTCGCTTTGCTTTCCTTTGGCAAGTAGACGTGCGCTTGAGGCTTGCTGACATTGGCCAGCTTGATGATTCGTCGACCAGCAATCAGTCGATCGGTTGGCTTTGTCAGGTCTTTCTCGGGCCCGTTGGTCTGCGCCGCGGGCCCGGGAATCTCACCCTGCCAAAGATCGATGACGATAGGTTCGGCGGCGGGTGCTGATGTTAAACACAAGCAACAAACGACCGGGACAAGCAAGATTGAATTCTTCATGGTTTACTCTGACTTTCTGATTCGCTATCGATAAGAGCGTGAGCCATTCTAAACGGAAGATGATTGCTCATCCACCTGACGAAGCTGTCATCGTAACCCGAAGTGTGAGCGAGGGATTGGTCACACGCATCAACAAATAGTGCGTATTGTTGCTGAGCATGAGTGACCAATCCCTCGCTCACGCTTCGGGTTACGATGATGACGAAATCGTCAGGCAACTTGAAAACTCAATTCAGCCTGATGCCATGATAAATCCAGATACACCCGATGCCTCGTGGGGCACAGTGGAAACTCGTTTCGATCCCATTCATTCAGCCGCTCGAATGCGCGATGTAGAAACAGTAAAGCAAGAGCTTGAAGCAGGCGTCGATGTTGACGCTCTCAACGGTCGCGCGACCAACGGAGATGGTGGCAACACCGCACTCTGGTTTGCCGCTCAAGGACCATCGCCCGGCGGATTGGAAGTGGCGCGCCTGCTGATCGCAGCGGGTGCTGAAGTGAATCGCCATTGCGAACATGGCCGAACGGCCTTGCAGATGGCGGCGGCATGGGGCCATCTCGATTTGGTTCAGTTCTTAATTGAAAACGGAGCCGACCCCACAATCCGCGACGATGAAGGCATGACTCCGGCCATGATTGCATCGAATTCAAAACGCGTGCCTGAGGCACACCTGAAACCGGTCGTCGATTACTTAAATGCCCTAAGCTAAGAGGATTTAGGACGATCACGAATTGGAGTTCATGGATGTTGTCCATAGTTTACGTGAATTGTTTATCCCTTTTACTCGTACCAAAAGTATCATCGACTCTAAGCCTACCAAGCATTCTTCGATCAAGAGCTAGCCTATGTCCTAACTGAGTCGAAGTGAGTAGAATGGTATCGGTGCGGGCTTAATCAACTGGATCATTGAACCAGTTTCTCAGTCGGAGTTCATGAATGATTCGTAACCGATTTGGTTCGAGAAGCCGTAGGGCTCGCCATTCTCTGGTCAACGTCGCTCGCGCAATTGAATGTTTGGAAGGTCGGCTGCTTCTGACCGCAAGTCCCAATGGCGACGATTTGCGAACCTACCGGCTGGCTGTTGCGGCGACCGAAGAATACACGGCGGCCTTCAACAACGATCGCACTCAGGCTCAGCAAGCCATCCAAGACGCCGTTGACAATATCAATCTAATTCTGAATCGCGATCTCAATGTGCACTTGGATCTGATCGACGATCTGTCGATCATTTTTGGTCCCGGAAATTCACCCGATCCATTCTCGACCGACAAGACCGCAGCAATCTCTCAGAATCAAACGCTGCTCGATAACACAATCGGCAGTGCGAATTACGACCTTGGTCACGTGTTTGGTACTTTTAGCGGCGGTTTTGCCAGTTTGGCCAGCCTTGGTGTTGATGGGCGAAAGGCTCGCGGCGCATCGGGGCGAAACAACAGCACGCCTGCCGGGGAAGCCTTCGAGCTGATCGTGGCTCATGAGTTCGGACATCAGATTGGTGCCGAGCACTCTTTCAATGGTGTCGCTGGATTCTGTAACGAGCGTGAAGCGGATTCGGCGTTCGAACCAGGCAGTGGAACAACGATCATGAGTTACGCTGGGATTTGCCCAGCCGTGTTTCAAGAGCCACCGCTGCAAGACAACATTCAAAACGACCCAGACCCTTACTTCCACGCCAACAGCATCGACGAGATGGTGGCGCATCTGCTAACGCTTGATGGCTCCGTCGGCACGATCCAAGCCGACATCAACAACATACCGACCGTCAGTGCCGGTGTGGATAGAACCATTCCCGCTCAGACACCGTTCTTCTTGACCGCGATCAACGGAGTTGATGCTGACGATCCGACGGGCCAATCGCTGACCTACACATGGGAACAAATGGACCTGGGTCCGGCGCAAACCATCAGCCCAGCTTCCGATAACGGTCAAAGTCCGCTGTTCCGGTCGTTCTCACCAGCCGCATCGCCATCGGGGTCCGAGGGAACTTTCACTCGCATGTTTCCTCAGCAAAGCGATATTCTGACGAACACGCAAACGAAGGGCGAGTTCCTGCCGACAACGAACCGCTCGCTGAATTTTCGCGTCACTGTTCGCGATGGTGTGGGAGGCGTCAATGGTGACGACGTAACGTTGACGGTCATCGATACAGACTCTCCGTTTCAAGTCACCAGTACCAACACGCCGACGCTCCTGACCGGTGGAAACTCGCATACGGTGACATGGGATGTCGGTGGCACTGATGCCAATGGGATCAACACGTCAACGGTCGAAATCATGCTTTCCACCGATGGTGGTTTAACATTCCCTCACTTGTTGGCCACGACCAATAATGATGGGTCTCACTCGCTCAGCGTACCTAATATCGATACGACATCGGCGCGATTCAAGGTAGCCGCGGTCGGCAACATTTTCTTTGATGTCTCAGACGCGGCCACGACAATTCAATCGAATCCCGCAGCGCCGGGAATCACACTGACCGAGACTGATGGCAACACGCTGGTGGGCGAAGGACTACTGGTCGCGCCGACAACAGATACTTACAACTTGGCCCTGAACACGACGCCATCGAGTGCTGTCGACGTCACCGTAACGGCAAGTGATCAAGCGCGTGTCAGCTTGGACGGCACCTCGTTTCAATCTTCGGTGACGTTTACACGATCCGACACGTCGCCTCAAACGATCACTGTCCAAGCCGTGAATGATGCGGACGTTGAGGGCCTGCACACGACGTTAATCACGCAAACGGTCAGCTCCAGCAGCGATCCGAATTATCCCGTTGGACTTGTCGTCAACGACTTAATGGTTCAACTGGTTGACGACGAGCGGCCGCCGTTGGTGGCTGTCGACTTACAAGATGACGGTAGCGGCGGCGTCCCCGCAAACTGGACGGAGATTGATACCGATCCGTCGATCTTTTCGGCGACGACGTTTAGTGATTTGATTCGCGAAGACGGCACGACTTCCAACTTCGACGTCACGATCACGCCACAATCGGGGAGTACGTTTTCATTTGGTGGTTCATCGATTGATGACGAAAACGTTCCCATTCACGAGCCATCGCTCAGTGATGCGGATGGTGTGTTGATGTGGCTCAACAGCACGTCGACGAACACCGTGACGGCAACGTGGAGTGATCTGACGCCTGGCGACACTTACAACGTTTACATGATGGCCGTCGAAAACTTCGGCGGCGGATTGTTCATGAATCAAACGGTGACAATCACCGGCGATGGAACGATCGACCCCGCACCGTTTGTGCAGAACTCGGACAATCAAAATCGCGTGCTGAACATCAACGGTGAAGATGGCGACAACACGCGAACTCTTGAGTCATTTGCGTTGCCGGTGGTTGCCGACGGCAATGGTGAGATTCTCGTCTCGGTCTCCCGCAACGACGGCGTCGACACGAACCGTGTTTACATTTCGGCGTTGGCCATTCAGCCCGTGATTGCTCCCACCAGCGGATCGACATCGATCGATTTTGATGAAGGCACGGGAACGCTAACGGTCTCGGATCAAGACGCGACAACTATTTCGATCAGCTCCAGCGGCGGGGCAAGCGGCTTGGTGATCGTGACGATTGACGGGCAAAACGACACCAGCTTTGGCAACGTGCAACCAGAAGACGTCCAATCGATCCTTGTCCAAGCCGGCGGCAACGACAACACGATCGACCTGAGTGCCGTGACCTCGACCGCGTACACAAACGCTGGTGGCATCTCGGTCGAGATCCGCGGCGGTGCCGGCGACGACATCATCACAGGCAGCGGCTTCAATGATATGGTCTTCGGCGAAGACGGCGCTGATCAACTGACGGCTGCACAAGATGGCGACGCACTCGATGGCGGCGCTGGTGACGACACCTTGACTGTCAACAGCACATCGTTCACTCAAGCCTTCGGTGGTGCTGGCAGCAACGACACTCTGGTGTTGAATGCGGGAGGAGTTATGTTCGATATCCGCAGTGTTGCCAGCAGCACTCTGGATGATGTCGAGACACTTCATATTGACGGGAACGGCGCCAATATTTTGACTCTGGATCCGAATCGCATAACGAATCTATCGGATCAGTCATCCACGGTGATTGTCGATGGCGGCGCTGATGACACGGTCAATATCCGCGAAGGCTGGACGGCTGCTGGCACTGAGATGATCAATGGCAACCAATTCAATGCGTTTACCTCAAGCGGAACGACGTTGAAAGTCCGTTCGCAATCGTTGCCAGCACCAGTGGCACCAGTGGCTATGATGGCTGAGACCAGCACTGTCGACGTCGACGTGAGCGGCAACTTCGACCTGACGACATTGAATTTGTTTGATGGTTCCGACGCCAATGTCGACACGGCAGATGTCACTTTGATGGGGGATACTGTGGGGGCGATTGTTGGCTCGTTGTTGATCGACCAAGCCTCGCAGCAGGTCACTTTTGTGAAAACAGGTGATCCTTTGGCTCGCGACAGTTATACGCTGACGTTCATCAGCGGTGAGGACGCGTTCAAGACGGTTACGGATGGCTTGTTCGATGGCGACGCCGACGGACTTCCCGGCGGTGACTTATCGTTCGCGTTCACGGTTGCGGAGTTTAATGGTCGCACGTTGATTGTTCCGGACTTCACGCGTGGCCCGGGGCAAGACGTTCAACTGGGTGGCTCGACCGGCATCCCGATTTCGGTGGATGATGCCGACAGCCTGACATCGGTTAGCTTCACGATGAATTTCGACAGCAACTTGATGAATGTGACTTCCGCATCGCTGGCTTCCGGTCTTCCCGCTGATTGGCAGATCAACGTTGATGTAAGTAATCCTGGAAGCGTTGTGATTTCCGCATCGGGAACCTCCGCGCTCACCACCGGCGAACGCGATTTGGTCATCATCGATGCGGACATTCCGAGTTCGGCGACTTATGGCAGTTCATCGATCATGGGTTTTAGCGGTATCCAACTGAACGGCGGCACCATTTCTGGCCGTGGTGATGAAGGGATCCTGAACACGATCTTTGTGGCGGACGCGGATGGTTCGCAGACTTACTCGATCCTAGACGCGATTCAGGTTGCTCGAGCGGCATTTCAACTGGACAGCGGTTTCGACACATTCGATTTGATCGACCCGTTCCTTGTTGGGAATACCGACACGGATACGAATCTTTCGATTCTGGACGCTATCGGAATCGCTCGAAAAGCATTTGGGCTGCCGCAAGCGAACATTCCAGACTTACCCGGACAGGCAACTGCCGAGAGCCCAGCAGTACCGACCGAGCCGATTCCTGGTGCCGCGGCCATGTCGGATGCCCCTGATCCGATCCCGACGATTGGGCAATTTTCCTTACTTCCATTGCAGCAAGTGCTTGGGAATGAGAAAGTTGAGAGAACGGAAGAGCGCCAGCCGATGATTGAAGAAGAGGAATTGCCCCGACCGAGAGAATTGAAGCCAATCGATGCCTCATTCGCGCGGTTGGAGATTCCCTTTGACGAACTTTGAAGAAGACGGAACAATTTGCGGCGGAAACGAGTCTGAGATTCAGAGGATTTGAGATTTGGAATCTGAGATTCGCTTATTCCCGCCGATCCCAAGAGACGTCTCATGAAGAATCTGATATTTGCAGCGACTCTTGTCGCCAGTCTGAGCTCGATCACTTTTGGGCAGCGAGAGACTTCTCATCGTCGTTTACCGACGGGACGCGAGAATCTCGAGAATCTGCAGTCTCAGGCTGAGTTGTTGCGGCGACTACAAATGCTGGTCGACGCCTCTCGCAATTCGAATTCCGATCAGATCGACCCGACCAACGTCGACCCTCGATTACAGCAAGCCATCATTGAAGCGCTGCGGCAATTCAATAAGCTTCCGCCGCCACAAGACGGAAACGGAAATGGCGAGCTGAGCATCGATGGCGGATCGAGGTCCCTTGAGAATCCGGGATCGCGGCCTCCTGGTAATACGGGGACGGGAACGGAGCCGAGTGAAGAAGATATCACCAAATTGATCGAAGAATACCTCAACCGCCAGCAACGAAACTCACAGAATCCTGGCAGCAACCCACCACCCGGTCGTCAACCAAGTGGCCGTGTTAACGACAACAATTCACCTGATGGCAAACCACTCCCGCCGACGACTGATGGTGCGCCGCTGCCTCGAGAAGGAACGGGCACTTCGAGCCCATCACGACTGGGGAATTTACCACCAAACGGACGCCAACCCGGAACTTTGCCGCCGAGTGGTCGACCGGGAACTACGGGGCGAGCTCCCTCTGGCCAACCGTTGAGACCCGGCCAGTCCGGCAATAACTTACGACCTTCAAACAATAACGTCCGGCCTTCAAACGGTGATACGGGCACTCCAGTCTTCGACAACGATGATCCTACCGCACCTCTGCAGACCCGCGGAAATCCGCGCGTACCTCCAGGCGCGAGTCCGGATCCTGCGGAAATGG
The DNA here is from genome assembly GCA_002722955.1 of Planctomycetaceae bacterium. Taxonomy (GTDB): domain Bacteria; phylum Planctomycetota; class Planctomycetia; order Planctomycetales; family Planctomycetaceae. Next base: position 8,313 of record PBMZ01000109.1, on the reverse strand, counting down.
AAGCGAAGCGAAAGGAGCTACGTGCCCTGCTCGAACAGTTGGCCAAGTCGACGGGCTTGCAACGTCCTGGAACAAGGCCTCCAAGAGACACGGACGGAACAGAAGGATTCGATCCGAGCGAGTGGATTCTGAATCCAGGTGAAGCAATCTCGAAAGGGATTTCCGATGCGTTGCCCGGCTCGAACGATTTGGGCATCCCAGGCACTCCCGATCTCCCAAGTGCCGAGGATATCGCGAACAACGACGCAAACACTCCGCCAAACTTACCCAGCCTCTCGCCCGGCGAAAATACTGGTGAAAACCTTCCCGAACCGACAACGGTTGATCCCGCTCCTGAGCCAAAAACGAACCCAATGGCTGATTTGCGAGACAGCGGCCTGACCCTGGCCGAAAAGATGGCCAAGATCACAGAACGAGCTCGCATGCGGACCGAGCCAACTCAGGAATCATCGGGCAACAGCTCAGCCGAGCCAACCACGCGCACGGACGGTTCATTTCGAGACCGTATCGCGTCAGCCTTTGAGAACATTGCCCAAGGCACATTGGACTCGGCCCGCAATGTCAACGAAGAGATCACTCGGCCGCCGGAACCTGTTTCTAACGAGGACTCGACCGGCATGTTCACTGACGCGGTCAAGTTCGCTAACGACATGACTTCGGATGATCCGAACACTGGTGAACCATCAACGCTGGGAAACATGGCGGATTCGGTGGGCGATTTCTTTAACGACAACCAAATGCAATCGTCGTCGAGCGATTGGAACAACGCGATGAACTTCTCGATGCCAACAGAAGCCCCCAGCATTGGTCAGTCGATGTCCTTTCTACCCGTGTTGGCGATGCTGGTTGTCATGGGCGTGCTGATCTGGTTCTTCCGAAAGTCGGATCTTGCCCAGAAATTGATGTCCATAGGACAAGAATCAAGGGCTCGACTGGTGAGAGTTGAATTGCGGACTCGCGAAGACATCATCCGAGCCTTCCATGCTCTGACGAATAAGTCGACTGCAGTCAAATCGAACTGTTGGACTCACGAGCAAGCCGTTGTGGCGATGGCCGAGGCTTCGCCGACGACAGCATCAGAAGTCGAGCTCTTGGCAGAGATGTACGAACAAGTGCGTTACTCACCGACGACTCCGACGATTGAGGGCGAGGAACTTGAGTCCGCCCGCGAAGCCTACAAGCGGTGCGGAGACGAGAAACTGTGAGACCTTCGCTGCCAAAGTTTTTCGCGATGCTAGTCATCCTGGCTGTCAGCAGTCGTTCCGCGCAAGCACAGCCTCCGACGAATCCCGCGAATCCCAACTGGCAGTTTGGTTTCGAGCTGTTCCATCTTCTGTTGGAACAAAAGGGTCTGAAGACCACGACCGATACGGAAGCGGCCTTTACCGATGACCCCAGACGCACCGTGGTCGTCTTGCTGGGCAATCAAAACTACATGCCGTTTCGCACAACCACCAACCTCCACAACTACCTCAAACGTGGTGGGGCGTTGCTGATCGCTTCAGATCGCCGGGCAAGATTCTCGGGCATGTGCGAGATTCAAAGCGGACCAATCACCGTTCCCGATGCATTCGCTTATCGAGGATACGCGGACTGTCCTGATGTGCGAAATCTGAACTCTAACCATCCGCTCATGAGAGACGTCAAGCAAGTCATTGCCAATCGTTGTGGCGCGATTAAGAACACGTCCAGCCGTCTGGGCCGCTGGACGTTGGCAGCGAGTTTTCCAGGCGGATCACGACGGTCAGGCCAAGCCATCACTGGCAGCTTGGTCGCGACTCTGAAGCCACGTGATTCCGTCTATTCGCGAGTCGCCGTTGTGGCGGATCACAGCCTGTTCATCAACGGCATGCTTTGGCATGGCGACAATGCTGTGTTTGCTCTGAATGTTGCCGACTGGCTGTGTTCCACACGCCGCAAAACATTACTTTTTGTTGTTGATGGCAAGCCCCTCGCGTCGGGAATGCCAATGCCTAATGAACTGCCAGAAGACGCCACAATTCCCCCAAATCTTCCGCCGGAATTACCCGAACTGCCTGAGGAGCTGCCGGAAGAAATTCCCGACGTGGATCTGTCGCAAGTCCCCGAGGATTCCTGGTTGGCATTTGGAAACAACTTCTTAACGGGCATGGAAGACGCGGACATATTCAACGAGCTTGCCGCCGATCGGCCGCGCGATATGGAAGAATGGCTTTATCGCCGCAACTTGTTATTGCTGCTGGGAATGTTGGCCGGGCTATTCTTGATCCTCCAATTGGCGCGTAGCGGTCGACGAATGGATCGTCCGATGGTACGTTCTGGGTCGCCGACCTCGCAGACACAGATTGCTCGCTCGGCGAACAATGGTGATTACCAGCCAGCCTGTCGTGAGTTGGCTCGAGCCATGTTTCGTCGTTTAACTGGTGCCGACGAACCCTCGGGCTGGGTCATGCGTGAACGCGACATCTGCGTTGATGGCAGCCGCTCGTTCGCTCGATCGATTCAATTGCGGATCAAGCGTCTCGAAAAGATTGCTCGCAATCTGAATCGTCAACGAGTTTCTCGGCGACAGTTTCAATCAATCGCCAAAGAAATCGAAGAGATTTACGAACTTCATGAACAAGGCCTGCTTTCACACGATCGGATCGTCCCGGCGTAAAGTAGCCGTCACTTTCCAAGCGACGAGCCAATGCGACATCAGAATTGGATACAACATCGAACAGCTCCAGACGAACATAGAAAGACACTAACCGTTGTCTGACCTCAACGAACTCGCAAAACAGGTTGGTGAACTACGAGAACAAGCTCTAAAGTCCATTGGCCAAGTCGTCGTCGGTATGGAAGACGTCACTTTGCAGTTGCTAACGGCCATGTTGGCAGGCGGGCACGCTTTGCTAGAAGGCGTGCCGGGCACGGCAAAGACCACTCTATGCCGCACGTTTTCACACGTATTGGGAATTGATTATCAGCGAGTCCAGTTCACGCCGGACTTGTTACCCACCGATGTGACAGGCACGCAAATCCTTGATCGAGAGACCAGCGATTTCGTGCTGCGAAAAGGGCCGATCTTTTGCCAAATGATGCTAGCGGACGAGCTCAACCGCGCCCCCGCGCGGACTCAATCCGCATTGCTCGAAGCCATGCAGGAGCGGCAAGTCACCATTGAAGGCAAGACGCTAGACTTGCCATCACCGTTTATGGTCTTGGCCACTCAAAACCCTATCGAGCAAGAAGGCGTTTACCGCTTGCCCGAGGCTCAGTTGGATCGCTTTTTATTTCGCATCGAGGTTGGCTATCCGAAACGCGATCGCGAAGTTGACATGCTCGACCTTCACAGCCGAGCAACTGTGACACCCGAACCAATTACCGATGCGGACGAGATTGTCTCGATCCAACAACAGATCGATTCGGTGTTCGGAAAGCGCGAGCTGCAAGAGTACATCGTCGACTTAGTTCGTCGCTCGCGCGAGCATCCTGACTTGGTGTTGGGTGGAAGTCCGCGTGCCGCGATTTTCTTGATGAAAGCGGCTCGGGCACACGCCCTGTTGCGTGGCCATTCCTATCTCACTCACAAAGACATCCAAGCAGTCGCGTTGCCTGTTCTTGGCCACCGTTTGATCATGAAGCCCGAAGCGGAAATGGACGGGCGTCAAACTCGAGATATTATCAACGAACTGATTCAATCCGTGCCGGTCTTGATCGATTAGCGAATTCTTATGCTCACCAACCGAGGACGCTGGCTGATTTCGATTTGCACTTGTGGTGCGCTCGGCGGCTTGGTGTTTGGCAAGCAAGTACTCGCCCTGCTCTCGTTGTCGCTGCTAGTTTGGATTTTCATCGAGTGGCTCTTGTTTCGCTGGCGGTTCGAACTTCAATCGCGGCATCTTTACTGCGAACGCGAAGTCAATCGATCCTCGTCAGCAACAGGCACGCTGTGGACGCATCGCGCGGCGAAGATCCGTGTTCAGGTCAAATCCGATGCATCCATTCGCATCCCTTTTATTCGTTTCGAAGACGACTTGCCCGAGAACATGAAGTGCGTCCAAGGCGAGAACTCGATCGATACGATCTTCCACGGCCGCGGTCCCGTTACGTTCGAGTTCTCCGTTCGAGCGCTGGGGATTGGGCGTGTCGAGATGCACGGAGTCATCGCCTATATCGCCGATATGCACGGTTTGTTCTTTGCTCAACGATTCTTGCCCATGCCGCAATCGTTTCGCGTGCTGCCAACGTGCGTCGAGGTTGAAGCCACCTATCCCACGGTCAAGCGACCCAATGCCATGCCGCCACCAGGCATTCACCGACTGCGGCAAGGCGGCCTGGGTTCCGAGTTACTCGAATTACGAGAGTACGTGTCCGGCGATCCACCCAAGTCGATCGCCTGGAAGGTATCGGCTCGGCGCGACACATTGATGACGCGGGTTTACGAAAGCGAAGTGCCAGTACGAACCGTACTGTTTGTCGATCGATCGTACGGCACGCAAGTTGGCCCGTACGGTTCCCGGCCTTTAGATCAAATGGTGTTAATGGCGGGCGCGATCGCCCAATCGGCGATGTCCGTTCGAGACCCCGTTGGCCTGACCGTGTTCGATGACAAAGAAACTCGAACCCTAGATGCTGGCCGAGGTGAACGGCACTTCTTTCGATTGCTCGAGACGTTGACGGAATGTTCTTCAACCGCACAGCCGCCGCCACCTCGATACACAACAAAGTTGCACCAACTGGCGTGGACTACGGCCACAAATCGTTATCCCGACCTGATGGACAATCGTATCAATCGCCTTCCATTTACGTTCTTTCCAATCTTTCCTTACGCACGTTGGCGATTCAAACAACGGTCTCGCCTAGCGGCATTGATGACCGAATTGTATTCCTTGCATGATGACGCACCGATCCGGTTGGCTCATGATGATAAATTGATGGCCATACAACTACAGAAGTTCTTGATCGATTCAGGCTATGCATGGACGGAGCCTGTTGTCGAACGTCGAGGCCAGGAGATTCACGACTGGCATGGCAAGTTCGACACGATCACCGAAGCTCTAACAAGCACAGTTGCCCGCGCTCGCGACAACGAATTGTATGTGCTGTTGATTGATTTGATTGATCACTCGGGCACGCTGGGCCGACTGCGACAAGCGGTTCGAATGGCAAGGGCTCGCCATCATCGCGTCGCGGTGATCTGCCCGTGGACTCACCCGAAACGACCTCATACTGCTGGGATACGTGAAGTGCCCTTGATCGGAGATGCCGATCAGCTCTTGGCACACTCCGAATGGGCTCGTGTGAATGCCGCAGCAGCGCGGCTCAAGCGAAAGCTGAAACGGCTTGGTGTTCCTATCGGATTCGCATCCGACCAACGTTCGATGCAAATGGTTTTGACCGAAGCCGAGTTGGCACGTTCAGGACGATTGGCTCGGAGGTAACGGCGTGCACTTACTCGATAAAGATAAACTGAAAGAGTTGAGCGACTTCTCGCCCACCGAGGAGACTTTGCCAGCAATTATTTATTCGGGCTGCGTGTTGCTGGCAGCATCCTTCGTCGCAGGCGGTTTTTCGATGGACGTGGACTACACGTTCACGGTGTTTGTCGTTGGACTGTTTCTGTTGTTAGCGATCAGATTCAGTGTCGTCACGGTCATTTTGATAACCGTCTTGGTCGAGCTTGGTTATAAGGATCAGCGGATACTGTTTCCGACGGGTTTTGGCTTGGGCGAGTTGATCTTCGTTGCCGCTGTCGTGTCGATGGTCATCACAGCCTGCCGCTACTTAGTAGTGACGTCACCAATCGTGGCCTTTGACGGAGTGAACTCGTTGATGAGCACATGCCGTTGGATTTTGAGCCTGGGGCATTTTGAGCGCGAGCAATCGGGAATACCAAAACGCCGCAGCCAATCGTTCTCAAACTATGAGCTAGTCGACGTCGTGGTTCGAGTCCTCTTGGCAATCAGTATTGCATCGTTGATCTTGCGATTCATTCCCGTTGATCCCACGGCCGAAGTGACAACGGGTTTAACATTGCCTGGACTCAGAACGATCACCATCGCGTTGGTGTTGTTGACGTTTATCGTTGTTGTCAATACAGGCATGACACTGATCGCTTGGCGACAGAACACGCCAGTTGAATCGCAAGTCTACTTGCGCAGCGTCATCACACGTTGGTGTCATCGAGAAATTCGACGTATCGTCAAACGCCAACTTCGAGAGCGTCAGAAGCGAAAGTAAAACCAAGATGCCGGGCTGCTTCGAGCAGCCGAGCATCCAGAACCATCAAGGATATCCCATGTTCTTCATCATTCGAGAAATCGCCGGATGGACCTTTGTGGCGTTTGGAATCACTTTGGTCATCATGGGAATGCAATTCCTTGACGAGCGGCAAGTCATTGAAGCGGGCATCAGTGTTGGCGCCGCGTCACTGGTGTTTCGCGGCGGGATCCATCTCATGAAAGCATCAACGGCCGCCCGAGTCGTCATGGCCTCACGAGTGATTCGTGAAAAGTCTGCTAAGAACTGATCAGCCAAAATGCCGTGAGATTTTGCAATGGCGATTTATGGAACAGCGCTACTCTCGTTGTGTTTGATTAGTGGTCTGGTCATCGGAAAGCTGATCGGACTTGCGATCGGAATTGATGCCAACGTTGGCGGCGTTGGCGTCGCTATGCTGCTGATGATTCTTGCAGCCGGAAAACTTCAAACAAAGGGCCTCATGCCCAAGCCGACAGAAAACGGCGTGTTGTTCTGGACTTCGATTTACATCCCAATCGTCGTCGCCATGGCCGCCAGCCAAAACGTGAGAGCCGCGATCAACGGCGGCACTTTGGCAATCGTAGTTGGAGTCGTCGTTGTCATCGCCAGCTTTGCCTTGGTCCCATTGATTAGCCGGATCGGGACGACGCCCGCTTCTGCCAGTCACACAAAGTCGAAAGGAGGCGACGTGTGAACGAGTTCTGGCAAGCGATCGAATCGGTGATGACAAAGTACTCGTTGGTCACGGCATTCGCATTGGTCGGCATTGTTGTTTGGCTGTCCTACGGAGTCTCCCAAAAGGTCACTCGCGGCAGAATGCACGGCTCGGCCATCGCCATTTTGATCGGCCTGCTCTTGGCCTACATCGGCGGAATCGCGACCGGTGGAACGAAAGGTCTTGCCGATATCGAGTGTCTTGCTGGTGTTGGAATCATGGGAGGTGCCATGCTACGAGACCTCGCCATCGTGGGCACGGCCTTCGGTGTGCGATTAGAGGAATTCCTAAAGACAGGCGTCAGCGGAATCGTTTCGCTGCTAACGGGAGTGCTAATGTCGTTTCTGATCGGAGCCATCATCGCTTACGTGTTCGGTTATCGAGACCCCGTCAGCATGACAACAATCGGCGGCGGCGCGGCCACTTACATCGTTGGCCCAGTGACCGGAACAGCACTTGGAGCATCTAGTGAAGTGATCGCATTAAGCGTTGCCGCCGGTCTGGTCAAATCCATCCTTGTCATGACCGCCACTCCCTTTGTGGCCCCATTAATCGGCCTGGACAACCCGCGGTCCGCGTTAATCTTTGGCGGCCTGATGGGAACGACCAGCGGAGTCGCCGGCGGGCTTGCCGCGACGGATGAAAGATTGGTTCCTTACGGTGCCATGACGGCCACGTTCTACACAGGCCTGGGCTGCTTGCTTGGGCCGTCCGTCGTGTTTATCACGCTGCGTTCAATTGTTGGAGCGCGATGACACCTATTGGCCAACATTTGACGATTTCAAATTCGTGACGGCAGGCCATTCGGAGCCGATTCGGATTTCATCTAGTAAGAAGTAGCCATCGGCTCCACTGGCGGCGAGCCGATGAGTGTTCACGGAATCAATGGACGTGGTCGAATCTTGTAGCGTCCAACTTGTTGGTTCATCGAGGTCGACTTCCTCGTCCGGTGTGAAGACACGCAAAGAGACATCGGCCTTTTCCGCTGTCGAGGCAACCTTGGACACACAAAAATAGATTTGTTTGGAAGCAAGAGTCAGGTCACTCAAACTCAAATCTTGCGAAGTCGCGACGTACGGTTTATCTCTGGCAACCCCAAATGTGAACTCATTCATACTTAGACTGCTTAGTTCAGTGGACTACTGAACATTATAAAATTGCAGCGCGAGTTCACCGCGCGGGTCATTGTCCAGAAACTCAATCAATAAGCTGAGGAAGATTGACGAGTGCGCTTTGAGCCTGATCGGTTCCAACAGTTCTGGCAGAATGTTTCGTCCTGCGGCAAGTTTTATCTGCCGGCGGTCACTTCGATTCAGGCCGAATACTTCGTCATTTGTGCTAACAACTTCCGCCAATTGACCGCGGCCGCGGCG
>PBMZ01000108.1 GCA_002722955.1 Planctomycetaceae bacterium | reverse complement strand
TTTTTTTTTTTTTTGCGCTTAGCAGTTCGACAGAGTTAGTTCGGGATGCGGTACTCGGCTCCCGTTCCGACCAGTCCTGCCTTTTCGAGCAGAGAAATCTCGAACGGGTCCCCTAGAATGGACGCTGGGTGATGGTCGCACAGCGGCTCGTAGACGATCTTGAATCGATGGTTTGCAATGGAGATGACGTCGTCTGGGAGTAGCCAATTCGACTGTTCAATGACATCATTCAAACGGATTCCATTGCGGCTTCCAAGGTCTCGGAAGAACCAAAAGCCGTCGACGATTCTCAGCTCGCAATGACGAGTGGAAACGTTGGGGAACGACAATTGAATGTCTGCTAGACTGTGACGGCCAATCGTCAGAATTGGTTTTAGCAACGAGATGGGATCCCCACCACCGCACGGGATCAATTCGCCAAACATATCTTGTCCCATTTCCGTGGATGTCATGATGACATTTTTTGATTGGCTCGCAAATCCGCAGTGAACGCAACAAATCCTCTAAGCCCAACCAAGGAAAACAACCGCATAGATGTGGCGGCCAAGAATGGCCGAGTCGCGGTTACTGCCGAAGAAATGATGGGGATAAGGCAGCAGCAACGCGGGGAAATCTCATGGCGAATCCTGTGCCAATTCCTACTGGCAAGGGCTGCCTGGTAGGAACTCGTTATGGAAACAAGGTTTGCGTGCTCAGACGGTGATGGCAGCCGTGATGATTTCTCGCAATGGCGCACAACAAGACGTCAACATTGAACCATGTGCCGCAGATTGATGCACAGTCGCGTTTGAAAAGATGCGGGGAATGAGATGCCCGGCTTCTCGAAGAAGCCGGGCATCTTTGATTCCAAGATGCCTAGCGATTACAGGCGGCTACCGTATTGAGTTTCGTAATAACTCAGATACTCACCCGACTTGATTCGCTCAATCCATTCGGAATTTGACAGATACCAGTCGATGGTCTCTTGCAGTCCCTCACGGAAGCTATACGTCGGTGTCCAACCAAGTTTTTCTTTCGCCTTCGAAGCGTCGATCGCGTACCTCATATCGTGTCCGGGGCGATCTTTCACGTACTTGATCAGCGTGTCAGGTTTGCCGAGCAGCTCGAGTAGCAATTTGGTCAAACCAATGTTTGTCATCTCGGCATTGCCACCGAAATTATAGATCTCGCCCTCTTCGCCCTTTCGCAGCGCGGCATCAATGCCCCGGCAATGATCCTCAACATGAATCCAGTCGCGAACGTTTTCTCCGGTCCCATAGACCGGCAACGATTGGTCATTAGTTGCGTTCGAGATAAACAGCGGAATCAACTTTTCGGGAAACTGATACGGCCCATAATTATTAGAGCACCGCGTTGTGATCGCAGGGAATCCGTAAGTGTGCACGTATGCTCGAACGAGCAAATCGGCCGACGTCTTGCAGGCTGAATACGGACTATTGGGAGCAAGCGGCGTGTCTTCCGTAAAGAACCCTTCAGCACCCAAGCTTCCGTAAACTTCATCAGTTGAAACCTGCAAGTACCGCGGAATCTTGGCCGCGCGGCAGGCGTCCAACAACACCTGAGTCCCAACAATGTTCGTTTGAACGAAGGGCCCGGAATCCAAGATACTCCGATCGACGTGGCTCTCTGCCGCAAAGTTGACTACGGCATCAACATCGGCGTGCTGCAAGATATCGTCGATCAGCTCCCGTTTGCAGATGTCACCCTTACGAAAGCTTAGTCGGGGATCGTCTTTTCGGTCGGCCAAGTTTTCAAGATTGCCGGCGTAGGTCAATTTATCCAAATTGATGATTGATAGCTCGGGGTAAGAATCGAGCATCAAGCGGATAAAGTTCGATCCAATAAAACCACAGCCGCCCGTGACCATGATGCACTTCATGCGAAAACTCCGTTCTAAAGCGATCTCAGTGAGTGGTCGAGGAGACCGGATTACTCCGATTCGGTCTCGCCAGCGTCGCTGTCTTCGGTTGCGGTTTCAGGGGGTCCTGCAGCCGCCGAGTCGTCGTCAGTCGCTTCGGCATCTGGCGAATCAATCTCGTCTTCATCGTCGGCGACTTCAGCAGGGATTCGAGCCATCGAAACCAGCTTGTCGTCGTCATCGAGTCGAATAATTCGCACGCCCTGCGTATTACGTCCCAATTGGCTAATGTCGCCGGCGCGAATTCGTTGGATTTTTCCACCAGCGGTGACCATTAGGACGTGGTCGTCTTCGGAAACGGCAACGATGTCGACTCCCTTGCCATTGCGGTCGGTCGTTCGAATGTCGCGTACGCCTTTGCCGCCGCGCCCTTGTCGACGATATTGAGCTGTCGAGCTGATCGTCTCCTCGGTCGTTTCGGTGTCATCTGTGTTTTTGTCCACTTCGGCGTCAGCGTCGTCTACTGAATCACCAACATCACCCGGGCCAAATCGAGTTCGCTTGCCATAACCATTTTCGCAAACGGTCAACAGGGCCATTTCCGGGTCAGCGACGACCATGCCAATCACGGCGTCGCCTTTAGTCAATCGGATACCGCGGACGCCGCGAGTCGCTCGGCCCATGCTGCGAGCATCTGCTTGAGAGAAACGGATGGCCATGCCGCTGGTCGTGGCAAGAAGCACGTCTTCATCCGGCGAGACGATTTGCACGTCGATCAATGCGTCATCGTCATCCAGCTTAATGGCAATGATGCCACCCTGTTTTGGCCGACTGTAGGCGGCGAGTTCCGTCTTTTTGACGGTGCCGTTTGTCGTTGCCATGATCAGGAATCGCTGGTCGTCGAATTCTCGAACGTTCAAGCAATTGGCAACATGCTCGTCTTCATCCAGGGAAAGCAAGTTAACCAATGCCCGGCCTTTCGCCGTTCGACCCTGCAGCGGTAGGTCATACACTTTCTGCCAGTAGACTTTTCCGCGATTCGTAAAGAACAGCAGGTAATCGTGCGTGCTGGCCACGAACAAGTGCGCGATTGCGTCCTCTTCGTCGGACTTGGCACCGGTGATTCCCTTGCCTCCACGATTCTGAGCTTTGTAAGTGCTGAGCTGTGTCCGCTTGATATAGCCGCGTCGCGACAGCGTCACCACCATTGGCTCCTCGGTGATCAAGTCATCCTTGTTAACATTTGTCAGCTCAAGGTCCGAGATCTCCGTCCGGCGTTTGTCGCTGTATTTCCGTTTCAGTTCAAGCAAGTCCTCGCGAATGACCGCGCGGATGTTGTCTTCTGACGAGAGTAGGTGAAGGTATTCGGAGATATCTTCCAGCAGCTTGCGGAATTCGTCCGACAACTTTTCCCGCTCGAGATTCGCGAGCGAACCGAGTTGCATCGACACGATGGCTTCGGATTGGTTTCGCGATAGAGAATACGCGTCCTTGCTGCCGTGCTCATCTTGGTAGTGAGCGAAGCCGTCTTCGCCCAAAGCCCTGGCCACCAACTCGGCCGGTACTTCGATTTCTTGCAAGCGATCACGAGCTTCGGCGCGTGAGCCAGAGCTTCGGATCGTGGAGATCACGTTGTCGATGTCGAGCTGCGCGACCAGCAACCCTTCGACGGTATGTTTACGCTTGCGCGCCTCGGCCAACAAGAATTCCGTCCGCCGGCGAATGACGTCAATTCGATGCCGCAGGAACTCCATCAAGAGTTCGCGGATGGTCATGATCTGCGGACGGTTGCCCACCAGCGCCAGCAAGATGATGCTGACGGTCGTTTGCAACGGTGAAAACCGATACAGCTGGTTCAGCACAACATCAGGATCAGCGTCTCGCTTCAGCACGATATGCAGTCGTACTTGCCAAGACGGCACATTCCGATCCGTCAAGTCGGTGATTCGAGAGATACCTTTAATGCGGTCGTCCCGCACCAGCAGTTCGAGCTTCTCGCGAATTCGGTCGCGTGTTTCCAGATAAGGAATCTCGGTAACGACGATGACGTCGCTGCTCTTCTCGGTTTCGAAGTGGGTTTTCGCTCGGAGCGTGATGGTTGAGCGGCCGGTCATGTAGCCTTGACGAACTCCCATCCGTCCACAGATGACGCCACCAGTGGGAAAGTCTGGGGCTGGCAAGACGTCCATGATCTCATCGACGGTCGCTTCAGGATTGTCGATCAACATCACGACACCGTCGCATACCTCGCCCAGATTATGTGGCGGAATGCTTGTGGCCATGCCAACTGCGATGCCGTTGGAACCGTTGACCAACAAGTTGGGAAATTTCGACGGTAGGACGACGGGTTCTCGATTGCGTTGGTCGTACGTCGGTACGAAATCAACCGTGTCGCGATCGAGATCCTCGAGCATCTCGTTGGCAACCGCCGAAAGCCGCGCTTCGGTGTATCGCATAGCGGCCGGTGGTAGGCCGGCGAGCGAACCAAAGTTGCCTTGCTTGTCGATCAAAACCGAACGCATGATCCAGTTTTGAGCCATCCGTACCAGAGTTGGATAAACGGAACTTTCACCGTGTGGGTGATAGTTACCGCTGGTGTCGCCAGAGATTTTGGCACACTTAACGCGTGAACTGCTGGGCCCCAGATTGAGGTCGTCCATGGCGACCAAAATGCGGCGTTGAGACGGCTTCAGCCCATCGCGAACGTCCGGTAGCGCGCGGCTGATAATGACGCTCATTGCATACGTCAGATAGCTATTACGCATCTCGTCCTGAATGTCGAGCGGACGTGTGTTGTCGATGCGTTCCGGAGTTTCTCCGGTTTCTCCCGAGTCGGTTGCCAAAGAAGTCGCTCCTTCTGAAACGGACGAATCCGTTCTTTGTTAAGACGATTGCCACTGGCCTGCAGCGAGAATCTCGCGGCTTGAGACGCCTTTTAGCCAGGCTTTTTTTACAGCGGCTTCAACAGATATTTTAGCGGTTTGGCAAGCTACTTACAACGCGATGCGGGCAGTCTGAAGTGGTTGTTCTGTAGGAGTTTATGTCTCGTCTTGTGCGTGCTTTCGATGCTGTGCTGGGTGCGGAGAGAAATGTGGCAAATCATAGCGCGAATTGACCTGAATTGCGTCGAAATCCACGCATGAAGTCCGTCGGATTTGGTGACGCTAAAGAGGCCCAGTTTCGCTCTTCAAGATGGCATGAGCCGCGTTGTGACCAGGGGCTCCGGTGACCGAGCCGCACGGGTGCGTCCCCGACCCACAAAGCCAGAGACTATTGATGGGCGTTGCATACGATGCCCACGACGCTAACGGGCGGCGATGTAACATCTGGTCAATAGTCATATCGAGATGACGAATCGTGGCGTCGGTGATACCCGTTTCGCTTTCAATATCAGCTGGAGTGTAGAGTCGCTTCCACTCGACAAGTTCTCGAAAACCTGGCGCGTAGGATTCGAGAATGCTCAGAATGGATTCTTCCACGCGCGGTCGCCAGTCGTCCCAAGTGCCCTCTTGCAGGGTTCGAGGTCCGTAGCGAATCCAAGCACCAAAGATGTGCTTTCCTGGTGGGGCAAGTTCGGGAAAGTACGCGGTCGGCAACTGCAAACTCATCACCGGCTCGCGGGACGGAATACCGCTGAGGCAGTCTTCCCACGCGCGGTCGAAGTATTCAAGGCTGGGAGATATCCGTACGCCAGCGATAGCGACCGCTTGCCCACGATGTTCATCCGGCATGGCTGTAAAGTTGGGGACACCCGAGAGAACAGCGTGAAACTTCATGTTTCCCGCTCGAGTCTTGAGCTGTTCGATCTGTGACAAGAACTCGGCATCGACTTGATCGCGGGGGCAGAGTTTCAGAAATGTCCGCTTGGGGTCGGCGTTCGAGATGACAAGCTTCGCGGTCAACTTCGAGCCGTCCTGCAGCACAACGCCGGTGGCTTGACCTCCCTCGATGATGATTTCGCCGACTGCCATTTCGGTTTGGATCTCAACTCCCAGACGACGTGCCGCTTCGGCCAAGGCGGCCGTGATGCTGCCCATACCACCGCGTGGGATTCCCGCGATGCCGTTGATTCCAGCGCCGTCGTTTGCTGATTCGATTGCTTCGGCAAGCAGAGAGCCGACTGCGCGCGGATAGCCAACATCGTCGGCGCGACCAAAGGCAGCACGCACATAATCGTTTTGGAAGTAGTCTTCCAACAGGCTCCAGTGACTGCGAGTCATCAGCGCATCGAAGACAGGTTCCAGCTCGGAGCCGCGGTATCGAGCTTGATACTCGTCAGTCGTCAACGGAGCTTCATAGAACATGTCCTTAGCGATCTGTTTGGCTTTCGACATGAATTCGCAATAGGCGTGATAGCCGTGGACCTCGCTGTTGCCAAACCGTTGCAGACCCTGTGCTGTCTTTTCGGGATCCGACCAGAGCAAGATGTGCTCGCCATCCGGAAATGGAAAGAACATGGAAGGATTGGGGCGAACGATGTCGAACGCGTCAGCGGGAACTTCCAAGTCTCGACAGATTTTCGGTCCCGGGCCAAGGGCACTGTAAGCGAACGTCGAGAAGTGACAGCCTGGATACAGTTCCTCTGTGATGCTGGCGCCGCCAACGCGGTGGCTGCGTTCCAGTACCAGAACGCGCATGCCTGCTGTGGCCAAGTAGCCTGCGCAAACCAAGCCATTGTGGCCGGCACCGATGACGATCGCATCCCATTCCGCTGCCATCTTGTTCCTCGCGTGAGGCTAGGTGGTTAACGAGGAAGTTGTCGAGCTACCACGAGACTTGCTCTTTGACCAACTCGCCATAAAGTTCTGGCCGTCGTGTCTTCATTGTGTAGTTGGCCAGGCTGCGTTCATCGACCAATCGTTTTGCTTCAAAGTCCACAATGATTTTTTCGTCTTTAATGACGTCGCGTTGAGTGGACGCGAGCAATTCGCCATCGGGGGCGAACGCCAAACTGCCGCCGCAATGATGTGGTTGATTGGGCGAGTCGCGCGGGTACATGTCCACGTAGCCAGCCCGACCGGCTTGGTTAGCGTACAACGCGAAACACGAGTTCTCGCGTGCTCGCATGGCGTAGCAAGAAATGAAGAAGTCGTGTGTGTGTTGACGGGCGGCTGCCATTGACTCGGGCGTGTCGTCCCACATCTTGACGCGAGCGGCGTGCGGCATCAGCAAAATGTCCGCTCCACGCACCGCCAAGATCCGGGCAAGCTCCGGGAATTGGTTGTCGTAGCAGATGATCATTCCGACTTTACACTTGCCGATGTCGTAGACGGGTAGCTCGCGTCCGCCTTTGTAAAACAGCACTTCATCGCGCGAGAGGTGCAATTTGCGTTGCTTGCCAATGTAGCCGTCGGGGCCTACCAACACTTGCGTGTTGTAGACCAAGTCGTTTTCCTTTTCGCTCATGCCGACACACAGCGTTGCGTTATAGTTCTTGGCCATTTGAATCAGCCGTTGTGTGCTGGGCCCATCGGGTGCGGGTTCCGCGATTTCCCACGTGTTGGGCGTGCAGTGTCCGTGTAAGACAAGTTCAGGAAACAGGATCAACTCGGCACCTTCTTCGACGGACTCGCGGCACCAACGATCCATTTCTTCGAACACTGGTTCCAATTGACCAAGCGGGCTGTTCATACTGATGGCGGCAACGCGAATGTTTTGCATGGTGAGTCTTCCGTTTGATGTCGCAATTGCGACGTGGCGTAAGCTTCCAGCTTGCGAAGCTGTAGCACTTGCAAGCTGGAAGCTTACGCCACGTGCATGCGATGTTGATTCATTTGTTGATGGCGGCCGCCACGACTTTTTCGGGCGCGACAAGGACTGTCCCGTGGCGCATTTGTTTGGCGGGCAACGACATCTCGGCCGAGCGGTTTGTCCACGTTTTCAGATCAGGACTGGTTGCCAAGCAATACGAGAACTTACTTCCTGGCGCGTCCCAGTACAGAAACCATGTCTTGTCCCGCTTAAACAGGGATGGGCCTTCGCCCATTTGATTGACGATCTTCGTGCCGGCTCCAACGATGGGCGGTCCCAGCTTTGTTTCGTATGGGCCTTGCATTCGTTTGCTGAAGGTCAGCCGCAAGTTCTTGCCGCCCCGTTCAGGCCGCAATTCGTGCTTGATGACCATCACCCAGCGATCATCGGCGGTGTCCTTGGTGTTGCGATCATCGTGAGCGATATAGGGATCGATAACGCTGAATTCAGGATCCTTGGGCGAGTAGAACAACTCCGGTTTCGTGAAACTTTGAAAGTCCTTGGTTCGACTGGCGTAACTTCGATGGTCGTAGCCGTGAACGTCGTCGCTGCCGTCTTTGTCTTGAAACTCGGCTGTCGTGGTTGAGCTCCAAAGGATCAAGTATTCCTTGCGTTCTGGATCCCAAAGTAACTCAGGAGCCCACGTGTTGCGAACGTCGGTGCGGTCGCGCCAGATGTCGACTTTCTTGGGCTTTGACCAGTGCTTCAGTTCCTTTGAGTTGGAATAGCCGATACTGCGAGAATTCCAGCTCGTCGTCCAGACCATGTGGAACAGACCATTGCGGTAAAGGATCGAGGGATCGCGAGTCAAACTTTCGTTACCCCACGACGGAGCCGGCATGATGACTTTGCCATCTTTGACCCATTCGAAGTTCAAGCCGTCGTGGCTGTAGGCGAAGTAGACGCCAGTCTCGCCGTTACCAAGAAAGTATGGCAACAAGAAAACGTCTCGCTGCTGGTCCTCGGCCCAAGCGGAACTGGTGGTTGCCCACAGGGCGAGGTACCCGATTATTGACGAGACACGCACGGTCATTTCCCCACGCAGTAGATGCCATTCAAAGTGCGGATATAGAGGTGTCCGTTCGAGATCGCTGGTGTCGCCACGCAGCTATCGCCCATGTCATTCTTCGCTAAGACCTCGACCGTTTCCCCGGCTTTCAGAACAATGATGAAGCCGTTTTCGCCCGTCACGTAAATCTTGCCGTCACCGGCAATCGGTGATGCGTAGTAGTTGCCCAAGTTGCGGATTCTCTTCTTGGTCCAGATGGTCTTGCCGTCGGAAAGATCGAAGGCTGCGGAGATGCCGCCTTTCTTGACCACGAACAACCGATTGTCATAAACCAGCGGCGAGGCGATGTTTGAGGGTGCTTTGTTATCGATGTTCCAGTCAAGGTGTGTCTTGGTGACATTACCCTTGCCGCCACCGCGGATTGATTGAATGATATTTCCGCCGCCAACCATGTTCTTTGGTGATTGAAAGGCTGCATCGATTTCCTCGTCGACTAACACACCGTCTTTGTTCTTGTCGCCTTTGTCGAATTTCTTGTGAAAGGCCTTTTCGAGTTCGGTGCGTTGCAGCTTGCCGTCTTGGTTTGTGTCGCGCCACTGTAGTAAGGCGTACTTCAACACGCGATCGGTGTCACCGTAACTTTGAACGGACATGTAAATGTTCTCGCCTTGAACCACGGGCGTGGTCATGATGGTTCGCAACAACGAGTCACACGTCCAAACTTGTTTACCAGTCTTGGGGTTGTAACCTTTCATTTTTCCCGAGCCCGCCATGACGATGTCCGTGCGGCCATTTGCCGTGCAGACGACAGGCGTCGCGAATCCGCCAAGCATCTCAGGGCGAGGTGTTCGCCAGCGAAGCTTGCCCGTGTATTTGTCGACCGCCATCAAGAATGCATCGAGGTCATCGTCGATGTTAAAGATGACTATGTCTTCGTGGATGATGGGTGAGTTTGCCGGGCCCCAACCCAACAAGTAGTACGGCATCTGAACGTCGCGCTGCCAAATCTGCTCGCCGCTCTGAGCGTCCAAGGCCAACAATCCCAGCGTGCTGAAGTACACATAAACACGATCGCCGTCGGTTGCTGGCGTTGACGACGCATGCTCGTTGGGCGAGGTGATCTCAGGCAATCCGCTGACAGGATAAGCCTTCCGCCAGATTTGCTTGCCCGATTCGGAATCATGAGCGGCGATCACAAATGTTTTGTCATCGGCCATTTCGGTAATGAAAGTCTTGCCATTGGCAATCACGGGCGAGGCGATACCACGGCCAAGTTTCTTCGACCAAACAACGTTTTCCTCGTAAGAGAACTCTGTGGGCAATCCGGTTTCCGCAGAGACACCGGTCGCATTGGGACCTCGAAATTGCTTCCAGTCATCGGCGGCTGCAGAAACTGTAATGCCAAGCAGGCACAGCATAACAAACGTGTTTCTCATTGAGGGTGCTCCCATCGCGATAGTAATGGCTGGCCTTTGAATCGAAGAATCTGCACCTTAACCGACAAGCAGCGAACTATCAATTTCCGCGACCGTTTGGCAGCCAGAAGAGGCCATTGCGTTGACGAACTCGTCGTGGAACATTTGTAGTACCTGAGCCACTCCAGCCTCGCCGTTTGCGGCCAAGGCCCACGCGTAAGGCCGGCCGATCAGTACCGCTTTAGCTCCCAACGCCAGCGCCTTGAGCACATCCGTCCCGCGACGGACACCGCTATCGAGCATCACTTCGACTCGTCCATCGACGGTCTTCACGATTTCGGGCAAGCGGTGGATGCTGGCCGGCATGGTGTCTAATCGCCGGCCGCCGTGATTTGAGACGACGATGCCGTTGACGCCTTTGGCGATCGCTTTCTCGGCGTCATCGGGCCGTAGAACACCTTTGATGAGGATTGGAAGTTTGGTTTGATTGCGGAGCCAGTCGAAGATTTCCCACGTCATTCCCAGGTCCCACGCGTTGATGTTGAAGTTGACTAATTCGTCGAAGGTCATCTTTGGGGTTACGGGGAAACCGATGTCTTTCAGGTGTTTATACAGCATGTCTTTGGGGACGCCGAACTTGTTGCGATGGTCGGAATCTTTCCACTCGCCCAAATCGACTGTCAGGATGATTGCGTTGAAGCCCGCTTGCTCAACTCGTTTCACCAATTGTTTTGCCACTGTGCGGTTCTTGGGCATGTAGAGTTGAAACCACTTCGGCCCGCTGCTGGCGGCGGCGACTTCTTCGACGCTGTTTAAGACGCTGCTGCTAACGCCCATTATTGTGTCAGCGCTAGCGGCGGCACGCGCGGCGGCTAACGCTCCTTGAGGGTGAAACATCCGCTGACCCGCGACGGGGGCAAGCATCACGGGGAATCGAATCTTCTGGCCGAGAACAGTGGTTGAAGGATCTGGTTTTGAGACACCTCGCAACAGCGGCGGCAAGACTTGAGTACGTTCGAACGCCGCCACGTTTTCGGCCAACGTCAACTCGTTGCAAGAGCCTGTCGTGATGTATTCGAAGGTCGCCTTAGGCAGTTTGGATTTTGCTAGGGCGATGAAGTCCGTCACCTTTACGGCGGATTCGATGGTGTTGGGCTTCGAATCGTCGGCGGACTCTTCATCGTCCGTCTCATTATTTTGTGCGGCTGTGGCTGGCAAGAGGCCTAAGGAACCACCCAGTGCCAACAATTGGGCGAAAACACGACGGTTCATGTTGAGTTCCGTTTCGTTTTGTGCGTGTTATTGCGGGAAGAAGCTGATGGTGCGGTTTGCTATTCAGCAGGGTAACAGGCTGCCAGGTGTTTCTCCAACGTGATGCAATCTCGCAGTGGCTTTGTGGATTGTTGTGATGGATTGTTTAACCCGTAGCCGCAGGCGAGGCCTCACTCCTCGCCTGCGGCTACGGGTTAAACAAGAGACTCGACCCCAGCCACCCTCACCTTGATTAGGAATTGTGTGGAGCGCAACAAAAAAACGTGTAGCGAAATGATTCGCCCCACGTTGCGTGTTTGCAAAGTCGTTGGCTTATTGTGAGCGTCGATTCTTCAATCGATCAAAGGCCGCTTTGAATTCATCAGCGTCGACACTGCCATCCTTGCTGACATCGATCTGCTCGAAGTTCGCCTTCAGTTGCTCTGGGGCTTCATCCTTGGAGACTTTTCCGTCTTTGTTCTTATCGAAACGCTGAAGAATGGCGTCGAATGTTGGTCGGCCCCCGGTGTTTCCGTTAGCCGGTCGACGTTGTCCATTGGGTGTGTCACCCTCTGGTCGACGCGGTCGAGCCGAATCTGATCCGTTGGGGCGACCTTGTGGTGGTCGGAAGCCTTGCCCGCCTTGCGGTCCACCGAATAATTCTCTCATTTCGAGATTTCCGTTTCCATCCAGGTCCAGGTCAGCGAAAATCTCGCCAGCGCGAGCAAACTCTTCGCGAGAGAGCTTGCCATCTTGATTGCTATCTAACTTGCGGAAGAAGACTGGGCCAGCGAATTGCGATCGGCCATTGGGACGATTCGCATTGTTGTTGGGAGTCTCTCTTGGTCGGTCGCTGTCGTTTCGTCGACCACCACCCTGCAGTGCGGCTTTGACAAATTCGTCCTTCGTGATCGATTCGTCTTTGCCCTTGCCAACTCGTTGCAAGATTGACTCAACGATTCTTTTGCCGCGATCGGGAACTTCCGCCAAGGTCAACTTGCCGTCTTTGTTTGAATCCAAGCGGGCGAAGTTTTCTTGGGCGAACTTTCGAGCTTGCGTGCTGTCGCGATCTGTTTGCGGTTTGGAATCGTTCGGGCGACGAGATTGGTTCGGTTGAGGACGTCCTTCGCTCGGTCGCTGTTGGGCCATCACCTTTTCTAAGTCGGCCTTGGTTAAGCTGTCTTTTCCGAGGCGTTCGAAGATTGGGTTGAGGAATCGTTTGGCTTCTTCCGGAACCTCGTCACGAGTGATCTTTCCGTCCTTGTTGCCATCGAGCCGTTGCATCATTTGTTCGAGAGATGGACGACCGCCGTTGCGACGTGGAATTGCCTGTGCCAATTCGGCGATGGCGATGGCGTCTTTGCCCAGACGTTCGAAGATCGGTTTCATCCGTGCACGGATGCCCTCGGGCAATTCCTCCAAAGTGATTTTGCCGTCGCCGTTGCGATCGACTTGCTTCAGCATTTGCCGAGGATCACCACCCTTATTGCGACCTTGTCCGGGGCGTCGTGTTGTTTGGCCCGGTTGCGGAGCAGGATTGGTTTGAGGTTTCACAGCCGCAGCGAATTCGGAGCTGCTGAGTACGCCGTTCTTGTCTTTGTCACCGACGCGGATCAAGCGATCGAACCATCGCGTGCGGTCTTTGCTGATTTCGTCCTTGGAAAGTTTGCCGTCCGTGTTCTTGTCGAGTTTCTTGAACAGCTCTTCTGGATTCTGGCCATCGTCTTGAGCTTGCACGAAACCAAAAGTCAGCAAAAGTGCTGACGCAGATAATGTGGCGACAAGTTTCTTCATTAGACGGCCCTCAATCGAAAAAGAATCGGTGTGACAAATCCTACCGTGCAGAAAAAGTCAAGCCGCCGGCCGAAGCCTCTCTTTGATGTGCTGTAAACCAACAAAACATCGACCTTGACAAGGCGAGCTTGGCAGTGTCAGTCCGCGGCCAAACGCCGCAGTCGTCAGCGAGTGACCTTTGTCACTCGGCCTCTATTATTAATTAACGCAAAGTGAAGTTGCTGATAAACACACCATTTTCGTCCGGGGCGAAAAATGTGCCTTGCGGCTTCAAATACTTCGAGACCGTTTCGAACGGTGGAAGTTTCGAAAAGTCAACACCCAGCGACTCTTGCAAAGCGGCATTGCCACGGAGCAGATCGTAAAGCGACTTCATCTGAGTGTCTTGCTTTTGATAACCGAGGATCGAAGTTTTCGCCGGCAGTTGAGCAGCGATCTTCTTGTAGTCATCAGCATCGGCAAGCGGCTTGCCGTCGGCGCGAATGGCTTGCTCTAACCGTTCCATATCGTTCGAGAACATCAAGTGACCGTGAACGATGGCAATGCCCAGAGATTGAGCTTCACTTTGAATTTGCGGCGCCGGAAGTGTTGCCTCATAGATGTTGGCATTCCGGTATTCGCGAATCTTGCCAGGAAATCCGGGCGTCTTCGCAATGCGATCCAGTGTGCCCTTCATGTTGTCAACGTTTTTCAGCTCGAGTGCAATCAGGGCCTTTTCGATGGGCAGGCCGCCGATTCCGCCATCATCGCCGGTGTCTTCGCCCGGTTCTGTTTTCGAGATCACGTGGATGCGGCCTGTGATTTGGTCGATGATATCTTTCTTGATATGAATTTGTGGGCCACCGTCCGAGTTGGCCAATCGCTCGATCACCGCGTCGAAGTTGCCCGCTCCACGGAACGAGTCGACCAGAAAACGAACGGCCGTGTAGGCTGTGGCGACGTCCCAATTCGCGGCGACGTAGCTGGTGGTGTCGTCGCTGACCCATTTGGGTGGGGCTTGCTCGATGGCGGGGAATTGGGCGATGTCCAACAATCCGGAGGTGGGCTGTTCGACGAAGATCACAAAGTTGTTGACGGCGTCGTAAGCTTCCGTTGCCATGTGTGTCGAACCGCCGGCACCTTTGAGGTTCGACAAGCCCAACGTCGGCAACATTCCCAAGAGCATCGTGAGCCGAATATCGGGCTCGGCGGCGGAACGCGATGCCGATGTGACCAAACCGACGGGATCAACATAAAAGTTCAAGACCGGGTCGCTACCTTCGATCTTGCAGCGATCAATGATGTACTTATAGACGTCTTTACTGGCCAAGGTGTTTTCATGCTGGCCGTCCCATCGAGCCAGCACGGAACCGCTAGCACTTAGGCTGCTGCTAATAACCAAACGGCTGTCTTTGGTGAAGACGGCGACTTGGTTTTCGCGAGTGGTCTCTTCACCGAACGGATCCGTGACGGTTTCCTCGGTGGTGTAGACTGAGACCTTCGTGTTTTCAAGTTCTTCGGTTGAACGCTTCGCTCCCTTTTCGACCAGCGATGCATCCGCTTTCTCGATCAAGGAATCGACGACGGCTTGATTCTCGCCGTATCCCAGCATCAGCACAAAGGCCATTTTCTCGTTGCGCGGTTGGACCAATGCAATGGAGACCTCGCCCTTCGGAATATTCAGTAGAGCGTCGAGCTTCACGCCAGTCTCTTGCTCGACCTTCTCCGAAACTTTCGCCAGCGGTTCTTGAAGGCTTTCGATGAACTCTTTGAGTGCTTCGTCTTTCTGAATCGCACCAAACGACGACTCGCCGAAGCGTTTCTTGAGGTCCTCGACACTCGGCACCGTCACGTACAACGATGTGTTGCGCGGGACGAGCTTATCGGTTGAGACCTGATCTTGTGCAATCGCGGAAAGACTTCCGGCCAAGGTTGCCCACATCGTGGTGGCAACCAATGCGTGACGCAAAAAAGAATTCATCGTTTTTTGATCCCTTGAGAAGGTGAAGCCTCGACGAGAGCTACGTCAAAGCGAATGTGCGAAAGTGTATGGACTCGCTTCAATCCAAGGTGATTCGGAGAACTCACCCAGTTATTGATTGGAGTTTTGGAAAGTTACCCAACAATGGCAAATCCGGTTTCAAGATCGCTGATCCGGTTTCTTGCTGAAGCATATCGACGGCAGCTTTCATCAAGAATGACAACGACTTATGAAGCCATTAGTCTATTCATCCGCACCGATTGTGTAAACGTCGCTAGGGCGGATCGTGGGTTATGCAGCAGTGCGTTTGTTTGTCGAAGCGAATACGGAAGAAGCCCGGCATTTGCGAAAAGCCGGGCTTCTTTGTGTGCTTCGCTGCTCGATTGCGGCGTCCGCTGTGGCCGTCAGTCTTGGGTTGCGTCGAGTCCTGGATCGAGTGTTGCCGAATTTGCCAAGCCGTCGGCGGTACAAACTCGATTTCGGCCCGTGCGCTTCGCTTGATAGAGGGCCGCGTCGGCTGCTTGAAGTAAATCGGTGACCGTGTCGGCGTGGCAAGGACAGGTGGCAATGCCCACACTCAGGGTCACGTGGAACACTTTGTTCTTATGTTGGATCGGAGTTTCCTCGAGCGTCGCGCGGATATTTTCTCCAATCCGTGTCGCGCCGGCGATCCCGAC
This sequence comes from Planctomycetaceae bacterium, assembly GCA_002722955.1. Taxonomy (GTDB): domain Bacteria; phylum Planctomycetota; class Planctomycetia; order Planctomycetales; family Planctomycetaceae. The sequence goes on along the minus strand of PBMZ01000108.1, from coordinate 6,419 downwards.
TCCAGGCAAGATAATGGCCATCTCTTCGCCGCCGTAGCGAGCAATCAAGACGCTATCGGTCGAGCGGACTCGAGCAACCTCGCGTTGCAAGATGCCGGCCGTAACGCGAAGGACCTCGTCCCCGGCTTGATGGCTAAAGGTATCGTTGACCAACTTGAAGCGATCCAAATCAACGAAGAGCAGCGAGCAATCAGTGCTCTGCTCGCGAGCCGTCTTGACTTCGTGACGGATGCGCTCATCGAAGGTGCGGCGATTGGCAAGCTGCGTCAAGCCATCTTCACCCGCCCGACGCTCGGCCGTCACATGCCGTTGGACTCGCAAGATGGTCTCGGCCAAGTACTCGGCAGCCCAACGGACGAGCGCGCCGTTCGAATCTGTGAACTGATCCGCTTGTTGGCGAGTGATACAAATCACGCCCAACACTTTGTCATTCCGTCGAAGCGGTGCCAAGAGTGCGCTTCCGATCAAGCGGTCGATGCCAATCGATTCCAGCTCAGCAGAATTGTAGATTTGTAAGTTGCCCGCAGATGCAAAGGGCGAATCTTCCGAGAGTCGCTGCAAGCCATGCTTGCGATTCGTTGTTTGTTCTTCCGCTAACTGCTGTTCGAATTCGATCCAGCGAGCCTCGACGCTGGAGACGAACGGGTCGCCGCAGCGAACCATTGGTTTGCAGGAAATTGGGTTGCCGGGACAGAACAAGAACAAGGCGGCGCGATCGGCACCGATGATTTGAATCAAACGATCCAAGAACGCTTCGGTCATCTCGCGCGGATCTCGGAAGACTTGATCACTGACGCCTCTCAGGTCGAGCATTTCTTGAGTCAGTTGAAGTTCCGTTTGTCGTGTTGCCAAGGCGACGCTGTTTCCAACTCGATGGGCGAGACTTTGAGTCAGACGACGGAACAAGCTGATTTGTGTCTGCCTGGATGCCTCAACAGGATAAAGGCTTGTTGTCATCAACGCGCCCGTCAACTGGTCTTCGTGTGCGATCCCAAACAAGAAGAGCTGTTTCATATTGCTTCGCAACTGTGGGCTGAAAGAATCCAGAAGCGGGCAGCTTAACAAGTCGCGATCTTGAAGAAGGACGTAGCCGTCTCGTACGAGCTGCTCACGAATTGTCTCGTCCAGGGAAATGGTTGGTTCTTCAGCCTCGTCCAAACCCCGAGAACGCCACAAGTGAACGGTGTCACCTTCGATCTTTAGGAAGCATGCGAAGCTCGCCTCATGCGACTTGTCATCCGTCGTGGGGACAAGGCACTCAAGCACTATGTCCATCGCCTTCGGCAGATCTGATTCGCTAATGAAACGCCTTAAGAATGTGTTCTCATGATGAGTGGCAACCTTACGCTGCCGAATCGTGACGATTTGTTCGTTGAGTTGATCGAGATGCTTTTCCATAGCGCGGTCGGCTTGCCATTGACGAACATGGCGCAGCAAGTACACGAAATACTGCAAAATGCAGATCACTCCCAAACCGACAACCGCGCCGTTTGAGAAAATCTGGCTCGTTTTTTTCGTGACTGCTAGAAACATCTGACCGTGTTGAAACTTGCGTTCGATACTCAATCAATTGAGAATCTAGCCCATATTCCCGTTAGTCGTGGACGAATCGCGATCCAGGCCGAATTCTGTAACAATCCGAAGACCGTACAGAACGGAACGCTGGTAGAATCGTCCCAACCGGTGACATCAGTCGCTCATAAACTTGGAGATGCCCGCCACGATGACCGAGACTCCCGCCTATCCCTCGGATCCAAGTCAGGAACAAATTGTCAGCATCGATTCGCTGAAAGAATTGATGGTCAAAGTGCTCGTCAAGAAGGGCATGTTCGCGGTTGAGGCCGAGATGGTTGCCGACCGCCTGATCGATGCGGACTTGCGGGGCATCGATTCTCACGGTTGCCGGTCGTTACCACGCTACATCGAATCGATGGATTTAGGCGACATCGATCCTCGAGCTACTTCGCTGACGATGGTCGAGACGGCGGCGATCGCTGTGATTGATGCAGGCAAGGGTGTCGGCCATGTCGCGGCAACTAGAGCAATGCAGCTGGCCATCAAGAAGGCCAAGGAAGTCGGCACTGGCACGGTTGCCATTAAGAAAGGGCAACATTTCGGTGCTGCTAGCGTTTATTCGCTGCTGGCGACTCAAGAAGGCATGATTGGTTATTGCACCACCAGTACCGGTGGCGCGACGGTCGCAGCCTACGGAAGTCGAGAGCCGGCCATCGCCAACAACGCGTTCGCTTGGGGTGTTCCAACCAGAGACGGTGCACCGTTTGTCTTGGACATGGCCTGTGGCATGTCGTCGTGGGGCAAGATTCATAGCATGCAAGCCTATGGTGGATCGATGCCAGAAGGCTGGTGTCTTGATGCCGAGGGCAACCCAACCGCCGACTTTGATGCAATCAAGACAATGCTTCCTGCCGCTGGTGCTCGCGGTTTTGGTTTGGGGTTCGTCAGTGGCGCATTAGCGGGTGCCTTGGTCAATCGCAAAATGCCAATCCACAAAGACACGGAAGGCAGTCCCGAGAGTTACGGGTCAGAACACTTCTTCTACGCCATCGATGTTGCCCAGTTTGGTGACATCGAGAGATTCTATGACGAGGTCGATTCGTCAATCGCCGACATCCAGGCACTTACCCCCGCCGAAGGCTTCGATAAAGTCCGAATCCCGGGCGAGTTGGAATGGGAGCACGCCGAGGAACGTCGCGCCAACGGCCTCCCGCTTCACAAAGACAGCGTCAAGCTTATGAATGACCTGGCTGCCGGCCTGAAAGTCGATGCTTCGATTTAGTGAAGCTGACCTGTTTCCGTAGCGAAAGTCGTCAAGACTTTCGGCGATCGATCGCTGCGACTCCAACAAACCCCCGTGATTACTCATCAATCACGAACGCATCGTCGTCAAAAGCGTACTTGCCCTGAAAGGTGTCGATCGAACGCCCTGTAAACAGTTTGACTTCGGCATCCATCTTCTTATACGCATCGCGTGTTTTCTCATAGCTGCCCGAACTTCGAATCAAGACGGGCGTGTTGCGGGGCTCTCCATTAACAGACTGAGAGTAATAGCCACCCGCAAAGATCATGGCGATGTTGGCGCCATCGGCGGCATCGATTGTCCAGCGAATCGGTTCGTAGCCCATTAACACCAACACGATCGGTTCTTCGCTTGCGGGAACTCGGACAGTCGCCGTTCCAATCGGATGAGTGCCACTGCTGTGCGATGGCCCGTCATACTGGCCTTCATAAAGACCGACGGCGTGAACTTTTGACTGCTGAAGCGTCTTCGCACTCGGCATAGCACCCGGCTTGACCAGGACAGGTTCGCCGCTTCCGGAATACGCACCTTGGAAAGTGGCGATCCGCTTGCCCAACTCCTGACGGATTGTGGCCCGCAAGATCTCCAATGATTCACCGCGCTTGTAGGCGGAAGCTCGACCGGGCAATTCCGCGATCGGCGTTCCCTCGGGTTGCCCGACGACCGATTGAGGATGATTTCCGCTGAGAAGAATTTGAACCAAGTTCGCTCCTTCTTCACACTCAACCTTCCATTCGATGGGCTCGTAAGACGTCAACACCAACACGGCCGGCGTTTCGGAACGAGTGACACGCACGCGAGCCTTTCCAGTTGGATGAGAGTTCCCCGAATGCCCCTCGCCAGTCGGGTAGTGCCCTTCATAAAACCCAACCACGTGGACTTCCGCCGAACGAAACTTCGTGTTGGCAATGTAGTCCACGATTGAGTCGATACGTCTTCGAGCTTCCAGCGTGTCCGCTTGGCCGCGAAATTGCTTGATCAGCGGGATATACTTCTCGCCGTATTGCTTAAGTTGTTTTGTGGCCTCTTCTCGCTCGCGGAAAGTCTGCGAATCCAGTTGTTTGAGCAACGCACGAACTCGCTTTTCGTGAGAGATTTCGTTTAACTGCCCGAGCAGTTGCCGCAAAATTGGTTGGTTCGACGCCACCAGCCCCGCTGGAATGACGATCGCCAAAATGAGAACTGCTCGAGATTGAAACATCGATCGACCCCTTGTTTCTGGTCAATTCTACGGGTTCATTTGTCTGACGGGATTCTAACAGATTTAGTTCCACAGATTGCCCGCATCTCCAAGATCGTCAACGGATTGGCAATAGAAATATGCGTCCGTCTGAGGGTACTCCGAGGGAGAGTCGAGTGCGATAGCGCGACGCTCGAACAGTCCAGTCTCGACCGCTTCGACCTCGTCGAGCAACACTAATCCATAATCGTTGACTTCCCACAGCTCGCCATGAATTGCAATTCCATCAGTGCAATCGACCAGCCCCGGGTACTGCCCACAATTGTACATTCGGTAATGCGGCGCTGTCGTCGCCTCCCCCAAAAAGCGTTGACCGTCCATTGCCCACGCCAGATTGAAGCCGCGTTTCAGCGTTCCATAAATGAAAACTGGTTGAGCCATCCTGATCTCGCTGGTGAAAAGCCGGGCGTCTAAGAATTCGCGAATTCGAGCAGGAACACCGTAAGCCCGAACAGAATCCCGCCTTATCCGAAAGAGCCGACTACTTTCTATTCGAATTCCTTTGATCCTCGCGTCAGATTGACACAACAATATCGCACTTTATCTTGTTGTCACGACGTATCACATACGGAATCCAATAGAGAGCAACCATGTCGCAGGCCGACGAATACATTCAACTAACTGACTATCTCCGCGAGCGAGGCCAAACAGAAGCTGAATATCGAGAAGATCATTCTTCGCGTCAAGAAGTACGAATCTGACCAACAGATGTTTTCCGTCATGGACTCGATCGGCACGGGCTCGATCATCCTCGACGACTTGATCGCCCAAGGCATTCGCGACGCCGCCGAAGAACTGGCAGCTGGCGGAGATGAAAGCGAGTAGCAAGCGTCGCCGCTAAACCAGATTTACCAATTTGCGGCAGAACCACTCGACAAGTAGCAGGCCTATCAGCGTGCAGAACGATAGCCAAGTGTTCCACAGCGAGATCACTTCGACGCTGGTCTCTTTTTGTCGCGGCGGGTTGAAGTCTTCGATCAACTGGTGCACCGTGTCGACCTCGTAAGACTTTGCGTTTGTTTCGGCCGCGATGTTTTGTTGCACGGCAAGGTTGCGGACGGCACTGCGTCGCTCGGCCGAGAGACTGGTGACTTGGAAGTGCACGTCAGAGACCTCTTGAGTCACTGGGTCCGTGACGAGCACGCGGTACTCGCCGCCTTTGAAAACAGGCAGGCGGGCTTCGAAGACTCCTGGGCGGAATTGAGAGATGTTGAGCGCCTGCACGCTGGGCTCGCCATCTTCGCGGCGACCAGGTTCGATGACTTCGGCGGACAGATACTTTTGTGGTAGGTCGTCTTCGGTCAGCGGGTCAAAGTCCTCATTGTAAGCTTCGACGGTGATCAAGACTTTGTCGTCGGCTTGATATTGTTGTCGGTCCGTGCGGACAACGAATCTCTTTTGGCTACCCAATGCGTGGCTAAGACCCAAGCGATGAATCAGTTGGCCCCAGAACTGTCGGTAGTAAAGCTCTCCGTACTTGCGGCGTAGACGCCACATTTCGTTGTGAGCAATGTAGATCACCTCGCCTCGGCCATATTTGCGAACAGCGATTAGCGGCTGCGGCGTTTTGCCATCAATGCAAGTATGGGTGGGATGATGAGCCAACACGGTCGTGGCTCGCGGCTCGATTCGGCGGACGGGTTGATACCAGGGCATGCGGCCCAAGTTGCCCCAGCCTTTGGCGTTTTCTTGATCGTTTTGCCCCAGCCGCATGAAGTCGTACTGAGGTGCCATTGGTGACAACGTCAATGAGAACTCGCGGTCGTCACGAATGCGAGCATCGGGGTCGACGATCACTGGCAAGATATCCGCCAGCGGTGTACTTGCCAGTTGTCCGGGCCCAAATCTTGGCCCCGCCATCACGACCAAGCCGCCACCGAATTGGCTGACGAATTGTTTGGTCATCTCGCAAAAACGCGTGCTTAAAGTTGCTGCCGGCATATCGCCCAGGAAGATAACGTCGTACTCGAAGAACTGACTGCGAGGCAACGTCAAGCTGGGCAAGAACAGCTCGTTGTTCTCACGAACGGATGGGTCTGAGGAGCGCAGGTAAGTCCGAAATCCCCGCATCCCAACAAGGCTGTCCCGGTGAAAGACTTCCTTGACGAAACGCCATTCCCAGGTGGGCTCGTACTCGACATAGAGCAACCGCATGAAGTCGTCGATGATGGTCACTTCGCGATCAACACGATTGTTTTGAGTAACGATCTCGCCGCCGGCCTTGTCGACTTCCGCTGAAAAGACGAATCGGCCTGTTTGTTTTGGTGTGAACGGAAACTCGACCGGAATGGCGGGTGAGTCCAACGTCAGAATTCGTTCGCCGACAACAAACGAATCGATTTCGATGTCTTCTTCGGGCGT
>PBMZ01000107.1 GCA_002722955.1 Planctomycetaceae bacterium | reverse complement strand
TCTCCTCTTTTATAAAAAATGGGGGAAGCAGGATTCGAACCTGCGAAGGCTTCGCCACCAGATTTACAGTCTGGCCCATTTGGCCGCTCTGGAATTCCCCCTAAATGTCAATTTGACACAACAAAACACCGATTCCCGCTCCCGCCCACCAAAAGAGCTAGCGGTGGGACTCGAACCCACAACCTCCGGTTTACAAAACCGGGGCTCTGCCAATTGAGCTACGCTAGCAGGCTGAGAAATGGGCTAGACACCACTCAAACTGTTGAATCCTTCATTCCAATCAGGATTGCAAACCCGAAACCCAATGGTGTTGGTCGGTGTCCCACTGACGGACCGCCAGCGCGCAACACGGCGCGTGCGCGGTTCGCCAAAAAATCAAGCTGATCAATATAACAACGAACGTTTTCCTTGCAAGACTGAAGGCATTGAAATGTAAAGAATTTACGATGCGTCCAAGCTTTCCTCGGGCCGCCAAAATCAGATCTTTCTGGCATCGCCGAATCCCGGTCCACCCAATGCCTCAGCTCAAGTTGTGGTGGCCAAACCGCGAAATTTAATCGAGCTTCGAATCGGATTCAAGCGAAGCCACCAAATCTCCGCCACCACGACAGAATGGACATTAATCCTAAGAGTCATTCGCAAACAACAACCGCAGAGAATACCCATAAATCACTGAAAACAAAAGACTTACAAAAAAACCAGCAGAAATCTCCGCCAAGACGAACCCAGAGTTCATTTTGCCAACACATCTGACGGTGGAATCAGGAGTTGGTTCGAACCATTTGCGGGGTTTTCGAGAAATTGCGTCGATCCACGAAGACCGACCAACGCGTTTGTAAACCGGAGATTTCAAAGCGATTAATGCATCTTACACGGGCTTGACCTGAGGTCTGCTTTCTGAGAAAAGACGCCCCTCTCTCCGCTGATACGTGCTTTCCTACACGCCCTACTGCGATTTTCAACTCCGAGCCGAGGATCGCTCACAACAAACTACAGGCGTGAATTTGCCAAGGACGGCTTGAATGCACTCAAAATCGCTCAACGGAAACGCCCTTCAATTTGCTGCTGTGACAATCTGCTGCCTGTGGGTGACTACATCTTCTGGATGTGCCCACATGACAGAATTGCGGACGATCGAAATGTTCAATGCAGCCCTGGAAAGCGATGACCTTGATGGTCTGCGCGCAGCGTCTTCCAATGGCTTCGACGAGAAAGCGCTTCGCCGATCAGACGCCCTCAAAGATTTCCGCGTGCTCCGGCTGCCTGATGGCAAGACCTCGGTCATTAACGTCGACGACATCTCCGAATCCGAAAAACGTGTCACCGTCGAGGTTGGCGAGCGAAAGCGAAAGGTCAAGTACACGCTGCTCAAAGACCAAGAAACCCAAAAATGGGTTGTTGATGACATCCATATCAGACAATCCCGAAACGGAGTCACCGCAGCAAAGTCGGTCACCGACCAAATGGATTTGCTTCTTGCCGTGCGAGAATTGATCGATGCCTGGCAAACCGGCAGCCGCCCCGACGTCTTGTCAGCCGTCACCTCAGACTTCGCAGACATCCTTCGCGAATTACCGCCAACCTACTTGGCGAAGATTACTTCTCGAACGATGGGCGCGAAATCGAATTCGGATGCTAAACCAGATGCACAGCTGGATGAAAGTGTCGCCGTCGTGAGACTACCTCGATCCACTGGCCAAATGATCATAGAATTCCGCCGAGAGAACGATCGATGGAAGGTCAGCGATATGGCTGCGGAATCTCGACAAGACAAGAATCACATTTCGTCGGTCAAACAATTAGCACAAATTGCCAGCGTGACACATTCGTTCTTGGCAGCTTACGAAGCGAACGATAAGAGCATGTTGAAACACATTTCCGTGCCATCGTTTTTCAAAGGAAGCTTGGCACCAGCGGATCTTTCCCAAGTAAAACTGCCAGGCTCTGACTTGGGGCAAGACGACTATTACATCAACATGGAAGGCGGACGACCTAACGTCATCGTCAAACAGGCCAGTGACGTCGTAAAAATCAGCTTGCGAAAGATGAGCGCCAAGAATCTCGGCGAGCCCGACCAGTTTCTTGTCGACGAAGTCACGATTTATGAGCTTGATGGGACGGAAGAAAAGCGACTCTCGGCGATCTTTACCGGCCGAGCTATCTTGAGACTGTTTAGTGAAGCAATCGCGAAAGGTGACTTGCAAACCATTCGTCATAGCTCGACGCAAGATTTCAACGATCGAATTTGGAAGAACATCAGTTCTGACATTTGGCCCATGCTCGCTACCGATGATATCGAGTCCGCTGTACCAGAAGTCGTCTCGACCGTTTACAACGGAGCCACCACGGAAATCACGGTCACGCAAGGCAGCAAAGCGTTGACTTACGTTATGCAAGATAAAGATGGCGTGTTACTTGTCGACGATGTCTTGGTTCCGACGATCGACAGGCCTTCATCACTGAAACGAACACTCGAATTAACTTTACCCGTCGTATTGTTCCGCTATGCCCTCATGAAGGACGATCTGCGATTGGTGCAGCGCACGTCATCCAAAGATTTCAATCACATGATTTGGCACCAAGTGAAACAAATCCCAAAGCCAGCAATCCTGGCTAACGACTTCTTCATGGTCCCGCTCAAATCAGTAAAGCAAGACGACAATCAAACGCTCGTGCATTATGGCACCCAATATCGTGGAGCCAAGGTGCGATTGATCCGCGAGCACGGGTTCTTCCTGGTTGATCAAATCGAATTGATCAATGGCCTCGACGCCAGCCAGCGATCAGAACTGAAGCACGCTCTGCGTCTAAAGCTTGCCAAAGATGCATCCGACAAGGTTCGTGCAGCCCGCGAAGCTCGATCTCTGCAACAACAGCAAAAGGCCACGCAGCCACACGAACCCCTGGAAAGCGGAGAGCTCGGTTTTGCACCAAGCGACAACAACACAACAAAACAAGGCTTCGAGTTTCAATCACCGATGACAAAATCACCCTCGAAGCGGTCTCAGGCAGATCCATTTGGCAGTGCGGAAATCACGGACTCCTACACCGGCGAGACAACCATGCCGCCAGCCAGCGACACCGATCCGTTTACTCCAATTACCATCCCTGAGTAGCAATCGCCTCCGAGCCTCGAACAATCAAGAGTTGCTACGCGCTAACGCCCGCGATTGAATCGCATTCTTCAAGGCGTCATAGTACTGCAATGCGTTTGCAGAAACTCTACGATCACAATTCGAGAACACTTTCATGCCGTTCAGAAAACTCGGCAAGACCGATATCGAGGTGACTCCTGTATCGATGGGCTGCTGGCCGATCACTGGCATCACCAGCATCAACGTGACGCGCGAACAAAGTTTGGCCACGCTGCAAGCATCATTCGACACCGGCATTAATTTCTACGACACGGCCTACTGCTACGGCTACGAAGGCGAGAGCGAGCGGATGATTTCCGAGGTACTCGGTTCTCATCGCGAGGACATCGTACTTGCCACCAAATGCGGGATTCACTGGAAAAACAAAGTCCAGCAACGAGACGCTCGGCCAGAGACAATCAAGCAAGAGTGCGAAGAGAGCCTACGACGACTCGGCACGGATCGAATTGACCTTTACTACTTACATGCCCCCGACCCCAGCACCCCAATCGCCGACTCGGCGGGCGCTATCGGCGAGTTGATCCAACAAGGAAAGGTGCTGACGGCAGGAGCCTCGAACTTTGACGTCGCCCAACTGAACGCATTCCATTCAGCCTGCCCGCTGACAGCCTATCAGCCACACTACAACATGTTGCAGCGAGAGATCGAAGACGCTCAACTTCCGTGGTGCATTGAAAACGACGTTTCAGTATGCGTCTATTGGCCGCTGATGAAAGGGCTATTGGCCGGGCAACTTGCCAGAGGACATCAATTCGAAGACAAAGATGGACGCAAAAAGTACCCGATGTTCCAAGGCGAGGAATTTCAAAAGAACCAAGACTTCATCGATGTCCTGCGTGGCATCGCCGACGACGTCGACCGCCCGGTGGCTCAAGTGGTCATTAACTGGACAATGCAACGCAACGGCATCACGGCAGCATTGTGCGGAGCCAAACGACCAGAACAAATTGTGGAAAACGCCGAGTCGATGCAGTGGACTCTGACGGAAAGCCAAGTCGCCATAATCGATCAAGCCATCCAAGACCGCGGACCGATCGTTTCTCGCGGAGCTGTCTAATGCCTGCCGTCCACGAATGCCGGTATCATGTTCAACCAACCGACATTGACGATCAAGGCCACGTCAATAACCTTGAATACCTGAAGTGGATGCAAACAGCGGCCGTCGAGCACTCGGCCGTTCAAGGCTGGCCGCCCGAACGCTACGTCGAAGAAGGATCGGCTTGGGTCGTACGCAGTCACTGGATCGAGTACCAACAGCCTGCTTTCGAAGGCGACGAGATCGTAGTAAGAACGTGGGTCGCCAACTTTAAGAAGGTCCTTTCGCTACGCAAGTTTCAAATCGAGCGGCCCGCAGACAACACCATCTTGGCAATCGCTGAAACGAATTGGGCTTACATCGGAACAAAACATCGAGTCCCTCGTCGAATCCCTAAAGAACTGATCGAGGCATTTGAAGTGATCGAGTCGTTGCCAACAGCAGATGAATGAAGTTGGGAACGGCGCAAGGCAAGCGAAGACGATTCACTGACACGAAATTGGGGCCGCGCTATGAAAGTCTATCGAGTTCTCGTTGCAGTTTGCTTGTTGTTAGTCGTTGGAGCTTCTGGCAAGTCCGCCGACTCGGATGAAATCAAGGTCGACAAGCAAGTTGTTCGCATCGAACTAAAAGGGACACCGGTTACCGCGACGATTCGTTCGTCTGCTCAATTAAAGAACACCTCAAAGGCTGCCGACAATTCTCGTCGCGTCTTCCCAATCGCCGCGCCCCCATCATCGAGATACGCGAAAGAATCAACCAAATGGTGTCGCATCCTTGTGAATGGCAAACCGGTCAAAGCCGAGCTGCAGCAACTGTTGGAAGCTGAGTCCGTTGCTATTCGTGAGTGGCCAGATCAAAAGCGTCGACAATAATGGAACAACCGTATCGCGAAGTGGATCAAACAGGACTCCAAACTGAACGAATTGGTCCGCCGCCATCGCCATTTGCTGGAAGCGCGACAAGGTATCAACGAAGTCACTCAGGAGTTCCAAAAGCGAGCAAAGGCACATTTGATTCACGGCGAAGACCTGCAATACACGCTCGTTTATGTCGCGACCGGAGACCCTCATCCTGGAAATCTGGTCAAGCTGATGCCCGAGATTGATGCAAACCTAAGAATCGATGGGAGAATTGGGCGGAAGAAATACCATTCACTCCTTGATGAATTCAGCCCTCAGAGATATCGCGCGTACGAAGCGGAATGGCGCGAGGAGGTCGACCACTGGTTCTCACAAAGGCCCGATCTTAATGAGCTGTTGCCGAAACTGCGGCAAACATGGGGTTCGATCCGCGAAGCCCGTAAGTTGTTGCAAGGGCCGATTGTCAAGCACCTGCATGACGAAGTTGGTTTGAGCTTGCCGATGTCGCTACACATGCAATCGTATTTCGCGACTAACACTCCGACGCGATCACTGGTCACCACCCTGTTTCCAGATATCCACAAGGAACTAGAAGTTACCGACGCAAACGTTCAAGAGCAACTTTCTCAATGGGGGTTTGACCGACGATCGCTAAGTCCAACAACAGGAAAGCTGACGAATCAACCAATTGACCCAATGCGCTTTTGGCGTGACGAAACAGTCCTTACCGAACTTGGCCAACCGATCTCACCACCAAAGCCTGGACGCCGAGATGCACGCGCGACATTTCTCCCAATGCTTGCTTCATTCGATGCACCGCTGAAAGCGAGTGAATCGCTAACCGTAACTATTGAGTACGACATTCAACTTTCGCTGCTTCGGAATCCCTTCAGCTCCACATTCCGATTTGGTGGCGTACCCGAATTGGCGATGGCCTTGCCGTCTCCAGAGGATGCTAAGATTACGGTTTCTTGCCCACTCGAGATTCACCCTGTTATCAATCCGGCGCCAACTTCAGTAAATGTCACTGAAGAAGGACAACGGGAGTTTGAGATCGGCCGACAACGAGATGGAGGGATGCTGCACCTAATCCCAATTGGGATGGGTAAGGATCCGGATTCGTGGCTCATGCGATTTCCCAGAGATGATCGAACCGTTGTCCAAGACCTTCGAACGCTCATCGAAAAGTCAGCAAACGCTACGGTCCGTCCGTTGTTGATGTCAGCGTTGTATTCGGTGTTGCTTCACAAGAACCAGCCCTGGGAAGCACATCAGGTCGCTTTGAAAACCGTGTCCGAACATCCCGAGTTCAAGACGATCCTTGCGGCAATCCAAAATCGCTCCTTCCGAGGCAAGGAGACGCAGCGTCAATACGAATGGGTGTTGGCCAAGAGTTCGTCGCCATCGCTCGATTCCGACGACGACTTGAATCGATTTCGACAACGCTCCGGAAACGATGAGTACGTCTTGAGTGCACGGGCGCTCACCGAACTTGCCAGAGCCGTCAAAGGATTAAAAGAAGACGACTTGAGTCTGAACGAAAAGATGGGCCGATACTTCATTCTTTGCCAGTCCGGAATCGACAGTAAAGGCAATTTGGCAAAACTAATTGAGTTGGCCAAATCCAACCCGAAGTCCGCCGTCGATGCACTCAAGTTGCTGCAATTCCTAAGCGTCGACAAGTCCGAGGCTCTGCCATATGTGCTTGCCCAAATCGACGTGAAGATCAACGACAAGCTACGAAGCGGACAGCTTAAATCGACGAGTTTCGAGTACGCCAGACACATTTCGGCCTATCACACATTGAGGTCATTCCGCTCCCCAAAAGCGGCCGCGGGAATCATCGCGTTCATTCATACGACAGATAGCACGCTATTAATTCAAGGCGCCGTGGACGCTTTGAACCATATGAAGTTGCCCGCAGCCGATTTCGAAAAGCTTGTCGGGATCGCCGATCAAGCTGCCGTCGATGTGTCGAGCACAACAATCAATTACCTCGATGTTGTCATCCGAACTGATCAAACAAACGCGATCCCTTTTCTTAACCGTTTGAGAAAGCAAAACCCAAAGATCGCTGCATCGGCGATGAGGGCCCTTGCCAAAATAAGACACAAGGCGGAATTGCCGCGAGCAATAGCCGCTTATCAAAAATCCGACGATATTCGAGGGGAGCTTCCATCAGCCATCAGCGTCTTGACTGATCTCGCCACACCAAAGGACATCGCGAAGCTCGAGTATCGCAAAGGCTTGCCAAACTGGATGAACGAAAGTCTCACATCGATTATCCGAAGGCGAGGCGGCGACGAGTCACAATTTCCGTTCGTCAAAGCGTATTACTTAGAACACATTCGCGGCAAAGGGGCTCACAATCATCTCACATGTGTCGCGGCCTTCGAAAGAATCGGTGATCAGCGAGCGATTCCGTACTTACGTGAAGTCTTTTCAACCACCGAACGAAAGAGAGACGCCGCAATCGCATTAGGCAGCTTGTTGCTCCCCAAAACGGTCAGCCGCAAGTACACGGAAAGCCCGTTGGAAAGGCACGTTCGACTTGTCTTTGATGACAAGGTTTCGAAAGCCGAGAAGGAAGCAGCTTGGGCGATCATACTGGCAGACCCAGAAGCGGCTTGGCGGCGTGTGACTGGATATATCGCGTACGATGAATCGGCGACATTCCAGAGGGAACTCGATAACAATCATCGCGACTTTATTACCCGATTCGGTGACATCGCCGTCCAGAGTTTCTTGGTATCAAGTGAAGGCTGCTCGTTGAAAGCTCGGTATGAAATTGCAAAACGGCTGGCAGTTACCCTGCCGGCGTCTCGCAAGATCATCGAAGCCGAGGCCGACAACTCAAAGAGCGACCCCGACCGACGCAAGACAGCGCAACTTGCCCTGAAGATGTTCTACGAAAACACGAACGAATAGCGAGACTCGCTTCTACCAGCCGTTCAATTCAGCAATTCGGCCGAAGATTCCGATACCGTATTTACCTTTGCGGGTCTGGCCCTTTGTGATGTATTTCTTGACCAGCGGTAAAGCTGGCTCGCCCATCCAATCAATGACATTGTGAAGCATTGTCTTATTCTCTGTCCCGTTGAATAACAGATCATCAAGGCACGCCATCGCATCTTCAGAGTGGCCAAGTTTTACCAGCGACCAAGCCGACATCATTCGCACTTCATGAGATTCATCTTCGAGTGCCTTTTGCAAAACGTCCTTGGCAGATGATGCGTCCTTCTCAAGTAAGTGCAAACCGGTGATCGCCCACCATCGCATCCCATCGTCTTTGTTGTTCATCCATTTGACGAAAGTGTCGAGGTTCGATTTATCACGCGCTAATGCAAGGTCGGCGGCGTCCAAGTATTGCTCGAGCGGGTAGAGCTTCTTGTTGCGGACCATTTCATAGATCGTCAAGTTGTTGGCAGCAGCCCGGCGTTCTCGCATTTTTTCTGGCAACAGGCCCGTGTCGTAAAGCTCAAGTTGCCGCTTGCGGAGCGTTTTCTTAAGCTCGGCGATCTTCGCTTCGTGCTCTTTCGAATCCATCAAATTGTGGACGTTGTCGAAGTCCTTTTGATTGTCGTAAAACTCTTCGGAAACACGAGGCTCAAAGAATCGCCCCGTGATCTCGTTCGTTTTGCCTTCGCGATGATGCTTCTCCCAGGCGGGCGTCGCGGGAGCCTTCCAGAGATAGGCCAAGTGTTGGCCTGCCGGTGCGTACGGCATGTAATTCTTGTGGTAAGCAAACCGCTTGCCACGAATTAAGCGAACGTGATCGAGCCGTTCTTCAGCGCGCTCACGAAAGCCAAGATGATGTTTTGGTTCGGGTTCGGTGTTCTTGCCAAGGAAAATCGTACCCTGAAACGTATCGGGAATATCAGCACCAGCAAGACTTAGCCAAGTCTTCGGCATGTCGATAAAACTGACCAATCGATCCACGGTCATTCCAGGCTTCTCGGCCGGGTATAGCTCTTTGTACTTTTCCGGAATGCGAATCACGAGCGGACAGTGGACTCCGCTGGAGTAAAGAAATCGTTTGCTCCGAGCCAACACGCCGCCGTGGTCCGAGCAGTAAACTATGATCGTGTCCTCGTACAGAGCGTCCTTCTTCAGCGCTTCCAACGTGTCGTGAACCTTGCCGTCCATTCGCTCGACGGCAGCTGCGTACTTGGCATAGTTCTTTCGAATCGTGGGCAGGTCCGGGTGGTAAGAGTGTAGTTTCATCTTGGCGGGGTCTTTACCAGGATTCTCGACATTGCCATGAGCGCGGCTTTCGTGACTGTCACCAATATTCACGATCGCAAAGAACGGTTGACCTTTCTTGCGAAGCCGCCAGCCATACTTCTCCTTGCCACCTTTGTGATCCCAGGGGTCCTTATCAGGACGCCCGCCGATGTTGTAGTCCGTCTTTCCCGGATTCGACGTGAAATAACCGGCCTTCTTCAGCAAGTCGGGGTAATACTTAATCTTGTCATGCGGAATCAGATTCCGGCTGCGCATCGGCTGTGTTCCATTCGAAATGCCATACATCCCGGTAATCCAAACAGACCGAGTTGGCGCACAGACCGCGGCGTTATCGAAACAATAAAGGTATCGAAAGCCTTCTTTGGCCAACTGATCGATGGCCGGCGTCTGAGCATTCGTGCCGCCGTAACAACTAACCCATGAAATCCCGTTGTCTTCACTAGTAATCCAAAGAATGTTTGGTTGATGATGCGCAGCTTCAACGTTGAGTGTTATTGCCAGTAGCAGCGTTAAGAGAATAGTGGATCTCATCAGTTCCTCAGTCAGAGCAGAAAGTATTGAGATAATCCGTTTGTACAAGAACCGATTCTAGACAACACACAGACACCATCCAAGCGAGCGACGCGCCGGGGCTGATCAACGAAGACCGCTTCCTACGATCAACGTCCAGCGATAAAATTCCGAGGAACGCTGTTCATCATGAGGCATATCTTGAAGTCACCAGCCCTAATTCTCTTGGTAGCTATCGTCGCCGGACTCACGTCAAGATGCGTCGCTGACGACCTAACGCGTTTCGCGATACGGCCGTCAGCAGTGCACAAGAAGCATGTGGAAATTCTCAACTCACGCGTGGCGTCCGTGATCGCGGCTTTGAAGGATGACGCAGCCAGTGCAAAGCAAGAATTCGTAGGCTTACAACGATTCACGTTTCCGAAACAGTTGGGAGTGCCCGATACGTGCGAACTCCTGGTTGGCAAGTTGTTTATTGACCGTGAATTGAAGTACTCAAGCGAGCCGCAACAAATCCAGCTTGTCGGTTTACGGCAAGGGTCGCGGACTACGTGGCATCAGCGAAGTTTGCTGTCTCGTGGTGAATTGGGTGATTCGATCAGCGTTTACGGTAACTCGAACAAGCCGAACTCGATGTTCGCCATATTTCAAACTTCCAATTCCCGGACTGGTGGTGGAATTGAAATCGTCCGGTGGGATCTTGAGAAACACAGATCCGAACTGTTGGTTGCAGCCTACGGCGAACAAGACGCGTTGAATCCATCGTTCTCAATTCGCAGACGAAAGGGCAACGCAACTCTAGTGATCTATGGGATCAATCCACCCGCTAATCGCTTGGCATCAGCACGCAAGAAACGGGCTGAGGAGCTCGGTGTCGCCGTGGAATTCGTGCACAACGGCGGTCTTGATTGAGCGACGCTAAATGTTGTTGATCAGACCAATGCCTATCGGCCAGCGGCGCGGCGTTTCTTCGCCAGCTTCTTGAAGTACTGTTCGATCGCTTGACGGTAGTGCGTCGGAAACTTGCGGTTGATTAAGTTCTTCGCCTTAGCAGCATCTTTTGGCGGAAGTGAACCCCAGCCATCTTTGCTGCCGATCTTCTTGTCAGCGACGTTTCCGGGGGCCGTGCTGCCTTTGATGACGCTGTCTTGGGCGGCGTTTTGAGGTTGGTTACCCTTGCTACCTTGAGCACCACCCTGGCCTCCGCCACCACCGCCACCTTGCTGTTGTTCCATCTTTTCGATGATGTCGTCCAGCGTGGCGATGATTTCGTCTTCGATCTTTTGCACCTTTTGGCCACTTCGCCCGAGGCCCAAACGTCGCTCGACGTCGCGCATCTTCCGTGCGACCTCGTCCAAGGACTCTTCTTTTAATGCCTTGAGATCGTATTGCATCAATTTAGCCACTGTGGAATAGCGAACAGGAACGGATTCCGTGTTCGACAATAGCTTGTTGATCGAAGCGAGCCCCTCGGTCTTCATCAACAGATGATGTTCGCAGACACCACGGAAGAAGTGATAGCTGGCGGGATCGACGACGTTGGCCGCATCAATTTCTTCAAGCACGTACAGTGCTTCGTCGTAGAATCGACGCTGACTCAAATGACGGCCGAAATAAAGTCCCAGATTGCTATTGAAGAATGCGTCATCCAAGTCTCGTTCGAGAACATTCGCCTCGGGCGGAATCCGTGAAGCGACGCTTCGTTGGCACTTGGACAACAAGATTTGCGTATCGGGATCGACGATCGCAAAACTTTGAACGACCAATTCAAGCAACTCCGTAGCTGCGGGCTTTGTCGCTCCGAGAGCCCAAAGCTCGGCGACTTTCTCCAAGTCTTCCTTCTTCGCGTCGCGGCCGTTGGCCCAATCCAAAAAGAGTAGCCGAACATCTTCGAGTTTCGCCGGCGAGTAAATCTCGTCGTCAGCCTGCACCGAAATGGTTAAGGCGGAAAAGGCAAGAATCGCGACGCTACCGATGATTGCTTTGGTCAGTTTCATTCTTCTATCCCGACTAGAGTACTCGTCGATGATTGAGTAACGGGCGCTTAATTTGGCAACGCTATTTGTTTCTTCCCGTCGCCAAGTCGAACGTAGCACGTTGAATGCGTTGTTGCCGATTCGACAACTGCTCCAACTGTTTGACCAAATCGGAATCCGAGGCTTGTTCGCCTTCGATCAGTTGGCCAATACGCTTTGTTCGACGGTTGATTCGCAATTGCAAGGACCGCAACATCTTCAACTCGGCGATGACGTCGACCAACGGTTGATCTCGTGGACGTCCTTCCTGCTGCTGTTGTTGTTGCTGCTGCTGATCTTTGTCTTTCAGTTTTTCAAGTTCCTTTTGCAAGGCCTCGATGATCTCTTCCAACGCTTCGATGACATCCTTTTCGATCGCCTGCGTTAAGTCGTCGACCTGAAAACGGTCCAGGCGATAGGTGATCGTCAACATGTCATCACGCAATCCTTCGACAGCTTCTGGAAATGCCACCGAGGAGCCTTCTTCCTTCAAGATCGTTAACGCCTTAGCGGCTTCCAAAGCGATCTCTTCTTCATCGCGGGCCAACTTAGCGGCCTGGTTCTTATGACTATTGTTGCGTTTCGACTTTTCAACCTTCGCAATTCGCAACGTGTCGTGATAGACGATGAGTTGCATCGAAAGCATCTTTTGGAAACGCGACTCAAGAGTCGCTAGCAAGAGCTTTTGCTCTTCCTCACGGAGCTGCCGCAGAATCTCTTCGAGTTGCTCTTTGGCTTCGACAAGCTTCTGAATGGCTTCGTCTTCGCTCTTGGAAGCGTCGTCGCGTTTCTTGCCTTTTAGCTCGTCGATGGCACGTTCCATGGCGCGTCGAGCTTCTTCAATTTGCTGACGGCCTGGCGTCTTCTTGTCGTCTTGCTGTTGTTGTCCATCCTGCTGTTGCCCGTCTTGAGGCTTACCGTCTTGAGGCTTGCCGTCTTGAGGCTTGCCGTCTTGAGGCTTGCCGTCAGACCCCTTACCATCCTTATTGCGTTCCGCATCCTGGGCATCAATCTTTTTGACAAGCTTCTTGGCATCTTGCGCGATCTTCGATTGCTTGTCAGACAAAGGATCCATTTCTCCGCCGCGTTCGGTGGCGATTCGGAGATCCTTTTCTTTGCCAATTAAGTGCTTAACGTTCTTGATCAAATCGCGGATGCGAGCCTTCTCAGCTTCAATCTCGTCGCGGCGATTCTCGCTTTGCAGCAAATCGATGAGTGCCTCCAGTCGACTGACCAAAGAGACTTGACGCTCGATGGCGTCACCGAAAATCGGGGCAGCTTTGCCATCTTCACTCTTGCGATTGAGAAGCGCAAAGATCCGTTCCATCTGTCGTTCGATGGCGTCTTCTTGACTTTGACCGATCGCGCGAATCAAGAGTTCCGCTCGTTCCGGATCTGTCTTTCGCATGTACTCGGCCATTTGAATAAGCGTTGCGTGAAAACGCTTAAACCGCATTCGAATGATCTCTTGCTCGGTGGCGAGATCCTTTTCAAGTGCACTCTTTTCGGATGCATCTGAACCCGCAGCCTGATCAGCGGCTGGTTTCGCCGCTTCCTTTGCGGGAGCGTCCTGAGCAAAGCTCGATGCTTGTCCAAGTATCGATACAAGCAGAGCAACAACGGTCACAATTCGAAGCAGACGCGCAGCCATGAGAAGCCCCTTTATTTGTGTCTCATCCGCAACTCTTCAACTGGTACGCTATTATGTCCAAAAATGCCCGTTAGCTCACGCCCAAGAGCAATTTTCTTCACATCTTACTCATCATCGAGTCCAAGTCGCTTGAAAAGTTCCTTCTTTTGCTCTGATTTGGTCTTTTCGAGCAGTTTTTCTTCAGATTCTCGGATTGCCTTGAGCAACTCGACCATCTCCTGGAAAGACTCTAACTTGCGCATTTCCAACAAGATACGCTCCATCCGGTCGATCAAGCTCGCCAGCAATTCCGCACTTTCGTCGATGGACGACGTGGGGTCTTGCCCGTTGTCGTTGGCAAATTTGAACAAGCCCAGCGACTCGTCCACTCTAGGATAATCATTCGAAGTGATAGTGCGAAGAGGGTTTACGATTCGATCGTCAATTCGCTCAAGCATCAGCGGCGTATCGACCAGGTTATTCACCAGCTCTTCACGAATGTCGCGGAAAGACTTCTCGATCTCGCTGGTCTCATTTTCGTTCTTGCGGATGCCGTGCAAGGATCGCTCGGCACAAGCGATCAGCGCCACGTCGATTTCGCGGATCTTCGCCGCGGTGTCCGTGGCGTCGGCTGACTCTTTCTGCAACCGAGCACGCTCGTCGACGCGCGTTCGATGCAGGATGAGGTCTTTGCGTTTATCCTTCAATTCCGAAATGATCTGCTCGAAACGCCGGCGCAAGTTCAATTCGCGCTGGTGCAGAATCGACAACAATTCCTCATTACTCACAATCGTGAAGGTGAAGCGTTCGCCGCGAGTCGCGTGGGGGCCGTTTAGTTGATCGCCGTCTTGTGCATAGACTTGGACTGTCAACTTCTGGCCGATGGCCAAACCCAACGGCAACACGGCAAAGCTTTCAAAGCCTTGCTCTTCATTGCGCTGAAGATGGAAGTCGCGGGGCAAGCCTTCCGGAGCAACCTCGAACTCGCGAGATTGCCATTCGCCCTCTTTATCGATTTGGAATTCGAAGCGAGCATTCACAATGCCATAGTCATCGGTGACCAGGCCGGTTACCGGAATGTTCGCCTTGCGAGTGATCGACGTTCCAATACCCCGCAAACCAGTTTCGACTCGTGGTGGTTCGTCCAGAACACCATTAATTGTCAGTCGCGCAGGCTCACTGCCGATGATGTCATCCGTGTCTTCCAAAAAGATGCGGATCGGGGCATCCGGCGGAATCACGCTGGGCTGACCATACTCGGTCATCATGCTGGCGATGCGTTGTTTACTGGCATCGGATGCTTCGTTGCTCAGTACGAATGGGACAACGAACTCGGAAGAGCCATCAATGAAGAACGTGCCGGCTTTACCTGGCTTCAGTTCCACAGACCGTTGCTGCTTTCCATCTTCTGTTTGAATAGTGCGTGTCGCCCCGAAACCCTCGTCGTTCGTTTGAAACGCGACCTCGATCGGATCGTACAAAATGCGGACACCCACCAAGGGCTTGTTGCATCGAACTCGCATTAAGAATTCTGTCTCGACCGGCAGCGTAACCTGAGTTCCTTGGACGAGAACTGGATCGCGAATCACTTCGTCTGTGTTGTCATCGCGTTTTGCTAAACCGGTGTATCTTGGATAGAAGCTCTCGAGCACGATTTCATCAACTCGTGGCGGATCGACAATCTTGACTTTGTACGGTTCACGATTCGTGTAGTCGCCACCGCTGACCCAAAACTCCATGTCGTCCAACAAGCCACCGACGGAATACCGAAAGCGACCGTCTTCGACTTTTGAACAAAGCGCACTTCCGCGGCCTCGGCCATTGGCCAACCGATAACTCA
This sequence comes from Planctomycetaceae bacterium, assembly GCA_002722955.1. Classification (GTDB taxonomy): domain Bacteria; phylum Planctomycetota; class Planctomycetia; order Planctomycetales; family Planctomycetaceae. The sequence continues at coordinate 13,527 of PBMZ01000107.1, read as the reverse complement.
ACTCGACTTGATCGGGCAACTCTTTGCTATCAGGCACGGTAATCAAGACCGTCAAGTCGCCACCGCGTGGATGTTTGTATTCGAGACCGCGTTCGGTTTCCGCGAATTCCTTGATCATGTCACCTGGTTGAGCGATCACTTGGACGTCGAGCCCGAATCGTCGATCCCAGTAGACATCATCCAGATCCAAATAGCCAGATTTCCAGCGGTTAAGGGCATCTTGATTGGCTACCGCGAAGCCAGCGATCGAGACGATGAGTACGCTGGCCATCACCACGGCTCGCCGTAGCGGCGCCTTTTCAAAAACATCATCCAACGCCAGCGACTTGGTGTCTTGAGTCACTTGATCAACTGTTCGCTTCACCATCGCGCGGCCGAGTGCGCCTTCGCTGCCGGTTAATGATTCCGACAACTCAACGGCCGTAATCAATCGATCGTCAAGTTCAGGAAAGCGATGCTCTAGTAACAATGCCAAGGCTCGATAGCGAAACTTTCGAACCAATCGCAATGCGATCCACGTCAAAAACGTCAGCATCAATAGTGAGACGGCAATCACATCAAAACCCGCGCGGAACCATTGCGGCAGTTCCAAATTGCTGAGCTTGAAGTAAGCAAAATCGACAAGCAAGCTGCCCCAGAAAAGCGCGCACAGAACAATCAACAATATGGCGGAGCCCTCGATGATGACATACCGCCGAATGCGAGTTCGCAGTGTATTCAGGACATCCTGAATCTCATTGGGCATCGTGTCTTTTGACTGTGTCATCGTTACGCCAGTCTCAATAGTTTGCGAGTCAGCCACTCGATCGACAACAGGCCAACTAATGCAAACATGACCCATTGTCGATCCCAGAGCGTGCGGACTTGCTGGTCCACTCGGAACTCTTCACCTTGATTGGGCAAACGCTTGGGGATTTCCGCCGCCGCTTCATCTAATCTTAGGTACGCACCCCCCGTCTCTTGGACAAGATTTCTCAACAATTGTGCGTTTTGTCGAGGATTCTCAGTCTCCAGATCCGGTAACGAGACATCGATCTTCTTAACGGCAACTTCAGCCGACTCGGGCACGGGAAGTTCAAGCCGATAAGGTCCCGGAATTCCGGCCCGAAAATCGCCAACGTACTGGCCCGTTGTGTTCTTGTCTCGGAACAAAGTACGGGCGGGCACGAACGGTTTACCATTGGGGTCGTAAACTTCCATCTTGACCGAATCGGTAATCAGCGGTTCGAACTCAGCGTTCAGCAACTGGGCACGAACACGAATCGTTTGTCCCAGGTAATAGGTCTCTCGTTCAGTCAACAACATGCCGCGTTTTGTACCGCGAGTCATCCGGCTCTGGCCGAGTTCGCGGATCGTCTTGGTCCAGAAACGGTCGTAATAGTCTTCGTCGATCGCTCGTAGTCGCCAGATTTCTGGAGTCCCCAAATAGAGGACTCGGCCGGAACCGTAAAATTGTGATGCCAACAGGATCGGCTGTCCGTACTCGGTCTCCGATCGAGGATCAGCAAAATGAGAATAAACCGTGGCTCCAGCCTTTCCTCCAGCTGTCGGATAGCAGCGATAGACTCCAGGAAATTCCTTCCAAGTCGCGCTCGACGTTAGCGGATCGTCGGTGAGTTGTAAGAAGCCCGCTTCCTCACCGGGTGAGGTAAACTGCATAGGCCATGCTTGCTGAGCGCGATCGATGTCAGCGAACAACATGTCGACTCCGTACGGTGCAAGCACCACCGGAAACAGCTCTTGCACTTGAGCCATACTGCTTTCGTCATCAGCAGTCGCGGCATCGGCAAGCTGCGGGGTGTGGACATCGCCGGCAACAACGATTAAGCCACCCGATTGGCTGAACACCCACTCACTCATCACTTCGACTTGCTCATCGTTTAGCTGAGACCAATCCGAGTCGAAGGCCAAAATCACATCGTACTCGTACAATTCGGCGCGGTTCCGAGGGAACTGTTGCAGTACCTTGTTGGCATCTTGACTGATAGCGGCACCCGCTTCAGCCGATTGCAGCCAGACGTCAACTTCGACGCCGTTGTGCCGAAACAGCATGTTGCGTACAAAGCGGAAATCTCGCATCGGGCCACCGGCAACAAGCAGCACCTTCATCTTTCGCTCGACAATATTAATTGTCTTGCTGCGTTCATTGTCGTCATCCCGCAATTCGCGAACTCGCGACGTCGTTCGCGTTCGGACAACGTATTCGATCGCGCCAGTGTCCGTTGGGTTTTGTTCGAACTTAACTTCAACCGAGACACCGTCTTCCGGGATCTGCACTTCGCGAATGTCGACGCGAGCGGGCTCGCCGTCCGTGCCTTCCGGTTTGCTCAACAGCTCGACATCGACGTTTTTGCGAGCGAGCCCTTGGCCTTGTAAGAACACGGAGATCTCGAACGGGTCGTCCTTGTGCACATCCTGCGGAGACTGAATGCTGGCAATGCGAAGATTGATCGGTTGATCAGTGCTGCCAACACCAACGGTGATCAACCGAGCCTTTGCAGTCTTCCCGGCCGCTTGAGCAGTACTGGGTTCGACACCAGCGTTCGATCCACCGTCGCTGACGATGACGATGCCAGCGAGCGTCGAGCCGCCCTCTTTGCGAATCAAATCCAACAACGATTCTCCCAGCCGCGTTTCCAAGCCGCGCGGATCGACGATTTCCGTCCAGTTGATGCTCTTCATCTCACCGCCACCAAATTCTTCGGTGGGGCCCTCGCCTTCTTCTCCAGCTTCCTCGTTAGTGGCATCATTCGAACGTCCCACTCGAGCAGCTCGGGGATCAAGACTCGGCAGGACTAAGTGAGGCCGCGCACTTAACTTCGAATCGAATGAGTAAACGCTGACCTCATGATTTCGCTGAAGCTCTTCTAGCAGAGTGCTTTGGGCAAGCAGTTCGCGAACGGCCCGTGCCCGCGTTACCTCGTCGGCACTCGAACCACCAGACGTCGCTAATGGCGTTGCTTCCGGATAGCTCATCGAAAGCGATCGATCAATGAGGATCGCGACGCGCGACGGGCGATACGACATCACCTGAGTTCGCTCTTGCGGATTGATGGCGATCGCAATCAATGCCGCGATGGCTCCAAACCGCAATGTCGTCAACCAGAATCGCCAAAACCCAGACAATTCGCGAGTGTCACGGCGATAGACGAAAAACACCAAAATCACTAAGCCCACAGCCAACGCGTAAAACACCCACTGGCTTGGCTCTTCGGGCGGGAAATCAAATTCCAACGACCGATAAGCGCTACCGTCCTCGGCGGGAGTTTGACCGAGGACGAAGGGAAGCACAGCTTGTTGGATGTGGTTGAACATAAAGTCTGATCGTTGTTTGCCCCAAACAAACTTGGGAACAGAATGTAATTCCTGAGATCACGCAGGCGATGAGTGATAGCTACATTTGTAGGCCATCAGTTGTTCAGCAGCCAGCAATATGACGAGTAGCATTAACAGTGTTTCTCGGATTTCTTGACCGGCGTCGCGTCCGGCGATCCATTGAAAGTTGCCTGGTTCTTGAATCGAAACGCGAACCTCCCCGACCTGTTTGCGAATCTGTTCGGTCGCCGCTAGCTCGAGCTCGCTTTCCTCGACTGGTACGTTGTAGGCAATCCAGCGTTCCAGCGGGACTTGGTTCTGATCCAATAGCTTGATCTTATAAATCCCCGGAGCCCCGGTTTCACGGAACGTCGAGACTAATCGAACTGGTTCGTCGTTTTCGGGAGCCGGATTCTCACCGTCCGACCCTTCGGAACGGGAGGAAAGTTCACGGGATGCTGTCATTCGAGTAATGCGTTCTCCCGACGGATCGGGCGATCGGATTTCCACGGTCTCAGTGAACTCGGCGGGATCAATAACTTCTCGGATGGGTTGTCCGACAAGCCGGCGTTCCAGCATCCGATCTGTTCGCGCGATGTACTTTTGCAGCTCAAGTTGCATGACAACATAGCTGGCGTACACGGCCCAATTGTTCCATGACGGTCCGCAACTGGTCAAACAAGAGATGATGCGTCCCTTGCCATGTTCGTGCACGAAGATGAGCGGCTGTTTGTTTCGCAAGGTAGCCACTGTGGTCACGCCGTCCTTGCGAACTTGATCGTCAAGGTCCCAGTCGTCGGCAACGGGGAAGTACTTGTAGACTCGAGTCGCATCGATGTACGGGTTCTCTTGGCCTTCAAAGACCGAAAATGCCGAGAAGCTGCCGAATTGCAAATCGGGACCAGGATTGTCACTCAGTGGCGGAGTCAACTCGTCCGGCGTCGGGCTGAGCCGCGCGGGAAAGATTCCCTTGCCTTCCTTATAGAGATGCTCGTTGTAGTAGTCCGGCTGAACGACGTCGCCTAGGAACCATGCCAAGCCGCCACCATTGGACACGTATTGTTCCAGCGGGGCCAAGGCATCCGGGGGCAACTGGCTGACGTTGAGCATAAAGATGCTTTGGAACTCGTCCAGCGGTCGTCGTCGCAGAAAGTCAACGGGCTCAATCAGCGGCGAGTACCCTGTCAGTTCAGGATCGGCGGCGAGGGCATCGACCAGAAAACCAGCTTCCTCGGCCGAGGGGTCACCGTCGATGATTAGAACGCGGTTCACGTCGGATACATCGAGTGCCAAATAGCGGACGTTGTCCTCATTCAGCGGATCGCCGACCAATCCGACTTCAATCGTATGTTTTTTCGGAGAATCAAACGTGATGTCGAATTCGCGCTGAACTTCGAGGCCCGCTTCGATCTTGTCAAACTTGATACTCAGCGGCAGCTTTTGACCATCTTGAATCACCGCCAAGCTGACGTCTTCCTCAACCTTTTCACCGTAGTTGGTGACCTTAACCGTCAATCGGACTGGCACGCCGGCCGCAGCTACGTGAAGCTCACCGCTTAGCCCAGTCACCGCCAAATTGCGATGCCGTTCTCCAACCGTCTTGATGAAGTTGACGGTGACACCAGCAGAATCGAGCTGTTTGACAAGCGACGCGATGGCCCGTTCGTCTTGCCAATCGCGCAAGCGAAAATCGGAAACCACGTGCAGATGCTTCACGGCCGCTTTCTCGTCAGCCAACGATTTCAGTGCGGCCGTCAGACCATTCGCCAGATTCAATGATTGATGCGAACACTCCAAGCCTTCGAGTTTTGTTTCCAGGTCGCTTAGAAAAGCGTCATTGATCGTCTGCTGGCTGAACAACGGTTGCTCGGGATCAGAGAGCGTCAACAGTGTCAACTTCTGCGAGTTAGGCCGCCGAGCCCCCTCGGCCACGACCTTGCGAACGACATCCATCGCACTTTCGAAAGCGGTGACGTTCTTCGCCGTGTCGCGATCTTGCATCGAGCCACTGTCGTCAAGCAACACAAAGTGGTGTGCTTTGGCGCCGCGGAAAACAGACAACTGGCTCGGGTCCAAGATCAACCGCGCAATCAATGCCACGATAGCCAACACGATCAGAATTCGCAGCAGCAACAGAATCAGTTGCTCGATCAACACGCGCCGCTGATTGCGTTTTTGGCTGGCCAGCAAGAATTCCATCGCCGCGAACTGAACGCGGCGATAGCGCATCCGATTGATCAAGTGAATGATGATCGGAGACGCCACCAACAGCGAACCGCCGTAAACGAACGCCGAGTTAAAAAAATGTTGTGCTAACCAGGATTCCATCAGCGATCAGCTTTATCGAGTTTCTACAGTTCTAAAGACGAAAGTCCGCATCACTAATTCCGCACCGTCTGCCTCATGCCAATTCGATGGTTCAAATAGTGTGCCAACGCCGCATCCAAGTGTTCGCTTGTGCGAATCGTTTGGTAATCAATCACGTTGCTTGAGCAGTGACGCCGAAGCTCGGACAAGTAGGCTTCCATCGCTTCCATATACCCTTCGCGCAGTGAACGAGGGTCGCAAACGATTTCGCCCATTTCTTCCATGCCCTCGAATTTCGTTGTACCGCTGTAGGAAAAGTCCAACTCTTGATCATCCAACACATGAAACAGCAGTACGTCGTGTCCGCGGTGCCTCAGCATGTTCAGTCCGCGGAACAAGCTTTCCCGCTCAACGAATAAGTCCGAGATAATGATCACCATGCCGCGACGTGCCTTGTTTTCGGCAACTTCGCTCAAGATGTCGAACATACTGGTCTTCTTCGCTGGTGTTTCATTGCTCATCGCCGCCAGCAATGCATGCAAGTGATTCCGCTTACTGCGAGACTCGACACGTGATCGGATCGCCTCGTCGAAAGCCACCAAGCCAACGGAATCTTGCTGCCGCAAAAGCAAATAGGACAGGCACGCAGCCATCGTGCAGCCGTACTCGTACTTGGTCATCTCGCCCGAACCGAACAGCATCGATTCTGACAAATCCACCAGCAGCGTCGTCCGCAGATTGGTGTCCTCTTCGTACTGCTTTACATAGTACTTGTCGGTCTTGGACCAGACTTTCCAATCGATCCGGCGGTAATCATCGCCCTGCGCGTACTCTCGGTGCTGAACGAATTCGACCGATTGGCCAAAGTAAGGACTCCGGTGCAACCCCGACAGAAAGCCTTCGACGATGTGTCGAGCTTTGACCTCCAGCCGAGATATCCGCGAGATTTCCTCAGGCCGCAAAAATTTTCTGTAGTCTTGGGTCACTTGTCAGTTCGCCTTCCTTGGAGGGAGTCTCATCGACGAGCTTTTGAATCACTCGGTCAGATGTAATGCCCTCACTCTCGGCCGAGAAGTTCGTCACGATACGGTGTCGTAGCACTGGTGAGGCCAACGCGGCAACGTCGTCCGTCGAAACGTGCGTTCGCCCGTTCAACAGAGCGCGAGCCTTGCCACCCAGCAGCAAATACTGCACGGCACGCGGGCCAGCTCCCCAGCTCAGCCAATCGCTAATGAATTCCGGTGTGCCCGGTTGTCCAATACGAGTCTGACGGACCAACGCCAAACTGTAATCGACAACGTGATCGGTCACATGAACTTGTCGGACAATGTTCTGCAGCCCGATGATTTCCTCGGCACTCAAAACGGCCTGGACTTCATCGGCTTGCAAGCCCGTCGTTTGCTTGGCGATCTGACGCTCTTCATCGAAGCTCGGGTAATCGACGAACACTTTGAACATGAAGCGGTCTTGTTGAGCTTCCGGCAACGGGTAAGTTCCTTCTTGCTCAATCGGGTTCTGAGTGGCCAACACGAAGAACGGGTCGCTCAGCTGGTGCCGAGTTTGCCCGACGGTGACTTGCCGCTCTTGCATGGCTTCCAAAAGCGCGGCCTGCGTCTTCGGCGGCGTCCGGTTGATTTCGTCGGCCAAGACCATGTGATGGAACAGCGGTCCGGTGATGAATCGGAACTCGCGTTCGCCCGTATCGCGGTTTTCTTGCAAGACATCTGTGCCCGTGATGTCGGCCGGCATCAAGTCGGGTGTGAACTGAATCCGACTGAAGGACATCGACAAGCAGCGAGCCAGCGTGCTGATCATCAAGGTCTTCGCCAGCCCGGGGACTCCTTCGAGCAAACAGTGGCCCCGGCTAAACAGGGCGATTAGCAGCTGCTCGATAACATGCTCTTGCCCGACAATGACTTGGGACATTTGCCCCCTTAGCTCTTCGTAAGCTTTATTCAGCTTTTCAATCGACTCGTTCGCAGTGGCCGCGTCCATGGCGGCCGAGTCATTAGCGTCACTCATAAAAATGCTTCCTTAGGAGTCAACCAGTGTTGCCAGTCTCCGACAAAGTCATCGTGTCTTATCCAACTTCTTACTCTAGTCAAAAGGATAGGGACTCCGCAACAAGCTGCACAAGCCTGGGGAGAATCGGTGCCAGCAAGTTCGTTTGCCAGAAGCCCGGCTTTTTCAAAAGCCGGGCTTCTCCAATCCTTTTCCATGAAATACCTGCAACACCGACCCATCTGAGACATTCCAATATGCCAGGAAAAAACGACTCACACCTCGCGTGACCGGACGGCAGAAGATATCCTATGTTCTATGAAACGCACACTCCCACCAAAGACCGTGTTGTGGCAATGGACGCTACGAGCGTGGTTTGTTGCCTTCCTTGGCACGCTAACCTGCATGCCACTCTCTCTGGCAAGTGCCCAAGAGGTAACCGTCCAGACGCTCTCTGGGGAATCGATCAATGGCAAGCTTGTCTCGATCGCCGACGGTCAACTGGCAATCACCGCCGAAGCTGGTGCGAAGCAAGTTGCCGTCGATGCGCTAGTGAGTATCCAATTCAAATCCGAGAAGCCAGCAGCGACTGCAAGCTCGCTGGTCCAAGCAACTCTTCTCGACGGAACATCGTTTTACGCCAGCAAATTGACGATTGATGGTGACTCGACCTCGGCAACATCACCGGTCTTCGGTGAAGTCAAGTTCTCTCGAAAGCAAATTACCAATTTAAGGATTGCCCCCGAGGTCAAAACTCTGAACGAACGATGGACGGAACTCACAGGGCGAGAAAACCAGAAAGACCTGCTGGTCATCAAGAAGTCGGACACAGATCTCGACTTTGCACCAGGAGTTGTCGGCGATATCGACGATGCCAATGTCAAGTTCCTGCTGGGAGCCGACGAGCTCCCTATCAAGCGGACGCGCGTCTACGGGCTCGTATTTTATCGGCCGGATCGTCCCAAGAACTCGCCTGCGGCCAAGGTTAAGTTGCAAGCAGGAGATGTACTCAACGTTTCGGCAGTCAGCCTGAAAGACGGCAAGTTCGCGCTGAAGCTACTGAGCGGATCAGACATCGAGCTCCCCGCCACAGCCGTCCAATCCATGGATTTCAGCCAAGGCAAGATTGAATACCTGTCAAAACTCGAACCTCGAGACGTCGCCTTCACGCCGTTCTTCGACGACGACACCGAGCGCAAACTCTTTCAATTCCGTCGCGATCAAACAATGGATGGGCTGCCGTTGAAGCTTGGTGGCAAAGCCTACAAGCGAGGCCTTTGGATTCATTCGCGAACAAAACTGACGTATCGAATTGGCACGGACTTCAGCCGATTCGAAGCTCTGATGGGCATCGACGAAAACTTGGAGAACGTCCACTTGGGCCACGTTCACGTCGTGATTAGTGGTGACGGCAAGAAACTTCTCGAGGCCGATGTGGCTGGAAAAGATAAACCCGTTTCCGTCAACCTGGACGTTAGCGGTGTGCGCGACTTAGAGATCCTGGTCGACTTCGGCCGCAACGCCGGTATTTGTGACCACCTGGATTTGGTCGACGCGCGCGTCATCAAATAGACCTCTATTTCCAATCTCAGGAACAGAGTGAGGCAAACATGAATCGCCAACTGATCTTTGGATTGATTGCCATCATCGCTTGGGCAAGTTTCTCGCAAGCAGCCGATGACGTCGTCATCAACGCTCAAAAGCGGCGAATCCAAGTCATCAAAAAGGTTGCCCCCAGTGTTGTCGCCGTCTTTGGTCGAGGCAATCTTGGCGGCGGCTCGGGAGTGATCATCTCGCCCGAAGGTTATGCGCTGACGAACTTCCACGTCATTGCCTCTTCCGGCGCGTTCATGAAATGCGGACTCAACGACGGCGTGCTCTACGATGCCGTCATTGTCGGAATCGACCCGACGGGCGATGTCGCCATCATCAAACTTCTCGGCCGCGACGACTTTCCCGTCGCAAAACTCGGCGACAGTGATCAAGTCAAGGTCGGCGACTGGGCCTACGCGATGGGCAATCCGTTCTTGCTGGCGACGGACTTTCAGCCAACCGTCACGTACGGCATCGTCAGCGGTGTGCATCGCTATCAGCCTCCTGCTGGCAACAACTTCTTGGAATACACTGACTGCATCCAAGTCGACTCGTCCATCAACCCGGGTAACTCGGGCGGTCCATTGTTCAATGACGATGGCGACCTGATCGGAATCAACGGGCGGGGCTCATTCGAAAAGCGGGGCCGAGTCAACTCGGGCGCCGGCTATGCAATCTCGATCAATCAGATCCAGTACTTCATGGATCACCTGTTAAGTGGCCGCATCGTCGATCACGCCACCTTGGGAGCCACCGTCGCTACGGATAATGAAGGGCGAGTCGTCGTTGGCGGCATCCTGGAACAAGCCGAAGCTTTTCGCCGCGGACTTCGCGTTGACGACGAGATCGTTTCGTTCGCCGGCCGCACAATTCGCAGCACGAACCAGTTCAAGAACATCCTTGGCATTTACCCCAAAGGGTGGAAACTCCCCTTGGTCTATCGCCACGAAGAAGAACGTCACGAAATCTTCGTCCGACTTCGCGGTCTGCATCGCCAGTCAGAATTGACTCCAAAGCCACGTCGACGTCGAGGACAACCGCAGCCCAAGCCCGACCAACCAAAACCACAAAATCCGACGAACCCACATGGTGCCGACACAGGGCCTCCCGAGAAATTCAAACACATGCACGTCAAGAAGACGGGCTTCGCGAACTACTACTTCAATAAACTGAAGCAAGACAAACTGCTTGGCGGACTGACGAAACTTGGTGATTTCTCCAAAGTCTCCGGAACGTGGAAGTTGACTGGGAAACGAACAGCAGACAAAGCACCCGTCGAACTCACCATATCCAGCAAGGGACTGGGGGCCCGCCTAGGAGAAGATTACTTCGTCCACGCAATGAATGGCGAGCCGTTCGCGGACGAGCCCGCTGGTAGCGGCGGCTTGTTGGCGGCGATGCACCATTGGAAACTGTTCATGACCCAAGAAGCTGACGCATTCACCGAATTCTACTACTTAGGCAGCGAGCCCCTCGACGGACAAAGCCCACATGTGGATGTGCTGATTTCCGAGCTGACTGGAAACGAAACCCGCTGGTACTTTCACCACAAGACGGGCGAGTTCCTCGGTTTCGACACGCAGCTCATCGATGATGTCGACGAATGCGAGATTCGCTTCAAAGGTCTCAAAGCCTTCGACAGTCGTCAACTGCCGGCTCAACTGATTATTCGCAATGGCGGCCAAGTCTTCGCGGCCGTTGACCTCGAAGCAGCAAGCTTGGCAGCAGGAACGGTGAAGAAAAAAGAAGCAGAGAAAAAGGCCGAGTGATTCGTTCTTTGGATTGTTACGCGTCGCTCAACATTCTAAGGCAGAGAAATGTCCTTGAACAACAAACTCGTCAATTCGCAACTGGCTCGCAATTTTCTGTTGCTTGCGAGCATCCTTCTCTTCTCACAAAACGCCCAAGCTCAGTCCACGTCGGCAGCGATCTCGAATGTGCAGCCGCGATTGGTCAAGATCTTCGGAGCCGGCGGCGTTCGTGGACTTCATGCTTACAGCACAGGCTTCCTTGTCTCATCCGAGGGACATATCGCAACCGTCTGGAGTCATGTTCTCGACGCTGATGAAGTTTCCGTCGTTCTCAATGACGGCCGACGATTTATGGCATCCGTATTGGGAGCTGAACCCCAGTTGGATTTGGCTGTCCTAAAGATCCGCCTCAGCGAGGATGACAGCGAACTGGATCTTCCACACTTCAACCTGAAACAAGTTGGAACAGCCAGCGCGGGAACTCGGATTCTGGGCTTTAGCAACATGTTTAATGTCGCCGCTGGTGACGAACCCGTGTCGGTTTTGCATGGTGTCGTCATGGCAAAGACAAAACTGGATGCACGCCGAGGCTCTTTCGAAGTTCCGTTTGAAGGAGCCGTCTATATTGTCGACGCCATCACCAATAATTCCGGGGCCGCTGGCGGTGCACTCACCGATCGGTCGGGAAAGCTACTTGGAATGATTGGCAAGGAGCTTCGCAACTCGAAGAGCAACACTTGGGTCAACTACGCCGTTCCCATGACCGACTTGGGCGAACCGATCGAGCAAATGATTAGTGGCAACTTCGAGAACAAACCTCGTCGCGATCCCGCCGACAATCCAAATCGCTACCGCGTCACAGACTTCGGAATCGTGATGGTCCCCGATGTCATCTTCCGGACGCCGGCTTATGTCGACTCCATCGCGCCGAATTCGGCGGCCTCGAAAGTTGGTTTGAGGCCGGACGATTTAGTCTTGTTTGTGAATGACGAGCTGATCCAATCCGTCCGCGTTCTGAGCGAGCAAATGGGATATCTGGAAAGCGGCGACGTCCTGCGACTCGTTGTCCGACGGAACGACCAATTGGTCACCGTCGAGATGCTCGTGCCGAAGAAAGAACAAAAGTAAGTTAGTGAGGCAACCCGACGCGTCAGCGAGGGACGCTCACACGCAAATGAAACCGTTTGGTACGTGCGAATCCTGCAAAGGCCATAACATGCACTCTAAACTCTCAAAGCACTTCTTTATCGCTCTGCTCACGATCTCTGTTTTAGCGGGATGCACTCAATTCGCCGCCGCTCAAACTCAAGAGGACCTGGAAGCAAAAGAAGAGCAAGCAATCAAAGAATCCGCTGCGCTTGTCTCGCCATCGGTTGTACAAATTCAAACTGTCGGCGGACTCTCCAACGTTGGCCGTTTGCTGACGAGCACGGGGCCAACAACCGGGTTGATCGTCTCATCCGACGGATTCATTATCTCAAGTGCTTTCAACTTTATCTCGAAGCCTGCATCGATTCTAGTCACACTTCCCGATCAACGTCGCTTCGCCGCAAAACTGGTTGCCAACGACCGCGCGCGAATGCTGACACTCCTCAAGATCGAAGCACAGAACTTAACAGTCCCCAAGGCCGCGCCGAAGAATGAAATCGAAGTCGGCCAATGGAGCGTTGCACTCGGTCGCACTTACAACACTCCGTTGCCCAGCATGTCTGTCGGAATCGTGAGTGCGCTCAATCGCGTCTGGGGCAAGGCAATTCAAACCGACACAAAGGTCTCGCCCGTCAATTACGGAGGCCCGCTGATCAACATCAACGGCCAAGTCCTCGGCGTGCTCGTCCCACTTTCTTCTCGACGCGGATCGACAGAAACCGCTGGTGTCGAGTGGTACGATTCGGGCATCGGTTTCGCGATCCCGCTAGCAGACGTTTTCGCAACACTTGACCGTTTGAAAGCTGGTGAAGACTTACATCCAGGATTGATGGGCATCTCGTTCAAGAGCCGCGACATCTATGGTGTCGCGCCAAAGATTGATCGAGTGCGATTTGACTCGCCGGCAGACAAAGCGGGACTCAAACCCGGCGACGTCATCACCAACGTCAACGGAAAGACCGTGTCGCGAGTGGCTCAGGTTCAGCAAGAGCTGGGAAGTCATCTTGCCGGCGATGTCGTCGAGGTCACTGTCAAACGCGAGAACGAATCCAAAACGGCCTCGGTCAAGTTGGCCGAGAAACTGTTGCCCTACGAAGCAGGCTTCTTGGGTGTCTTACCCACTCGCCCAAGTCAAACTGAGGAATCGAAGGGCGTCATCGTCCGTCATATCTTTAAGGATAGCCCTGCTGAAACCGCGGGTCTCAAGAAACGCGACCGCATCACTCGCTTTGGCGAACAAGACATCAAATCGCTCGATGATCTCTACGATGCCGTCAGCCGATTGCGTCCCGAACAGTCCGCGACCGTTGTCTACCTAAGAGAAGACAAGGAGAACACCGCCGAGGTCACGTTGGTGACAACACCCGCCGCGATTCCGAGCGATCTAAGCCCGGAAATAATCCCCGATCCC
>PBMZ01000106.1 GCA_002722955.1 Planctomycetaceae bacterium | reverse complement strand
GGAGCACCCTCCTGACGGCTTCAAGTGGCACGTTGGCCTCTGGGCCGGCCACCCGCCGCTACTGTTCGTGGCAAGAGTGCATGTGGTCGATCACGTTGCCGACTGATGACATCATTGTCATCACTTTCTCGCGTCTCGACCTCGAGTGTCTGACGCTTGACGACGAGCCTTACGATTGATCTCGGTGCGAACTTTGATCTGGACGGCTCATTCTTGACCGCGAACTTTGATGCGGTGAGTTTGGGTAATTCCATCACATCGGCAAACGGAGAAATTGATATCAACGCGCCGATCGCGTTAACGGGCGATATCACTTTAGATGGCCCGGATACTCGACTGCGAGGCACCGTCGATGGAACGACAGCTGGCCAAGAGTCGCTGTCGGTCTTAAACAACGCGGTCATCGATGGCGCGATCGGAAACGTGACGGCGTTGGAATTCTTTACTTCCGACGATTTCGAGTTCACCGGCGGCTCACTCACGACGACCGGCGATCAAAGCTTTAGTGGTTCGACCGTCATCGGAAACAACACAGTGCTGATGGGCAACGATATTACGATCGGAGAACTCGATGCGGCCGACGAATCGTCACCTTCACTAACCGTGAATACGACCGGCGGCGGAGTGACTCACTTTAACGACACAATCGGTGGGCAAGCAGTAATCGTGGCCATCACGACCAATGCTGACGGGCGTACAATCTTGCAAGGCGACATCTTCGTTGACGGCAGTACCGCCACGTTCTTGGATCCTGTGGTCTTGCAATCCGACGTCGAGATCGACGAAGCCGGCACGGGCAACGTGACATTCAATCAAACAGTCGACAGTCAAGACGGAGCCAACCACAACTTGACCATCACGCTTAACGGCGGTACGGCGGTCTTTAATGGAGCCGTTGGTAGCGACGCCTTGGGAGCGGACTCGGATGACGCGGGTCTTGGTTTTTTGACGATCAATGGAGCTTCGTTGGTCGATGGTGGAAGCGTGACGACGACGCTGGACCAGAACTACTTGGGCCCCTTAACCGCCAACAATGCGATCAATTTCGTTAGCCGCGACGTCGGAGCGTCTGACCCTGGCAACGTGTTTGGTGACACGGTGAGCTTTACTGGCCGCAATATCATGATCTTGAGTTCTGGCTCGTTGGCTGTGAACGCTTCTTCTGCTACGGGCGTGTTGCGGCTCAATGCGGATGGCAACATTACTCAAAACGGTGCCTTGGATGTCACGGGTATCACAACGGTTGTTTCAAACGCGACCAGCGACATTGTCTTAGACAATCCCGGCAACGACTTCAGCACGATCGAGGTCAACACAGTCCGAGACGCGACGATCAACGATGGAAACGCGATTAATCTGAATACCTCAAGTGTTGGCCGTGATCTGTTAGTATCCGCGAACGGCAATATCATCGGCCTTAATCCCGTCGTGGTCGCCAATGAGGCGACGTTCACGTCGACGGCAACGAATGCAGTCATCTCGCTGACCAACTTGGACATTGATGGCTCGATCGGTCTCTCGACATTGGGTGCAAATGGAGATGCGACGATCGTCAACGCCAAGAACATCGCGCTGCTGGCGACGACTGTGGGTGGCACGCTGGACGCAACCGCGACAACCAGTTCGATCACGGATCTTGGAATCGTCGCCGCTGGCGATGTGATTCTGACCACGCAACAAGCTGGTGCTGGAATCAACGTCGATCAACTCAATACGGCCGGCCCGATTTCCTTGAGCACTGCTGGCACGGGCGATGCGATCGTGCAAAACGCCAATACGACGACGCTCGGACCGTCGACAGTTGGCGGTGACTTGACGGCAACTTCCACTGCTGGTGACTTGCTGGATAACGGAACGGTCAACGTTGGTGGTGACGCCAGCTTTAACTCGCCCGGCGATCGTGACGTTGTGGTGGACGAACTGGCCGTTAGTGGTTCGGTTGGCATCAACATTACAGGAACTGGGGCAAGTGCCACGGTTGTTAACGCGACCGCTTTGGATTTGCGAAACACGTTTGTCCCCGCTGCTTTGACGGCAACGGCAAAAACCGGCAACTTGACGGATACGGGGACAGTCACGGTCATCAATGGCCGCTCGATCTTTAGCACTTTGGCCCAGAATGCGACCGTCACGTTGGACGGTCTCGACGCTCGTGACTCGATCACGGTGAACACGATGGGCGCGAATGGCGATGCGACGATCGTGAACGCAGGCTTTACCGATGTCCGCGACTTGAACATCGGCGGAGATTTCAGCGTCACATCGACCACCAGTACGATCGATTCGACTGGCACGCAGTTCATTGGCGGCAACTTGCAAGCCACCGCTCTGGCATCCGACGAGGATGTGAAGTTCGATAATCTCAACGTGGGTGGAACGATCAGCGCTACCACGTCGGGAGCTGGAGTTGCCACGTTGATCAGTGATCTCGCTGTTGACTTAACCAATGTTTCCATCGGCGGCTCGCTAGTCGTTGTGGCCGAAGCCGGAAGCATAACCGATTCCAGCAGTGTCGCGGTTGGCGGGAATCTGGATCTCACCGCGAACAATGGCGACATCAACTTAGATCAGCTCAACGTTCTTGGCCGTATCCGCGCTGTAACCCAATCAACGGGCAGCGGAACAGGAAGCGGCACTGGCTCTTCTGGTCCAAACGGCCCAAGCGGATCGACCACGATCGTGAACGCTACGGGAATCGACTTCGGCTTTGTTCTAGCGGACAACCTGACGGCGACAACCCTGGCCGGCAGTATCGAGGACAGCGGTCGCGTTCATGTCTTCGAGAATGCTAGCTTCACCACGCTCGGTGATGGAGCCGACATCGACTTGAACATGTTGCAAGTCGACGGAACGATCGCCGTTCAAACAACGGGTACTGGCGGAGATGCCACTGTTGTGAATAACGGTTCGCTACGATTCGCGGCCTCGAATGTGGGTGGCAACTTGACGGGCGTCTCCAAGAAGAGTGGCATCTTGGATACGGCCAATGTTGTTGTTGGCGGAAATGCTCAGTTCAACACAGTTGCCGTCGACCAGTTGATCTTCTTGGACAACCTTAATATCGCCGGAAGCATTGGCGTCATGGCTCCTGGAAACGCGAGCACTGTGAATCTGGTCAATGCGGTGGGCATCGACATTAGTGGTGCGACCGTCGGTGATTTAGAACTCCAGGCAACAACCGGTAATATTACTGACAGTGGCCAAGTCACTGTCATGGACGATGCCGTCATCGAGACCGTGCAAGGCAACGCCGACATCATTCTTGATTCACTGAATCTGACTGGCGACATCAGCATCTTTACGACCGGTTCAGATGGTGATGCCACCATCGTTAACAACGGCGTGCTGGAACTTGAAAGCGTTTCCGTGGACGGCGACCTGACGGCGACAGCTACCGACGACATCTTCCAAGACGACGAGCTGTTCGTTGGCGGGTTGGCAACCTTCAGCGTTCCGAACACTCGCGATATCACGTTGGATGACGAAGGAAATGACTTCCAACGTGTGGCCGTCACTTCTGGTCGCAACGTCGCATTGGCCGATGGTGGTTCTTTGGACTTGGGCCCGATTACGATTACAGGCGACTTGTCAATCCTCACCAGCGGCAACCTAACCGATTCCGACTCGATCGTAGTGGCCAATATCTCGGCACTCGACGTTGGTGCTGCTAACGACATCACGCTGGATACACCAACGAACGACTTCAACACCGTCAACATTGTGAACGCCAACAATGTTGTGTTGAGCGACGCGAACAAGCTTGTCCTTGGAACGTTGAACATCAGCGGAAATCTGACCATCAACGCCGACGTGGACTTGATGGGTACGATTTCGTCGGCCGCAGACTTGACGTTCTCGGGCGATATTTTGTTGGTTGGCGATACGACATTGAACGCCGACAACATCTCGCTGCGCGGCACGATTAACTCGGACATGGTTGCTCCGAGGAACTTGACTCTCAACACCATGAACAGTGGGGTCACGGCAGTTACCGGCAACGTTGGCACAGTCAACCGCTTGGCCTCGATAGTGACGAACACCGATGGCCGACTGGAATTGTCTGGCCTCTTCTTCTTCGATGGCAGCACGTTTACGTCGAATAAACCGCTATTGCTGACAGGCAATACGGTCGTCGATGAAGTTGGCATCGGCAACGTGTCATTCCTGAGCACTGTTGATAGCGCCGACGGCAACAACTTTGCCTTGACGGTCAACACGGCCAATGGGGTGACGATCTTCGCGGCTCCAGTTGGTGGCGATGCACTGGGAGTTCTCTCCGATGATGCTGGTTTGGGAGCCTTGACGACGAACGCCAACGGAACGACTCAGATCAACGGCGGTAGTGTCACGACAACGGGATCTCAACGATACGGCGATCCGGTTAGCTTGGGCGGCAACACAACGTTCAACGGAAGTTTGATTCAATTCAGTTCCGCGCTAAGTGCCGGCACGGACATCGTGACGATCAACGGAAACGCGGCCTTCGACGGCGGCTTCCGTTCCGATGAGCGCCTCGATGTGAATGGCAACGCGACCTTCGGTGATGATTCGATCTTCGACGGCGATGTCATGATCGACGGAACATCTCAGTTCGACAACGACGCTGACTTCTTCGGCACTACGAACCTTGGTGGTAACGCCACTTTCTCGGCAATCGCCACTTTTGACGTCGTCGACTTTGGAGGCACTTCGCAGTTCGACAGCTTTGCGGAATTCTTCAACGACGCATCGTTTAATGGCAATGCAACGTTTACCGACAGCGCCCGTTTCCGAATGGGTGCGCCGGCGATCTTCGATGCAAACCTTACTTTTACCGAAGGTCTGAGCACGTCACAATTCGACGATACGATTGATGTTGATGGCGCGGCGAGTATTGCCGGGATCGGAATCTTCGGTAGTCAAGCATCGTTCAATGATGCTGCTGCAATTGGCATTGGTAGTTTCCAAAGCACGCTAACCGTGCTTGGCGATGCATCGTTCACGAATGCGATGGGCATCAATAACTTCAATGCGCCTGCGACGTTTGCTGGTAACTTTACGATGCAGGGCGAGTCGAGGTTCAATGCCTTCACCACATTCAATAATCCGATGTCCACAGCGACATTCAATGGCGATACGTTGATCAACGCGGGCGTTTCCGTTGGTAGCAACTTGGTGACAAACGCAACCTTCTCGACCAGCGGAACGACCGACATTCTTGGCCCCAACAGTACGTTTAACAACGATGCGGTCTTCTTCGGCAACACGACGATCGGCGGAACGGTGACCTTCAATGACGTGGCTGCTTTTGTCGACGACCTGGCGCGACTCGACTTGATTGGGACGACGACATTCAACGATGACTTGACCTCGGTATCGCGCAACTTCTTCACGGGCACGACCAATGTCACTCGCGCAGAAGACGTCAGTTTGATTGGCATGAACACGGTCAGCGGAGCACTCAACGCACTGAGCAACTCGCCGTTGACCATCCAGTCTGACACCGTGTTGGCCGGTGGAACGATCACCTCGGCACGGGGCATCAATGTTCTGGTTCCCGATGATGGAGAGACGACGAATGTGACCGTGTCTGGTACGGGAACTTTGGCGGCTCAAACCACATTCCAAGCCAATACGATTCTTGATCCATCCGGCGGAAACATCGACGCGAACCGCTTCATCTTCGATACGAATTCGCAGTACAAGTACGACATCGACACGCCGAAGTGGACATCACAGAACTCACCAGTCCTTAGTGGTATTTTGAATGTCGTCGACGGCCCAGGTCTGAGCAAAGATACCGGCATGGCCTTCGAAGGCCAGAACTTCACGATTGCTGAGGTTAATGGGACGGATCCTGCGACGGGCGACGGCCTTCCCGTCATCGGTCTGTTCACATTGCCCGACGGTCACATGTTGGTGGAAGGTGACGTCTTCCAACTTCCAATCGCGGGGCTCGACGATACGCAGCGATTCACGATCACCTATCAAGGTGGGTCGGACAGCAATGACATTGTGATCTCAACAGTGTTTATCAACGACTTTGTTGGTGACGATGTTAACAATGCGACGGACATCATTCTTGGTCCGGCCAACGACATTGACCCGGAAAACGAAGAGGAACTTGACCCGCCGCGAGTCGCCGCACAGGTGACTGGCAATATCGACTTGGCTGATGACCTCGACGTTTACCGGATTCCGATCAGCTTGAATCAGCTCAATATTGGCGGTACCAGCGCGGTCGTGACAGTCGATGTTCTTCCTGATCCAGGCAGCGCACTTGACCCATTCATTCGCATCTTGAGCCCCACGGGTCAAGAACTTCAGTCCGATAACAACAGTGGTCGCGGTGTTGCCGCGCGGCTGAAACGAGTTGTCAATCAAGGTGACATCGGTTTCCTAGAAGTCTCGTCAGCCGATGGTTCGTTGGGCGGATTTACGATTAACCTGTTGGCGGGATTTGTCATTCAAGACGATGTCGGCGATGACATCAATAACGCTCGCAACGTGATGCTCGACGGCAATGGCAACGCCACTGTCGCCGACTTTGCGATTCAATTCGACGGAGACGTCGACTTCTTCCGCACCGTAACCAACGTTGCCGGTGTGCGAACAATCACGGCGACTGACGGAGAGAATCTGGACACCTTTTTGCAGGTCTTCGATGCCAACGGCAACCTGCTTGCGACGGATGATGACGGCGGTGATGGCACAAGCAGCCTAGCGGTCATTGGAGCTGGCGCGAATCAAGAGTTGTTCATCGCTGTGAGCGGTCGCAACGGTACGGCGGGCAACTATGAGCTTGGCTTTGCAACTGAAATCTTCAACGACGACTTTGGAAACGATGTCGCTAACGCCACCAACTTGATGCTAAGCGTTCCAGGAATGGGTGGCATGAAGATCGGTGGTGGCGGTGGTACGGAGACTGGTGGTGGAACGGGCGGGGCAACGATACCCGACTTCAGTTTGCCCACGGCTATGCGATCAGGCTCGATCCAGTACTTCCATGACAATGATGTCTTCCGCATTAATCCGCCGCAAGATGGTGTGCTCGACATCACAATGACGGCGGATCCCGGGAGCAACCTGGACGGAATTCTGCGTGTCTTGAATGAACAAGGTATGGAACTGACGATGCCCGCAGATTTGACATTCGGTGGCGGTACGGAAACCGTGCGATTGCCAGTTTCCATGGGGATGCCGATCTTTATTGAAGCTGGATCGTTCGAGGACTCCGAGGGAGCGTACACGCTCATTGCGGAATTGCAGGCCGCTGATGAGACGGGCAACGATGTCGAGAACGCGACCAAAGTTGTGCTCAATGGACCGACGACCTTTACCGGTGAGTTGGTGACAGTTGATGACGTTGACGTGTTGTGTGTCACCGTCGATCAAGACGGATTGTTGCAGTTCCGACTGGATGCTGATCCAGGAATGCCGCCAATGATTCCGCGCAGCTTCCTTGATCCGGTCTTGAGCTTACTGAATGGCGACAACACGACCACCAACGAAGTGCTCGCAAGCGACGACGACGGCGGTCTGGGATTGAATAGCTTGCTGACAATTCCTGTGAGCGCCGGCGATGAGTTGTTCTTCGAGATTTCCTCGTTCAACAGTCGCCCTCGCGGTCGTTACGTGGCGAATATTGAAGTCTTGGCGGTGGTGGCCGACGACTTCGGCGATGATTTCAACAATCCTGGTATCGTCACTCTGAACAACCAAGGTGTCGGCACGGAATCGGGAGTCATTGAAACCGGTGGCGACATCGACTTCTTCCGATTCGAAACCACGATTCCGGGCACGATCGTCGTTCAAGCGAATCAGACGGCACCTATTGATCCGATGACAGAACCGGCCGGACCCGTTGATCCAGTCATCCAGTTGTTCACGCCGACCATCGTGGATGGCCGCGTGACGGCTGTGCTGTTGGAGCGTGAAAACGACGATGCCGGCTTTAACACGTCAAATTCGGAAGTACGCTTCCCGGTGATGGCCGAGCAAGTCTTGTTCGCTGTGGTGCGATCATTCGGAGGCAGCACGGGACGTTACAACTTGGATATCTCGACAGATGCGGTCATCGTCGATGACTTTGGTGACAGCCCAACAGACACGGATCCCGGTCCTGGCCGTGTGCAACTGGATGAGAATAACTCGCAAACGATCACAGGAAATATCGAAACGCCCGGTGATCGAGACGCGTTCTTCTTTGACGCGACGACTCAAGGTTTGTTGACCGTCACGATCGATCCGGTTGACTTCAATGCTCGGTTGTTGAGAGCCAACAATAGCACGACCTCGACAAGTTCGTCCTCTTCGTCTAGCAAAACGTCGAGTAGCGGTAATGCTGTGGGTGCAATCGCGATTCCGGGTGCGAACGATGGTCGTCAAACGCTGCGATTCAGCGTACTCGGCGGTGATCAGGTCAACTTCATTGCCGACGCCTTGGGCAACGGCACGGGCGCTTACACGCTTGACATTAGTTTTGATGCTGCTGAAGACGACCACCAAGATAACCAAGACGGCGCCACGGTTGTTGATCTGGATGCTGCCGGCAACGGTGCGGTTGGTGGTGTGATCGGTAATCCCAGCGATGTTGACTTCTTCAGCCTCACGTTCCCGAACGGCGATTCGTTGACGACGATCGATGTCATTGGCATGGGTGTCGATCCCGTCTTGACGATATTCGATAAGGACGGCGTGCAGCTCGCACAAAGCGACGACGTATTTGGCCTGAATCCGCAGATCAGTCGACCGATCGACGAAGGCGAACAATTGTTCGCTCGAGTCAGTAGCGCAGCGGGCACGACGGGTGGCTTCAATTTGGTGGTGAACACGATTGCGTTGAATGATGACTTCGTCGAGCGTCAATTCCCGGACGGTGATACGTTGCCCGATAATCAACTGTTCACGATCGGCGATGGATCGCCAGTCGACATCGATGGCCTCGTTAACTTCCCCACCGACGTGGATACCTTCCAATTCACCAGTACTGATTCGGGGCGTGTCGATCTTCAATTGGACACAACGCCGAATCCGGGTCAGCGTTTCGATGGCATCATTTCCGTCTTCGATCGCGAGGGCAATTTGCTCGCCTTCGATGATGATGCGAATGATGACAACGTTGAAGGAGCCTCACTGAGTGTGGGTAATGTTTCCGCTGGTACGATCTTCTTCGTCAACGTCAACTCGTTCGACTTCCGAAACACGGGTGCTTACGAATTGACCGCGACGTTGGTTCCAAATATTACGGATGACTTTGGACAAGAGATCACAGACATTCAAGACAATCAGCAGTTCTCGTTGACTCAAGACAGTACGAATTCCGTCGCCTTGGAAAATGTTTTTGAAGACGCGGACGGTTCGATTATTCGTACCGCGTTCCCGGGCGAGTTGATTAGCGGAAGCGTTGAATCGGATGGTGATCGAGATGTAATTCAGCTCGACATAGACCTGTTCGACAACGATGTCAACGATGATGTCATTCCGACTGGGACGTTGACCGTCAATTTGGATGCGGCACCAGGAAGCCAGATCGACACGTTCCTACGTATCTTCGACAAAGACGGTGTTGAGACCGCGTTCTCGGCCGACACGCTTCTGAGTCTAAACTCGGCGGCAACGATCACGGTCACGGATGGTCAACGAATCTTCATCGAAGCTGCTGGACAACCAAACCTTGAACGATTGGCTGACGATTCGATCGTTAGTACCACCGGTGCTTATGAGTTGGGACTCCAGTTGAATGTCGACGACTTCTCTGACTTCACCGATAGCACGGCCACCGAAATCGCCATCGACAAGACTTTGAACACGGCGACTCAAGATGGACGTATCAATCGTCAGGTTGGCCAACCGGCATTGGATCAGGACGTCTTCTTTATTGCTCCTGAGGTCGATGCCGACAGTACGGCCCGAATCAGTGTGCGAGTGTCGTCGCGGTTATTCGGTGTTGATGACACGCCTGATACCGACCCGATCGTCACGATTACTGCTGCTAGTTTGGACGATGCCGGCAACTTGATTGCCGGAGACATCATTGTCACCGATGACGATAGCGGTGGCATCGAAGATGATCCAATGACTCCAGAAGACGAAGCAACTCGAAGCGCACTGGATTCGTTCGTGACCTTCAATGCTCAAGCCGGCGATATTTTCTTCGTAACAGTCTCGGCATTCAGCTTGGGCGAAGATCTCAACAACAACGGGCTGTTGGACACGGTTCTCGGAGAGAATGAAGACATCAGCGAAGATCTCAATGAAGACGGAACGCTCGATTCTGGTGTTGGCGATTATCGGATTACGATCAACAGCACAGTGATCGATAACGACATGAATCTGGATGTCGGCGACGTCTTAAGCGATGGCCAGGAAGTCGTTTTGAACTCCAGTGGTCAGGTAAGCTCCTCGATCGAAATAGCCGGCGATGTCGACTTCTTCCGCTTTGTCAGTCCAGACACAGGGACGGCAACGGTCACTTTGACTCGTACCAGCGGCGATCTACTGCCATCAATTCGTGGCTTTGATTCCGATCAGTTCCAAATTGGCAGTGATGATGTTGAAAATGGTCAGCCGAATCGGCAAATGCAGTTTCCTGTTTCGTTGGGAGAAGAGTACTTCGTCCGTGTTGCTGGATTCGACATGACGACCGGTGATTACACTTTGGTAATCGACACTCAGCCCGAAGACGTCATTGGCGAGACCAAAGTGACCGAAACGGTTGGTGATTCCGTCCGCGACTTGGTGCGAACGCAGATTACCGACACAGGGATGGCCATGATGGATCCCAATGACGAAGTGGAACCTCAAACCGTGGATGAGAAGAACGAGGAAATCGTTCAACGGTTTATTGATAAGCAGGGAGTCATTGAGGAAGACTTTTTGCTGATCTGGCTCGATCCCGTTGATTTCATTGTGACGGAATCGGCTGGTCGCCAAGCTGGATTCACAATGAATCAAGGTAACGTCAACGAATTTGGTAGCAACACTTACTTCTCCGGAAACGGCGTTGCCGAAGTTCTGATTATCCCGAACGCTCCACAGACGAATTACAACTTGGAATTGGTCGGCGTCGGCAGCGATTTCCAAGGTGGTGCCAACTTCATCACGCCCGAAGGCACGACGCCAGTTTCACTCGAAGGCAGTTTGGTCAAAGGTGGAACGACGGGGAACTTGGACTTGACGTTGGAGTTCGGATCCGGTGTCAACATTCCAACGGATGCCTTGGCTGACTCGGATTCGACTTCGGATGGATTGGCTGCAAACTTCAGTGTGACAGATGA
The DNA here is from genome assembly GCA_002722955.1 of Planctomycetaceae bacterium. Lineage (GTDB taxonomy): Bacteria > Planctomycetota > Planctomycetia > Planctomycetales > Planctomycetaceae. Next base: position 22,763 of record PBMZ01000106.1, on the reverse strand, counting down.
TGCGTTGCTTGAAGCGGCCGCCGCAAGCGCGCCTCAGTTGGATCAGGTCGACAGTCAAGAATCTCCGAAATCTGAAATCTGGGCATTTCTGAAGGCGATTGCGGAAGATTATTTGTTGGTCGCCGAAACAACAACGGACGCCCTTAGTAACACAGTCGATTCATCATTCGTTGATGACTTACTGCCTGACTGGTTTGACGATGATGAAGACGACAAAGACGATGAACTTGATTCTGCCGAGTCCGCGTTGCTCGATCTGATTTGGAACTCGGTCGGCAAGTCGTTGACGGGTGTGCCGACTGGCATCCTTGAAATTCACAATCTGATGGAGAATATCGTTGGCGAGGAAGAATCTCCGAAGATCTTCCAATTCCTCGAAGGCACGACCGAAGACGAACAAGACGAGGACGATGATCAAGGTGGCAACGCAAACAATGCTCAGCCAGCAGAGAACAAGACGGCACAAGCGACAGAGAAAGCGGCCAAACCTTCAAGAACGTCTCAACTGTTGAGTAAACTGCGGTTGCGTCGCGACGACAAGCAAGCGCCCGCTATCGTCAGTGAAGATGTCAAGAAGACCGAAACGGAACAAGCTTCGAAAGTCGCCGTAAAGTCTAAGCCAGAGAATGAAGAAGCTGCAGAGGAGTAATCATCCATGGCCGAGAAAGTCCGGCTTGCCAGTCTTGAGGAGATTCCCGTTGGCGCTGGTGCCGAGATCGTGGCGGCGGGGAGAGTATTCGCGGTCTACAACGTGGATGGGCAAATCCACATTTTGGATGGAGTTTGCCCGCACGCTGGCGGGCCATTGGGAAAGGGAACTCTGGAAGGCTGCGTCGTGACTTGCCCTTGGCATGGTTGGCAATTGGATGTCACGAACGGACATCATTGCCTGAATGCCAACATTCAGCAGCCTTCGTTTGAGTCAGTCGTCGAGGACGGGGACGTCTTTGTCCTCGTTTAGTGCACCAGTCCTTGGACGGCGGATGTTAACCGTGAGAGATCAGTTTGCCTTCCGAGTCTTTGAATTGACCGAACAGAATAATCAAGAAGTCAACAAAGGCCCAAATCCCCAGGCCGCCTAGCGTGAGGAGCTGAAAGATCGCTGATCCGGTCTTTCCGCTGTAAAAACGATGGGCACCGAAAATTCCGAAAAAGAAGCAAAGGATCGCTGCTAAGACTAGTTTCTTTTCGCTCTTGTCAGACATTGTTGGACTTTCACGGCTGTCGAGTTAAGGGATGCGTTTCCATCAGCGGACGATGGAAATTCTGGGGACACCTGATCTTTAGCATCTTCATTGTCGGCGAAAGAGGCTTCTTCTTGAACGGTTTTGACACGGCCTTTGCGGTCGTCTCGAACAACGACAAACCAAAAGCCGACGACAATTCCGACCAGTCCCAATCCTGCCAGAATGTTGACTACCGACTTTGGCAACACGGGCTCGGTTCCGCCAACGACGGGCTTCCAGGTGGGCTTCTTGGCGATCAGCATCGGCGTCATGTGTGCCGTGTCTTGTGCTTGGTAGGCCATCATCTTGAAGAAGTAGCCGGTGACAGCAACGTTGTCGATCAGAATGTCCGAGCCCATCTGAGTTTTGAGGCCCTCTGGTAGGTCTGTGCAGACGACGACTGCCGCATTGTTTTGACTGTCGTCTGTATAGATCCAGAGATCGTACAGAGTTTCAATCCCGTAATCGTTCTCCGGAGCCGTGTAAGGAACGAGTCGTCTGACGCGGCCCTTGAACATGACGGGCTGACCGTGGTACTCGTCACGATGTTTGAAAACGTCGATGAAAGGTGGCATGCGACGTTTTCGCTGCTGCTGACGAGCATCTTGCCGTTTTGTGTAGAAGTCTGCGGCCGCCTTATCAAGGACGGACGAATCTGTCTTTCGCGCCTTTTCCAGCAAGTAGTAGTAAGCGTGATTCTCGACCGCCTTCAGAGTGCTGGGCCCGAGTTGTACGGGAGCTAAAACGAAAGGTTCAATCTTCGGGTCGCTCGGATCCCTGACTTGAGGAATCCATCTTGGTTGATGAGTGGCAAGTAACGGAGCGACCTGGTCGTCGCCGAATTTGACTCGCTTCAGAAAGAAACCTGTTGCCCGGACATCGTTGATGACGTCGTTAATCTCGCTGGCGTTTTCTGGAAATCGTGCCTTCAGGCTAGGTTGCAATTCCGCGCAAACAATGAGGACAGGCACATCGCCGCCGTCAACATAGAGCCACACGTCGTACAACTGGTTGATGCCAAATTGCTCGGCGTTAATCGAGCGGATGGCGATTCGGCGAACTTGACCTTCTAGCGTGACAAGCTGACCGTGATAGGCTTCGGGATTCTTAAGCAGATCCGGAAGTGGGCCGGTCTCGGATCGTCGCGTTCGGAAAAAGTCAGCAGCTGCGGCCTCGGCCACTCTTCGCTCAATGCGTCGGGTTCGATCAAGGCCCGCAATCAACGCCGCATGATCAGATGGTTGAAGATCATTTGGCTCGAGCGAAACAGTTTCGAGCAACTCGGCGTCCAACGCGAGCGTTGGTTCAGGCTCAACGGTTTCCGCGGGAGCCTCTTGCTGAGCATAACAGCATTGGCCCATAAGGCTGAACAGCGCCAACGCTATCAAGCATTTCGCCATTGTATGCTCCGACGAGCTTCTTGAGAAAAGCGCAAGCAAACGTGCAAAGCTTTTCTTGAGGCCTTAGGCCTTAACTGTCTTGTTCAAACTTAGGCGGCTCGAATTTGGGAGCCGTGACTTCCTGGCGTTCCTCTTCCGCGGCAGGACGCTCGGTGGAAGCCGATGTCGAGGCCATGTAGTCAGCCCGCTCGACTTCTTCTTCGATGCCTCGAACGCCTTTTTTGAACTCGACAATTCCCTTGCCCATGCTGCGAGCCACTTCGGGAAGTCGCTTGCCAAACAACAGCAACGCGATCGCCAAAACGATGACCAACTCCCAAGGGCCGCTGCCGCCGAATGGGAGAAATCCTAAGACGAATGAAGTGTCCATAAGTCGGTACCTCAACTAGATGCTGGCCGTCTCGCGGCTGACATCAAGAGTAAGTGGCATCGTTGACTTCGTCTTGAACGTCGTTGATACCCTTTTTGAATTCTGAAAGTCCTTTGCCAACGCTTCGAGCAACTTCGGGCAATCGTTTGCCAAAGAGCAACAAAGCGATCAGAGCTACAATTACTAATTCCCACGGTCCGCCAAACATGCGAAGCTCCTTTCATTCGAGCTACGAAGTGTGAAAACAAAACCGTTTGGAGTTTCTAAGTTACCGATTCGTCGTCAGAATCGCCATCTTGTTCGGATTCATGAACGCCTTTTTTGAATGCTGTGATGCTTTGGCCAACTGAACGCATCGCATTTGGTAACCTCTTCCCAAACAGCAGAAGCACTACGATCAGGATAATGATGATTTCCCAAGGGCCAGAAAACATTGTGATCGTTTCCTTTTTCTAGTTATTGCATCTCGTTCTGCGTGTTTGAGCCGGACGCTCAGAATCGGCAATTCCGCCGAGAAACAACGTTGCTTCAAGCGTCAAACCCATTATTGCCAAGGACTTAGCAATAAACCAAGCGTCTGAAGTCCCAGATTGCTGAAAGCTGCCAGATCGCGCTCGACAATTGCACGCCGAACTAAGTGGGACGGCAAATCTCCAAGAGTCTGGGTACCCACCCGTCAAAAGGTTTAGAAAGGCAGCGACAGCATGCCTCTCATAATGACTATGTTCAGAACTGCGAGGAACTCGCAATTCGGTGGTACCCACTCGATTTGCCCGCGAAAGCAGGGTTGCTGAGCGGAAAGCTGAATTCATTGTATCCAACGTCAGCCAAGTGTCAACGCTTCAAGTCGTGCATTGATAGTTCAAGAAGCCCGGCTTCTCCGAGAAGCCGGGCTTCTCATCTCGCTGCTCGTACTGCTTCATGTCGTGCGTTGACTACGCTGACGCTGGCGTCAAAATAACCGAATGAATTCGCAGCCTTCATCCGCGACCAACTTAGAGCCACTTGTGGAAGCTCGTTCGTTAGGCATCGAATTCGAAAATGGCTTTCAAGCTCTCGCGAATATCGAGCTGAAAATTGAACGCGGTGAATTCGTTTCCATCGTGGGACCATCCGGTTGTGGCAAGTCCACATTGCTAAGATTGCTGGCAGGACTTCGGGCCGCCAGTTCGGGCGAGCTTCACATTCTTGGCGTCCCTGCAACTCAAGCTCGCCAGGAAAGACACCGTGTCGGCTTTGTTTTTCAAGATGCCAACTTGCTGCCTTGGAGAACAGTAGTCGACAACATTCGCTTGCCATTCGAGCTGCAAGAAAGTGACAACATCAACCGTGAAGAGCAGCAACCGTTAATCCGAGAAAGTTTGCAGTTGATCGGTCTCACCGATGCTGACGCCAACAAACGACCGCATATGCTTTCTGGTGGCATGCGGATGCGCGTAGCATTGGCGCGAGCCCTGGTGACGCAGCCCGATCTGCTTTTACTGGACGAACCCTTTGGAGCCCTTGACGACATCTTGCGGCAACAATTGAACGAAGAGCTCTCGCGGACTTGGGCACAACATCGCTGGACGGGAGTTTTCGTTACACACAACGTTGCCGAGGCCGTTTACATGAGCCAGCGGGTGTTGGTGATGAGTCACTCGCCCGGGCGCATCATCGCCGATGTGCCCATCCCGTTCGATTACCCGCGCGAGACAAGCTTGCGCGAAGAGCCGGACTTTGCACGATTGACGGGCGTCGTCAGTGGCCATCTGCAAACCAACGCTTCATGAGCGGCAAAGCGCTCGCCGCCGATGGTCCCCGAATCTACTTAACCGCAAATAAGCTGCCGAACGTCCGAATGTAGAGCGTTCCGTCAACAATTGCAGGCGTGCTGTGGCTGGGGTCACCCAATTGATTGCGAGCGATCTCTTCGTACTCGCGCGATGTTCGTAGCACGACGGCTTCGCCTTCGGTGGAAAGGCAGTACAGGGCGTCTTTGGCAATTACGGGCGAGCCATAATACTTGCCGCCCACGCGTTTTTTCCAAAACAGCTCGCCCGTTTTTGAATGCACGCAACTGACGATGCCGTCGTCCGCCCAGAGGAACAACAGGTCGCCTTGCACAACCGGAGTTGTGGTCAGCGGCGCCAGCTTCTCGACCTGAAAGACTTTCTCTCCGACGTTTCTGGCATCGGATTTGACGGCCACTGTTTGGGTTGAGTAACCCAAATATCCACTGGTTGCATAAACCAATCCGCCCGCCACGATGGGCGAGCCGATCGACGTCTCGAAGTGGCCTTTGTCGAAGACATCGATTTCCCACGTTGTCTTTCCAGACAAAGGATCGACGGCCGTGGTTCCATGTTTCCAATTCGTAAAGATCAGCTCGGGCTTACGCCCTTCGACGCGATAAATACACGGCGTCGTGTAAGTCGTCCTGGTGTCGCGATTCGTGCGCCATACAACCTTGCCGTTCGTGGAGTCGAGCGCATACAAAACGCTCTGTCCCTCGTGTTCGTTGGCGACAATGACCGAGTCCTTGAAAACAATCGGCGAGACTCCGTAGCCGTGGCCTGCTTTGAATTCGCCCAATTCAACTTCCCAAACGCGTTGACCATCAAGAGTCACTGCGGCTGTGTGCAAGACGCCATCGGCGGCCCAACATAAGTACAAGCGTTTGTTGTCGAGCGCCGGTGTCGACGACGCAAAGCTGTTCAACCGGTGCTTGCGATACTTCGAGCCCGCGAAGGTCTCGCGCCAAATCTCTTTACCTGTGTGACGATTCAGCGCGAACACAACTCGGCTGCCATCGTTTTCGATACCCGACGTGATGAATAACCGATCTCCTGTAATCACTGGAGAGGAGTGACCAACGCCCGGCAGGTCGATTTTCCAAGCTTCGTCACCCGGTTTCCAAGACGTGGGTGCCGCTGACTCGCTGATGCCGGAACCATTGGGACCTCGGAACCGGTTCCACTCTTCCGCCAGCGCGCAATTTACGGAAACGGTGATGACAAGGAGCAGTGATGTTGTCTTCATGAGCAATGCCTCTTTATGTGTGCCTCATTGAACCGAACCGAAACGGACTTTGCAACGTCGATTGCTCGGCTCAGTCCACGTCACTTCGTTGCTTGAGAAGCCCGGCTTTTCCAAAAAGCCGGGCTTCTTGTCCACCACCCGATTTCTACCTCACTTCGTTCAACAATCATCGTGAGCCGTTTAGAATGCGAGAAATCAAACTCCATCGAATTCTTCATCGAGACACACGCTATGCAATCGACAGTCAAACATTTCGCCATCGCGTTCTCAGCCGCAATCATCACTTCCGTCTGTTGGTGGACAACCATCGACGCTGACGTACCATCAGGCAGCATTCCACCAATCAAAGTCGCTGCAACGGTGCCGCCCGCGGCAGCCGAAGACGATGGCAAGCTGCGAATCATTGTCTTCGGCGCGCATCCGGACGACGCCGAATACAAGGCCGGCGGTACGGCCGCCATGTGGGCTAAGCGCGGTCATCACGTGAAGCTGGTATCGGTTACGAACGGAGACATCGGGCACTGGAACATGGCGGGGGGCGAGTTAGCCAAACGCCGCACCGAGGAATCTCGCCGCTGCTGCGAGGTGCTGGGTGTTACCAGCCAAGTGCTCGACATCCACGACGGCGAGTTGGTTCCGACACTTGAGCACCGCAAGACGATCACTCGGCTGATCAGAGAATGGAATGCCGACATCGTGATTTCTCACCGCCCATGGGATTACCATCCGGACCATCGTTACGTTGGCGTGTTGGTCCAAGCTGCGGCTTTCATGGTCACCGTTCCATACTTCTGTCCAGACGTGCCGCACTTGAAGAAGAATCCGGTCTTCCTGTACTCAAGCGATGGATTTCAAAAGCCTTATCCGTTCGATCCAGATATCGCCGTTGCCGTCGATGAAGCCTTTGACCTGAAAGTCACTGCGATTCACGAGCTAACTTCGCAAGCCTACGAAGGTGGAGCCGGCGGAAGCCAAGAACGATTGGACTCAGTTCCGCGCGACGAAGCTGGCCGCCGAGTGTGGCTCAAGGAGCGTTGGTCGAGGCGGCAAAGCAACGAAGCAAACCGATACCGCGACGCCCTCATTCGAGTCTACGGCGAGGAAAAGGGCAAGGCCGTCAAGTACGCCGAGACCTTTGAATTGTGTGAGTACGGTCGGCGGCCATCACGAGAGCAGCTTAAAGAACTGTTTCCCATCGACGCGAAGTGAGTTCGTCACACGCCAATAGTAACCCGAAGCGTGAGCGAGGGATTGGTCACACGCGGTCGTAAACAATACGCTTTGTACTTCAGAGTGTGTAACCAATCCCTCGCTCACGCTTCGGGTTACGGTGCCCGGAGACGAGACGAAGATTGAGCCAGCAGCAGCAACTTTTTGACGACGAATCTGCTCAGCCCATTCCGTGGGAAGAAGCTGCGGCCAACGATCGTCTCAGCGCGGAAATAGTTGTCAACAGGCCACTGTCAACGGGTTTCCACTACCTAGTTCCTGATGGACTCAGAGAGCGGCTGCAGCCAGGAATGCGCGTCGAAATCCCTTTCGGTCGAGGCAACCGCAAGACGACAGGCTTTTGTGTTGCCATTGGTCCGCCTCCGAAGTTAAGGCAGAGGCTGAAGGAAGTGGCCTCGGTGCTGGATAGTGAACCACTGGTCTCGGCAGAGATGCTGGAACTCACTGCGTGGATTGCCGATCGTTACTTGTGTGGCTGGGGCCAGGTCTTGGAATCGATCATCCCAGCCGGAGTCAAAAAGAAGGCGGGCACGCGAACGGTGCAGTTCTTCACTGTTGCCGATGATGCCGTTCACGCAGCCGAATCTCAGAAACTTCCCGCCAAACAACGCACGGTCTTGGATGTCCTGATCGAAGCCGGAGCACCAATGCGAGCCGACGAGATCTGTGCGGCCGCCGATTGTGGGACTGCTCCGATTCAGGGACTTCGCAAGAAAGGACTGATCCAGGCGATTCGTCAACGCGTCGACGTTCAAGAGATCGAAACGCGTCGGGTAGAGCGTGAAGAAGATTTGTCGCTGAATGATGAGCAGGCCGTCGCGCTGTCGTCGATTCTCACTCAGTTGCGATCGGGAAAACATCGAACGCTGCTGCTTCATGGAGTGACCGGAAGCGGTAAGACCGAAGTCTACATGCAAGCCATCCGTGAAGTGGTGTCCTACGGAAGACAAGCCATCGTGTTGGTTCCGGAAATCAGTTTGACGCCGCAAACGATTCGCCGCTTTCGCACCCGGTTCGATTCGGTGGCCGTTTTGCACTCGCATCTGAGTGATTCCGAGCGGCACTGGTACTGGCAACAGATCGCTCGCGGAGCCGTGCAGGTTGTTGTCGGAGCCCGCAGCGCCGTGTTTGCTCCAACTCCAAATCTGGGCATCATCATTATCGACGAAGAACACGAAACGACGTTTAAACAAGACACGACGCCGCGTTATCACGCTCGCGAGGTGGCGCAACAGCGAGCCATGCTACGGGGCATCCCATTGGTCTTGGGTACGGCAACGCCAACGCTGGAATCATGGAGACGCGTCCAACGTGACATCGCCCCGGAGCACAGTTACGAGCTGATCTCGATGAAAAAACGTGTCGAGATGCTGCTGCTGCCGCCGGTGACGATTGTGGATACTCGCAATGACCCAAGCATTTCGAAGGGCTATTCCATCGGCCGAGCACTTCGGACGGCCATTCAAGCGACGCTCAAAGATCGCGGCCAAGTCATCTTGTTCCTCAATGTAAGAGGCTTCTCGCCAGTGGTTTGGTGTCGAGCTTGCGGCGGCGGTGTGAAGTGCCCCAATTGTGATATCACTCTGACTTTCCATCGCGACCGCAAAATCTTGTTGTGTCATTTTTGCGATCTCGAAACGGAACCACTCAGCCAGTGTCCTCAATGCAACAGTCCCGGATTGCAGTACTTTGGGACTGGAACGCAAAAGCTGGAACAAGAAATCAAATCGATGTTTCCCGGTGCCAACTGCTTGCGAATGGACAGCGATTCCATGCGGCGGCATGGCAGCCATGAAGAGGCCTTGGACGCCTTTCGCAATGGCGATGTGCAAATTCTGTTGGGAACACAAATGATCGCCAAAGGTCTCGACTTCCCGAATGTGACGTTGGTCGGAGTCATCGATGCCGACACGATTCTACATCAGCCCGATCTAAGATCGACCGAGCGAACTTTTCATCTGATCGCTCAAGTCGCTGGGCGAACAGGCCGCAGCTCACGCGGTGGCCGCGTTTTGGTTCAGTCGGCCAATCCTTCGGAACCGGCGATTCAATTCGCGTCGCAACACGATTTCGTCAGTTTTGCTCAGCACGAGTTGCAACATCGTCGAGCATTGGTCGTCCCGCCATTTGCACAGTTGGCCCGCATCATTCTGCGAGGTCCCGTCGAGTCCGTGGTCTTGGGCGATGCGGAGCGAATGGCCGAAGAACTGCGTAAGACAATCGAACAACAAGAGCTGCGAGTTCGCGTGCTCGGCCCGGCACCGGCGCCGATTGCGAAGCTCAAAACAAACTTTCGATTCCATATGCAATTGACGGCATCAAGTATCCAGGAACTCAAGAAGCTCTGGCACTCGACACTGTGCGAGTTCTCCGTCGCACCTCAAGTCGAGTTCGTCGTGGATGTAGATCCCACGAATATGCGTTAACGCAGCGGAACGACGATGCAACGATTTCTCACAGGTCCAGAAACAGAACGCCTTGAATATCGAGCGTTCACGATTGACGATGCCGAGGCGTTTCTTGAACTCAACGGCAATCCTGAGGTGAGGCGATACACGGGAGAGCCAATGGTGGCTTCGCTCGCGGCGGCCAAGGAGGCGATCAAGAATCACACTGACTTCGATGTTATTGGTTACGGTAGATGGGCTTGCGTTCTGAAAGACACCAGTGCCATCATCGGATTCTGCGGGCTCAAGTATCTGTCGGATTGGGACGCGGTGGATGTTGGATACCGTTTCCTGCCACAGTATTGGGGCCGCGGTTTGGCGACGGAGGCATACACTGCCAGTTTAGATTTCGGGTTCGGCACGCTGGGCCTTGAGAGAATTATCGGCTTGGTAATCCCAGAGAATGCGGCCTCCATTCGCGTGCTGGAAAAGGCAGGCATGCGTTTCGAGGCCGAAGTCATCTACGACGGTACGCCAGTCCTACAATTCGTGAAATGCCGCGGCGATCGTTGTCTTGAATTGTTGGAAATGTTACATCGCGGTCGGGGGATGCAGGAAAACGCGGCAGTTTCGTTGTTGCATTTCTCATCACGTACGATTCACTCGATCACTAGAGATTCGAAATCACAGCAGTTAGGCTGTGTGTATCTTTCTTTACGCGACCACTGGTGACCGGGCCGCCAATTCGAAAGGAAACATCGTGACTAACCGCCGAGCAGAAGTCGACGCCGCGTTGACTGACGTGAATTTTGACACAACCACTTATCAGGTCGAATTGACGACCAATATGGGAACGATCACGCTCAATCTGTTTCCTGACCTTGCGCCTGGACATTGCAACAATCTGATCGGTCTGACGAAGATTGGATTCTACGACGGCATCGTTTTCCACCGAGTCATCAAGGGCTTCGTAGCCCAAGTTGGCTGCCCTCGGGGTAACGGCACCGGTGGTCCTGGCTACACGATTCCGCAAGAGTTCAACAGCCGTCCTCACAACCCGGGGACAGTTTCGATGGCTCGCACCAGCGACCCGAATTCGGCTGGATCGCAGATCTTCATTTGTCTGGGCCGAGTTCCGCACCTGGACAATCAATACACGGTCTTTGGCGAGACCGCGGATCAAGCCAGTTTGGACGTAGTTCTCAAGATCGGCGAAGCCGCGACTGACGGCAATGATCGCCCACTGAACGAAGTCCGCATCGAATCGGCCAAAGTCACTGAGACCGCGAAATAGGTGGACTCATCCGAGTCCTTATCAATTCAGCTTCACCGCAGAAATTGCTTGGCGGATCGTTTCCCGCATATGCTCAAGTGGGGCATCGTGGCCGGTGAAGTAATTGAACTGTTGGGCGGCTTGGCGGATGAACATTTCGATGCCAGTCGCCGTCATGCAGTCGCGCTCCCGAGCTTGCTTTAGGAGATAGGTGTTTTCGGGACTATAAACAGTGTCGAAAACAAGCATTCCTTCTCGCAACCATTGTGGCTCGAAGGGACTCTCGTCGACGTTGGGATGCATACCAACTGGAGTGCAATTGACCAGAATGTCGGCGAACTCGGAGCCGCGGTTCTCCCATAAGATGGACTTGCAGCCAAGCTGCTCTGCTAGCGCAGTGGCTCGTTTGTGAGTCCGACTGGCGATAGTCAGCGCGCCGCCGTTGCGAGTGATGCCCATGCCGATCGCGCGAGCTACGCCGCCGGCCCCGAGCATCAAAACACGTTTGCCGGCAAGGCAACGGAAGTCTTCCGGGTCATCCGTGAATGCTGCTGCGATCGTTTCTAAGGCAGCCAAGTAATCTGTATTCGATGCATTCCAATTGTCGCCATCGTCCATGTAAAGCGTGTTTGCCGCGCCAATGTCGATGACCGATGGATCCTTCAGCGTGGCTTTCTTGATGGCCTCTTCTTTGTGCGGAATTGTGACACTGTAGCCGCGAACATCGAGCCACTCGAATTCCTTCAGAGTGTCCAACAGCACGTGTCGAGCGACTCGGAAGGGGACGTAAACGCAATTCAATCCCATTTCCTGAAACGCCGAATTGTGAATCAGCGGGCTTAGGCTATGGGCCACGGGATCGCCGAGGACGCCGAAAACTTGTGTCTCGCTGTTGATGCGATCGTAGTGGTAGTTGCTCTTCATGTCCTCGAAAGACAACTGTCCGGGAGCCAGCTCTCGATCCGAACTAAACGTGGCATAGGTAATCGGCGAGCCGTACTTTCCACAAAGCACGCGGCTGGACAAGCCTAACTCGCCCATGCAGAAGCCAATCATGGGGACCGGACTGTCGGCGACCAGCTTGAGCATGCGGACGCAATCGCTGGGCGAATTGGCCATCGTGACCAACTTGATGTAGTCGGGATCCATCTGGGCCATCCGGTCGCGGATTTTTTCCAGATCGTCGGGCGTTTCCTCGAAGTTGTGGTGACTGATGATTCGTTTGGTGTCGCCATACCGCGGAATGACCTTGCCCAAGTCTTCCTCGATGTCGACGTATTCGACACCGGCAACGATGGCTGATCGTAGGATTGCTAGACGTTGATCTTCACTTCCTCGCCAGCGGCCGCGGTCTTGTTGCCTTCGGCAGGTGACGATGACTGGTGTCGGCCGATCTTTGACCAGCCGATTCAAATCCGGGACTTTCGAAAGCCAATCCAATCGTAGTTCTACCAACTCGGCGCCGCGTTCGGCGAGGGCGCGGTGTTCGGCGACAACCATTTTGTGGCGCGTACGGCCAATGCTTACACAGATCATATTTCTTGTGGCGCTTGCCTTAGCCAAGCCGTCCGAATTGGCGGTCCAAGTCGTTTTGACTCAGGACGAGAGCCGTTGGTCGACCGTGAGGGCAGTGGTGCGCATCATCTATTAGGTGACGTTGAGCCAGCAGGCTATCGATTTCCTCGGGAGCCAACCGCTGGCCAGCCTTGATGGCGGCTTTGCACGACATCATGTGCAACAAACTGTCGATTATATCGCGGCGCGTCGGTTTTTTCTCGGCTGAGTCCAATTGTTCCGCGATATCTCGCACCAATTGAGTCAAATCAGCCTTGGCCAGCATCACGGGATATCGAGTCAGCAAGACCGTGTGGTTGCCAAATTCCTCGATCCCGAAGCCAATCTGCCCCAGCACTTCAGCGTGATCTAGAAGGAGGGCAGCCTCCTTGCCACCCATATCGATCGAGAGTGGAACCAGCAAACGCTGAGACTCCACGGATCCTGATAAAACTCGCGGACGAAAGTATTCATAAAGTATCCGCTCGTGTAAAGCGTGCTGATCGATAACGGTCAGACCTTCTTCGGTTTCCAGCACCAAATAACAGTCGCGCACCTGGAGAGCTCGCACCGTCTTTTGATGCGGCTGAGATGCCTCATGAGCACCGTGGATTTCGCTGCCGAGAGTTTGTCCGCTTTCACTCGCAAAATTATCTGCTGCGAGAGTCCCGGCATCGATGTCACTCGCCGGCTGTACTTCAGCGGCATTCGCCGTGGGTAAAGACATGGGAACGCCGGGGATACCACTTGTCGCGAGCGATGGATTAATTGGAACATCGGACGCTGTTGATGGCATGAGGCTCGCGCTTCCAACTTCTGCCGCTTGAGAAAGTTCTGGTCCTGATGTGGGCGCGGTGGCGCTGCTGGCCCAGTGATCCAATTCCATCGACAGAGATTGTTGCTGCGGCTGCGGTGTGGCCGTCGTTTCAGCTTCCGGTTCTTTTGCCACGTTCAACTGCGAATCCAGATCCATGCTCAAGAAACGCGTGCGAATCATTGAGAGGAACTGTCGATACAGGGCCTGAGAGTCTCGGAAGCGAACCTCGACCTTTGTCGGATGCACGTTGACATCGACTAGTTCGGGCGGCAAATCAACGAACAGGAACGCTACCGGTTGGCGACCGACCATCAGCAGTCCGCGGTACGCCTCGGTCAGCGCGTGCTGCAGTGTGCGGTCTTGAATCCAACGGCCGTTGAGGAAAATGTACTGGCTCTTACGAGTCGATTTGTGAAGAGCAGGGTGGCCCACATAGCCCCACATGCGTGTTCCGTTGGCTTCAGACTCGACCCAGATCAATTGTTCCGCCAACTGGTTGCCGAAGAACTTGGCGATCCGTTCGATCAAGCGGTCCGTGGGAGGCAACTCGTGTACAAACTTCTGATTGTGCTTGAGCGTCATGTGCAGTCTTGGATGAGCTAGCGCGATGCGCGTGAAGTGCTCGCTGATGTGACCGAACTCGGTGGCCACCGTTTTCATGAATTTGCGGCGAACCGGCGTGCTGGCGAACAGTTGTCCGACCTCGATCGATGTTCCCACCGGGCAACCACAGGCCACGGGTTCGTGAATCTTGCCGCAGACCACTTTCAGCTCAGTACCAGCAACAGCATCGTGTTGACGGCTGCGAACTCGGAAGTTGCTGACTTCGGCGATCGACGCCAATGCTTCACCGCGAAAGCCCATCGTTTGAACTTCAAACAAGTCGTCAGCAGTTTGGATTTTGCTGGTGGCATGAGAGGCCACGGTCAGCAAGATGTCGTCGGGATGAATGCCCTCGCCATTGTCGACGATGCGAATCAATTCGCTGCCGCCCTTGGCGATGTCGACGTCGATGCGGGTGGAGAGCGCATCGATGCTGTTTTCGAGCAACTCTTTGACGACATTGGCTGGTCGTTCGATGACTTCGCCGGCAGCGATCTTGTTGATCACCCCGGCGTCCAATTGATGAATGCGAGACATAGCAACTTGTTTAATGTCCTGAGACTCGCTTGGCAACTGGACGTGCTGAGAAATGCGACTTAGCCGGGTTTTTCGTCTTCAGCTCTTGTTGTCTCGGTGCTGGATGCCCCGCTTGTTTCGTTTGCCGCTGCAAGTATCTCAGCTAGATTTTGATCGGCACCTTCGTCGCCAAATTCGCGCACCAGTTCCTCGCGGCGCCGGGCAACTTGCTGATCGAAGACGTTCAAAACATCAATTGCTTTGTCCTTCGACGTGACCAATCCGATGATCAAGTATTGAGTGACCGCGACTCCGTAGCAGATCCAGCCGACCATGCCTGGTGCGATGGCGGCGAGAATCGCGAATACCGGCGATGAGCGGTTCAAGTGCTGGCACAGAACGCCTTTGATGAAAGGGCCGAATTGTTCTTTGACCTGAGACCAAAGACTACGTTTCTTCTCGTATTTAAGCTCCGGCGGACCGGGATGAATGATGGAAAAAAGCTCTTGATCCGGCATGGCATCGACGACGCCAATCGCCAGCATTAGACGAAAGCCAACCATCACCCAATAGCGGTCGCCTTCAACTTGATAGGCTTCACTAACCCAAGGAAACAGATAAGTCTCCGTGTTGCGAGTTGCCACGAGCAATAACAGCGATGCCCGAAACCATTCGGAGACATCCTTTTCCAGCTCGGCGTCCAATGTCTGAAGACGAACGACTTTCTTCAGAAACAACCGGAACAGTGGAATCGCGATTGTGCCGACGAGCAGCCGTGTGATCGGCCGAACGATGGGCTGAAGAAATGGCTTGATCAGTGGGTTATTCATCAACAGACGAAAAATATTCCCCACTGGATCGACTTTCTATGCCGGTGCATGAAGTGAATGTCATGCTCGAAGAACGCATTTGGCGTCGTGTGGATCTCGTGAAAACTGTAGACCGAATGAACGGCTACACGCTCGGTTCATCGGGATAACTTCGAGCGACGATCACGCCAAGGAATGTCGGGTTTCTTAATCGCTTCGTTCAAGAATCCCAGAATGTGTTCCTCAATCCGGATTTTCTTGCCCAGCAAGTCGGTGCCGCGCAGATTGACGTCGTACTCTTGGAAGAACATGCCCGGTTTGTTCTTATTCGTACCACCAAGCTTCGCGTACATGCTGCTGGCTTGCCGGCGATCCAGCTTGTCCTTCTTGCCAACGCAAACCAAGAACGCGATCTGTTGAGATTTCAAATACGAATAGGCTCGATTCGGCGAGATTCCTGGTATCGTTCCTGGTGATATCGCGACGACGGCTTGAATATCTTGGCCGCGTGGAGTCCGCAGCGCGGCGGTGGGAGCGTCGTCGTGTGGTTTCTTTTGCCAATCGATCAGCGTGTAAAGTATTGCCATCGTCGCTGCCATCTCGGGCGCGATAATGGCTGTTCGTCGCATATTGAGACGCTTGGCTTGATGTTCCTCGAAGATGAACTTTTTTACGGCCTCTAAGTCGAGCCCGATCATTGCCTGGTAATCGACTTTAGTGATCCGACTGTTGGTCGGCTTCGGCTTTTTCGTGCCTTCGCCTTCTTCATCGGTCATGGGTTTGCTGAGACCGTGCTTTCGAAAATCGAGTGCGATGACCGCGAACTTCAAATCCACCAGTCTTCGAACAAAGCCGCCCGTGGCACTTTTTGCGCCCCAGGACAATTGACTGCTGCTCTTGCTGTGCAAGAGAACAACAACGGGCGCGTCCGATCCCATTTCGGACTGGTAATAGTTAATCTTCAGCGGCCAACCATCTTTGGTAACCAACGTCCTCTCTTCACCGGTGACCGACTGAGCGAATGCGGAATTTGGCGCAAACAATTGAGCCAATACGAGGACGCCAAATGCCGAAACAGAAACGGATCCGATTGTTCGTGATAGAGACTTCATCGGAGACACCTTTGCTAGAAAACGATTGGCACAACGCAATCAAATACTCTAAGTTTACGGTGATTTCCAAAGAGGGTCAATCCGCCCTATTTTTGAAAGCCGCTTGTGCAAATCGAGTTATACAGGTTGGGGGATTTGCACAAACCTGAACGCCCATTGATGAACGCAATGAATTCCACCAAACAGCTTGCGGATCACTTGAGAGACGTCCATTTTGGCGCGAACTGGACGGCAGTGAACCTGAAGGAGAAGCTTGCTGATGTGAATTGGCAACAGGCGACGACCGTCGTGGGCCAACATCACACGATTGCGACGCTTGTGTTCCATATGAACTATTACATCAGCGCTACGATTAAGGTGTTGAAAGGCGGCACGCTCGACGCGAAGGACTCGCTCAGCTTTGATTGCCCGCTGATTGCCTCGGAGCAAGACTGGGAAGAGCTGCTGACAAGGGTTTGGTTAGATGCGGAAGAGCTTGCAAGTTTGATTGAGCGGCTACCGGACGAACAGCTAGCCGAACACTTTGTTGATGAGAAATATGGCACATACTATCGATGCCTCTTGGGGCCCATCGAACACTGCTACTATCATCTGGGGCAAATCGCGATCACAAAGGCAATGTTGCAGGAGTAAGCCGCTTCGTAGTAGTAGCGACCGCTCTTCCTCAGTGTCGTTTCACTATGCCCTCATAGATTTGGATTCACTTCTCGTGAGTGGCTTGGCACAATGGTCATCGACTTGATCGAAACTTGATCTTAGAGATGGGCCAGTCATGAAGTCGCTCGCAGCGCTCACTTTGCTTGCCATTTTCGGGGCCGCGAGGGACGCGGCGACGTCAGCACAAAGAAGCCCGGACTTTTCAAAAAGCCGGGCTTCTGACCTTTGCTCGAGCGAGTCGTTTTCTTGCCGCTACCTCGGTAGAATGCTGGCACATAACCAGGTCAACCTCCCACTCCAAACCATCGAGGCCACTCATGAGTGACGTCAACCGAAGAAGTTTCTTGCAAGCCACTTCAGCTGCTGCTATCGCGACGTCCGTCCATGTTGCCAGTGCTCAAGAAGAGACAAAGGACGAGGAGAAAAAACCGATCCGCATGGCGGTGATGGGTGTTAACGGGCGTGGACGACAGTTGATTTCCGGCTTCTCGAAGTTTCCTGAAGTTCAAATTACTCACGTTTGCGATCCCGACGCGCGAGTCATCCCGCGGGCGATACAAACACTTTCGAAGTTGGGCAAGCCCACACCGAAGGTCGAGAAAGATTTTCGAACGGTCTTGGATGATCCCAACGTCGACGTTTTAGTCTGTGCAGCTCCCGATCATTGGCACGCGTTGGCCACGATCCTTGCCTGTCAAGCCGGCAAAGATGTTTACGTCGAGAAACCCGTATCGCACAACATCGTCGAAGGCCGGCGAATGATCGAGGCGGCTCGAAAGTACAAGCGTGTCGTTGGCTCAGGAACTCAACGGCGAAGCGGTGCGGATTTTCAAGCGGCGATCAAACAACTGCGCAGTGGACGCTTGGGCGACGTGAATTTTGCCCGTTGCTGGATTAATAGCACTCGGCCGAACATCGGATACGCGAAACCTAAGAAGGCGCCGTCCGATTTGGACTTTGATCTTTGGTGTGGCCCGGCGGGCAATGATGGATACCTTGATAACTTGATCCATTACCACTGGCACTGGCGCTGGAATTACGGTACTGGGGAGAGCGGCAACAACGGCATTCATGCACTGGACATCGCTCGTTGGGGCTTGGATGTTGATTATCCAAACACGGTTTGTTGCGGTGGGGACAAGTATTTCTTCGACGATGATCAAGAAACGCCGGACACTCAACTGGCGACCTTTGACTTCGACAATGCGGCCATCCAATGGGAACACCGCACGTGGTCTCGCCGCGGTATCGAAGGCAACTCGTTCGGGATTGCGTTTTATGGGTCCGAAGCCAGCCTGATCACGCAAAAGTCCGGCTGGTCAATTTTCCGTGGCGACAAACTGATCGAAACCCACAAGGGTGCCGAACGCGAGTTGGCGCACTTGGGCAATTACTTGGAATGCTTGCGGACACGAGAAAAGCCCAACGCGGACATTGAAATCTGCCACAAGAGCACAGTGTTGTGTCACTTGGCCAACATTGCTTGGCGGACTCGTTCCACGATTCAGTTTGATGGCGAGGATGAAGCCATCATTGGCAACGACGAGGCAGCCGCACTGTTATCGCGAACTTACCGTAAGGGATTCGAGATTGGCGATACCGTCTGAGATGCTCAATCGGGCATCACAGATGTCAGCTCTTCCGAGGCCATGGCCACATGGTTGCCACTGAGTCCGGCAAGGCCATCGGCGTATCCCACCAGTAATGCCAGATCGCAAATCTGATTGATCTTGCGAGGCACTCCGCCGGATAGTTCAAACAGTTCGTCCATGGCGGCCGCGTCGAAGATGGGTTCGGTAGAACCAACGGATTCCATCCGACCATTGATGTAAGCCACGGTGTCTTCTCGCGACATCGGTTGTAGTAGCGACTTGACCGACAGCCGCTCGTCCAGCTGAGGAATTCGGCTTGTGCGGCTGAGCAGAATTCGCTGCCCCGCCAAGATTACGGAGAAGTTGATGCCAGGTTGTCTCTGATAATTGAGCAACAGTTGGATCGCTTGAAAAACCTTCACGTCCTCGATCACATGAGCCTCGTCGATCACGATGACGGGATGTTGGCCTTGCTCGCCGAGAAATAACAAGCGTTGCTCGATGGCTTGGATCGTTCGGTTCAGGCCGCTTTCACCGTCGCCGATCTGTGAGTCCTCGGCCCCAAGTTTCGATGCCAAGTACGACATGAACTCGGCCGCGTTGAGTTGCGGGAACACCATGTGGATGAAGGGCGAGAAACGCTCGTCCAATTGTCGGGACAATTGTTCCAGCAAGTAAGTCTTGCCATAGCCCGGGTCACCGATCAGCAGACCGGCCCCTTTGTTGTTCTCGACCAAGTAACGTAATTTCAGCAGCGCCGCCTGATGCGTCTGGCTGCCGAAGAAGAAATCCGAGTCGTTATGGGCAAACGGGTTGCGATCGAATCGCCAATATTGTTCGTACATTACTCTTCGACCTCTTCGATAGTTCCAATAAGCCAAGCACCACGATTGGCTTCCTGAGTGGCCGACGTTTGAATCACGGGAGCTAACAGATTCGGCGAAGCCGCCTGCTGGCTGCTCGCCGCCTCAAACCCGGCCGTCGTGATTGTGGGAAAGTTCGGAGCCTGTGGCTCTTCGATTTCATTGGGAAATGCTGGCAGCTCCGGCATGCTAGCGGCTTCCGGCTCGATCGATACGCCGCCATCGGCCCAATTTGCGAAGGGCATGGCAGGAGCTAATCGTGATTCATCACTGTTCGTGAAATCTGATGTCGCAAGAGATTCGCTTTCGGCACCAACCCACTCTGCTGACGCCAAATCGGGGTCCTCGCTTAGCGAAGGCAACTGGCGATTGATGGTTGTCCACGCCGCCCAACTTAACACCACCGCAAAGATACAAGAGCCACATGCCCACCAACGGTAGGGCTTGATCAACGCCCAAAAGTTTGGACGCGCTGGCACCTGAGTTTGCGGAATCGAATGTTGACGCGAAGCGCGTTCACGTCGACGGCGATGCCGAGAGACCAAGAATCGTTGCCAGAGCTTGATTTGTAGCTTCATACTTTGTCGCCAGAAGGGACATCGAATCACGGATCTTGAGCATGGATGCTCACCGTCTGAGTATCGGCGTTCGGTTATGACACTCTTGAGCTTTTTACGGATAAGGCAAAATAGGCAAGATGCTGTCGCTGGAATCGTGGAAACGCAGAGCTAGAAGGTGAAAGATCCCATTGGTGGAACCCGGTGGATGGCGAGGATATCATTGCCGGATCAGAGCCAACCTAAACTCGTATTGCACACTGTTGGGGTACAGGCTTTAGCCGCCACAGAACCTTCGGCTTTTCTAAGCGCCTAAAGGCTGGGCTTCGACAAATCACGGGAGAATCATCATGAAACGGCAAGTGTTGCTTGGAGTTCTAATCGCGTTGCTGACCTTTTCGAGCATTCGATCTGCACAAGCGGGTCCGTTGTTGGGCAGCGTTGCCAAAGTGGACATCACCAATCGCAACGGCGTCGTCAACGATCCCAGTCACGCTCGGGTGTTGATCCTGAAGAATGATCAAACGACGCTTGTCATTGTCTCGGTGGACGTGGTTGCGTTCGAGAACATCGGTCCGATCCAGCATCCTTACATTCCCACTGTCCGAGCAGCCGTGGAAAAGGAGCTTGGCATCAAAGGCGCGAACATTCTTTTCAACGCCAGTCATTGTCACAGCTCGACCGCCAGTGATTCAGACCAGCGAACGATCAAAGCGATTAAACAAGCGGCCGCGAACTTGGTTCCGGTCAAGATCGGCGTGGGTGTTGGTCACGAGGACCGCATTCAAGAAAACCGCCGCATCATCTTAAAGAGCGGTAAACAATTCGACTCGCGACGAGCTTACTCGATGCCCATCGATGACGAAGTTGCCGGTGTCGGTCCCATTGATCCGCAGATTGGTATCCTGCGAGTCGACAAGATGAACGGTGACACTCTGGCCGTTGTCTATCAATTTGCTTGCCATCCGATTCAAGGTGTACCGAATGGCGGCAACACCGCTGACATGACGGGTTTCTCCTCGAAAGTCATCGAAGAGAACTTAAGTCCGGGAACGGTGGCCCTTTTCCTTCAAGGCTGCGGCGGCGACATCAACCCGATTCATTACAAGCAAGTCGATAAGCCCACTGACGCCGAACCTCTCGGCAATATGCTGGCCCTCAGCACATTGAAGACAGTGCGAAAGATCAAGACGGCCGCGACTGACGATATCAAACTCATCAACGAGCAACTGACGCTACCTCGCGCCGACTATGCCGACCGCATCGAACAAATGCTCTCCGAGCAAAGGGTGCTGCTGAAATCATTGCGCGGAACATTCCTCAACCTGGATTCCTTCTTACCCCTGGCGGTGAAGTACAAGCTCTCTGAGTTTCCATCGTACTATTCGCACGGGTACTTGCACGAAAAGAAGCTGGGCCGATCGACGCTCGAGAAGTTGGATGCCAGCAATCGTCGCAACATCGATGCTTATATCCGCAACATCATCACGATGGAGAAGTTGACGCGGTTGCAGACAAACTTGGTGCTACTGCAACGTCACCAGCAAACCATGGTCGCTTCCGGTAAACGAACCATCGACGTGGAGTTGGTGGGGATGAAAGTTGGAGATTTCGTGTTGGTGACGTCGCCTGGTGAGCTGACGGTTCAAGTTGGCCTGAACATCAAGAAACGCTCGCCCCACAAGCACACGTTTGTGTCGGGTTATACGAATGGGTACATCTACTATGCGCCGACGGCCGAGCAACTGAAGAATGTTGGCTGGGCTCAAGAAGACAGCGACTGCCTGCTGGCTCCGGAGTGGCATAAAGTGTTCGATGATCGCGTCGACGCGTTGCTCAAGAAGCTGTAGCCGATTCGCGCTAACCCTGGTTTTGACCGAGCAGCGTGACAGCGACGGCCAACAGAACCATGACGATAGCCAAGACAATGCTTGAGATCGACTTGTCGATCTCAAGCGGCTTCGCTCCCCGCAGTTTGAACATGTCAGCGCGAAACCATTGCATCATCCAGAGCAACGGTGACATTCCTCCGAGCACGCCGACCAGTGAATTGATCGCCGGAAATCCCAACGGGCCCGTTGGTTGGGCCAGTCCGACTAGAAGCATGACGACGAACGCGGATAGGTAGCAAAGCATGGCAATCGACTGAGCTTGGCCGATGGGTTTTTCGGCGCTGCGATCCAGCATTCTCCCGAATTCGATCAATGTCCATGCGACCGCGATCATCAAAGTTGACGCCCCAAGCAGGGCAAGGCTGCCGCGATAAAGTCAGTGTGGTTGCATGCCATCCGATGACTCGAGACCAATCGCCGGAGTTCATCATTCCAGACCCCAACCAATAGCCCGTCCCTGTGAACAAATTCATGGCAAACAGCAACCACACAAAAAACGCCAAGCTGCCGTTGCCGGCTTGAAGGCGTCTCAGCAGAGGCCACAACGCACAACTCAAAACTAGGTTGGCGATCGTCGGCCACATTGTCAATTTGGCCGCGCGGCTCGAGTCGCTGACAAAACATTTTGGCGTGCCGATCTTGGTCTCCGACGAAGCCGCTCGGCACTTGGACCGACCCGTCGATCGCGGTCGCATGCGTCGCCGTCGCATCGCGAAGATTAAGCCGTACGGGTTGAAGGATCCGGTTATGGTGTGGGAACTTCTGGCTCCTGAGCGCGAGTTTCACGAGGACTTGCCTGATCGCAGTTTGCTCGATTACGAATCCGCGCTCAGTGCGTTTCTCGAGGGTGAATGGGGTATGGCCCGCGAACTCTTGACCGGCAT
>PBMZ01000105.1 GCA_002722955.1 Planctomycetaceae bacterium | reverse complement strand
CACCCAACACTGAAGTAAGTTCATCTTTGGTCATTGAGAACTCCTGATCCGAAATGTCGTTAACCAATACCGATCATCTCAATGACCTCTTAATCTGAAAACCAAACCCAGTGTTTCACGAAGAACCTCTTTTTTCAACCGCTAATCTTGCTGCAGTTCCGGCCACATTGATTGTGTCGAAACTGCGAACGTGGCGAACAGCCAGCAAGTTCGCATGCTCATAAGTCGATACCGAAGACGTGATGAACTCTTCGGAAAACAACCTCGACACCGACGCCTGCACTGAAGAAGTGCAACTGACACCTTTGCGAAGAAGGCTCGTCACGTGTCTGTTGCTGTTTCATCTTGCCGCAATCGTGATTGCACCGTGGTCGGTGCCACCATCATCACTGCTCAGCGGATCATGTTGGGAAGTCGTTCAACCGTACTTGCAGTCAACGTATCTCAATCACGGTTATCACTTTTTCGCGCCTGAGCCAGGGGCGAGTCATCTGATTCGCTACGAATTGACAATGCCCAATGGCGAAACAGTCAGCGGGCGGTTTCCCGACAAGCAAGAGCACTGGCCGCGTTTGCTCTATCACCGTCACTTCATGTTGACCGAAGCCTTGAATCGCTTGGCATTGGACGAGGCTGATAACGCGGCGCTGACTACGGTTGCTCAATCGTACGCGGATCATCTCATCGAGGAATCCGGTGCCCAAAGCGTCAGGTTGTTCTTGCAACGACACTATATTCCCAGCCCGCAACAGGTTTTGGACGGACTACCATTGGGTGACGAGTCCTTGTACGCCGAACGTCCGCTGGGTGAGTTTTCGCAAGGCACTGTCATCGCCAGCAATCCACCGGAAATGAAGCAGTGAGGCCCGTTGTGAACGTTGTCGCTGACTATTTCCGCACGCTTAAGAGCGAAACCAGCTCGAATTGGAATCGCTTTTGGTTTACTCCCTCTGATCCGGCAACACTGTGCGTTGTTCGAATTTTCACAGGATCAATGCTGTTCTACACGCACTTGATCTGGGCAAGTCACTCGGACGCATTCTTCGGCAAGTTCAGCTGGCTCAACCGCGAAGCCGCCAATGTCTTTCAATCCAGCTCGTACTCCTGGAGCTACTTGTGGCTGGCCGAGTCCGGTTGGGCGTTGATGACTTGCCATTTGCTCGCACTCTTGGTGTTCGCTTTATTGACTGTTGGCTTGTGGACTCGGGTAGTTTCCGTTCTTGCTTTCTTAATCACCGTCGCCTACGCCAACAGAAGTCCGGCGGCGATGTTCGGCTTGGATCAATTTAACTGCGTCCTGTCGTTCTATTTGATGATCGGGGCAAGCGGCGCATGCTATTCAATCGATGCGCTACGAGCAACTCGGCGAGCGAACGATCCCGAACAACGGCTTCCGCTTTCGCTGTCGGCCAACATTGCGACGCGACTGATTCAACTGCACCTGTGTGTAGTATATCTATTTGCCGGCACGTCAAAGTTGCAAGGCGCCGCGTGGTGGAATGGAACGGCTGTTTGGGGAGCGATCGCGAACCTCGAATATCAATCGGCCGACGTGACATGGATTGTGCAATGGCCGTCTGTGATCAACGTTCTGACCCACATGACCGTCGCCGCTGAACTGTCTTACGCGGCCTTGGTTTGGCATCGTCTAAGTCGACCGTTGATCGTGGCAACAATGATCGGCATGCATCTGGGTATTGCTTTGTTCTTGGGCATGATCACCTTCGGGACGATTATGATTGTGGCCAACATTGCCTTCGTCAGCCCTCAACTGATCCGCCAGCTGGTGGATCGCAAGCCTCAAGAATCTCGATCGAGAAAACCACCCGTGCATGATGACATGGATCAGATTCTAGAACGCACTGCCGAGTCTCAAGCCAGACGAGCGCGGAAGAAAAGCAGTTCAAAAGATCGATCGTTGCAGCTTCAATCCTCAGCTACCGAGTAGTTGCATCAATACGCCGGCTTCAATATCGAGTGTGGCTGCCTCGCCATCAAATATAGCTTGAATGTGTTCGAGGAAACCCCGCTGGCCCAGAATGACGGTTTCCTCACTTGTTGATGATGCATCAAAAATCAAAACCTTCGTCTCCCATACCATATGCTCATTGCCGTCCGAGATTTGAAGAGTGACATTGCCAAAAAATGTGTCGACGGATGGCCGCCAAACGCGACCGGCGTCGGCCCTTTGCATGGCTGCGATTCAATTCCCAAATAGTCAGCGATCGACTTCGGTATAAGAATGTTTTCGGCGCCGGTATCGACAAGCGCAGAGCAAAGGTAAGCTTCTTCACCCCCCGAAAGCAGAATTGGGATGATCGGTCGAAAAATTGTTTGAGCCTCGCCGGTCTCAGGAGATTGAACTGAAGTCGGCACGTGCAAGAATTTCGAGCAAAACCAATTAGCGAGCGCGTTTGAAGAACGACTTCCATCAGTGGTTGCGGGCAACCATTTTGGCCTTGGCCTGATTGCAGACCGTCGCAAAATCATCGCCGGACGCAAGGATCTCTGTCCGTTTAGAATCCCGAGCGACCCATTTTCCCGCAAATTCAAGCGGGGCGGCCTTTGGCCGATTTGGGTCCAGAAGCCTAGGGGCTGTTTGCATCTGAAGAACTCCTTGCCACATCGAATTATCTCATAGTAACGTCCAACCGAAATGAACTGAAGCCAAAGTTTCCGCCAATCGTTTTAACGACAATCTAATGTACTGTTAGATATCGCTCCTCGACTCAAGACATTGCCAGCGCTATAATGCGTGGCCTACTTTGATCTACACCATGAACTGCGGAGTCCCTCGTGGCGGACCATAACAATTCGGTTATTGAAAAGCTTCAAGCAAATATTTCAAACGCGCTGTTGGGGAAGTCTGACTCTGTTCGATTGGCGATCGTGGCCTTGCTGGCCGAAGGTCATATTCTGATCGAAGATGCCCCTGGCGTTGGCAAAACATCGTTGGCCAAAGCACTCGCCCGCAGTTTGGATTGCGAGTTTACTCGGCTTCAATGCACGCCGGATATGCTGCCCAGCGATATTCTTGGCGGCAGCGTGTTCTTGCCAAATCTTGGCGAATTCGAGTTCCGCGCCGGCCCCGTCTTTACCAATGTGCTGTTGGCTGACGAGATCAATCGCACCACCCCGCGGACTCAAAGTGCTCTTTTGGAAGCTATGGACGAGGGGCAAGTTTCGGTGGACGGACAAACTCGCAACCTGAATCAACCCTTCTTTGTCGTCGCGACGCAGAATCCGTTCGAGTTCGAAGGGACTTACCCGTTGCCGGAAAACCAACTCGATCGTTTCATGCTTTGCATCGACATCGGATACCCCGAGCGCGACACCGAACGCGACATCTTGAATAATCACCGCCAAGGACAACCGGTTGATCAATTGGAAGCGGTGGTCACCAAAGAGGCGTTGCTGGAACTGCAGCAGCAAGTTCGCGACGTTAAGGTCGACGACTCGATCAATGAGTACTTGCTGGACATCGTCACCGCCACGCGCGAGCATGAAGAGTTGGTCTTGGGCGTGAGCACTCGCGGCGCGCTCACTCTTTATCGCGCCGCCCAAAGCATGGCTCTTGTGGAAAGTCGCGACTTCGTAATTCCCGACGATGTCAAGAGCCTCGCCATCCCAGTTCTTGCCCACCGAGTCATCGGCCGCGGCTTAGTTCGCGAAGGTCAACGTGAACGAGCCAGCGGCGTGATCAAACAAATCGTCGATCAAACGGTTGTGCCTACTTAGAGCAACGTTGGCTTGTATCTGGCCGCAGACGCTTCGAGGTCGGACTATGGCAACTGACTTAAAGACGACTCCAACTGCTTGGAAACAGAAGCTCTTAACTGCATGCCTTCTGACGTGGTTGGCAACTTGCGGCGGTCTTTGCGTTTATATCGAAGAGCCATTTATCTCCGAAAAGACATGGGAGAAAGTTGGCCTTACGCAGGTCGTCGAATGGAACGACGAACTTTGGTGCTTCGTGCAGATTAACCAGATGGTCCTAAAGCCGGGAAAACTTTCTTCGCCGAATTCTTATGCGATCGGATACCGTCACGAGGTGGTTGTGTTCAACTCTGAAGGCGTTTCACGACGAATTCGCAATGTTTCCATTCGAAAGTCAATTCATCCTTATATCCATGCGATCCGTTCCTACGAAGATGGACTCTATACAATACAGCAGAAGGAGTGGGATTCTGCCCCGCGAGTTTACATTTGGAACGACGATCACTTTGAACCAGCACCTCGCCAAGAGGAGATCGAGTTGCTAGGGAAGATCGATTCAAGTGAAGAAGGAGACGCAAAGGATTTGGCCGCGGTGTTCTTCAAGAATCGTTGGACTCGTGACGAAGAGTTTGAGTGGAGACAACGAAAGTTTGAATTCCAAGTCAAATACGAAAGTCCGAAAATGCAACTTCACGTTCATGGTGAAAGCTGGTCGGATCTGATTACCGAGACCGATCTAACCCGCAGGCCGATTGATTGATTCTAGCTACATAGAGACTTTGTCATGTCTCAACTTGTTACAATCTCGACATTCAGTACTCAATGGCAGGCAAGCATTGTTCGCAGTCAGCTCGAGGAGGAAGGAATCACTACCTTTCTGAGCGACTCGGAAGCTATTGGTATGGCTTGGCATTTGCGCAACGCGCTTGGTGGCGTCAAGTTGCAAGTTGCCGACCAAGACGTGGAACGTGCGCTCTCTCTGCTCGAAGAATCGCCTCCAAGTGAACGAGGCGATCCGCGTGATGCAGGCGATCAATCGTTGGACGAGGAGTTTGTCCAGGAAAGGTCCGTTCGACAATTCGAGAATGCCCCCGATCAATTTGCCCGGCGAGCCATGATCTCGGCCGTGTTAGGGCTCATTTTTTTCCGCTTCAGATTTATTCGCTGTGGTTGTTGGCAATGCTTGCCTCCGAGCAGGAATACATGTCTGCACGCAGTTATCGCAATGTCTTCCTTGCGCTCTTCTTTGATTTGCCAACAATTATTGTGAGCATGTACCTCTTTGCGCGTTTCTTCATATTCGTAGTTGAGTAGTTCCGATCCGGACGCTTTCAGTTGTTGACCAATGCGAAAGGATTTTTCGCCGCAGCTAGCGATTCTTGAGCGGTTTGATGATGATAAGAGCTGCCAATCGGGCCCGCTTTCCGTCGATTGCTCAAGGAGACATCGAATGCGTTCTTCACGACTCATACTACTTCTGTTCGTTGCCACGATTCTGCTAAATGTGGTTGCTGAGAACCCAAAGTTTGCGGCATCCACCAGCAAAGAAAAGGTCAAAGTCTTTATCTTGGCTGGGCAGTCGAATATGGAAGGGCGTGGGTTTCCGGAACCGCTGACTTGGCAAGTTGGTCAGGAGAAGTATGGCGCGATATACTCACTTCATTAAAGACGGTGACTACGCGGCCTTCAGTAAGAAAGTTGCCGAGACGAAGGACCCGAATGATCGCCGTAAGACTCCCACGTATCTGTGGAGTACTCGGCATGATGTTTGGATCAACTATTTGGGCAAGCACGGCGACTTGACGGTCGGATACGGAGCCCCTCGAGAAGGCTTTGGGCCCGAGTTCAACTTTGGGCATGTCGTGGGAAATCATTACGACGAACAAATCTTGATCATCAAGACATCGTGGGGCGGTCGTGCGTTGGCTCGAGGCTTTTGCCGCCATCGTCGATGCTGAGCGACAAAGAATACGTGGAGCTAGCCGCGAAACAGAACGCCGAAAACGAAGCCTGGAACAAGGCCGAGCTAGCGAAAATCGAAGCTGCTAACAAGCGGATCACCGAGCAGAACAAGAAGACAAACAAGGAACGGCCGCTGCGAAAATTCCGACCGCGACCCATTGTCACTGTCGAAGAATACAAGGATCAGTTCGGCAAGGACTATCGAAACATGGTCAAGGAAGTCCACGAGTGTCTTGCCGATATTGGCGAACGATTTCCCGGTTACAAAGCCCAAGGCTACGAGATCGACGGTTTCGTGTGGTTCCAAGGTTGGAACGATCAATATCAAGACCGTTGGCTGACCTACGAGAAGAATATGGCCAACTTCATTCGAGACGTCCGCAAAGAATTCAAGGCTCCGAAGATGGCCTTCGTCATCGGCCAAATGGGCCATGACGGTTTGAAGCCGGACAAGGAAGGCTCGCCCCGCGATTACATCAAGAAGGCTCAAGCGGCCGTGCCTGAGTACCCTGAGTTCAAGGGGAACGCGCTGTGCGTCAAGACGGATAAGTACTGGGACATGGAAGCTCACGAGATTTACACCGGTCCCGGTGGTTGGAGCAAGGACGTCAACAAATGGCGTCAATTCGGTAACGATCGCCCTTACCATTACTTCGGTAGCCCGTGGTGCTTCGCCCAAATTGGCACGGCGTTTGGTGAAGGGATGCTTCAGTTGTTGAAGTAATCTGAATGAGTTCTCAAATTAGATGATCCCACCAGAATTCGATTGTGTCCCAGACACAATTGTTGGTTCTCTCAATATTGAAGACC
Organism: Planctomycetaceae bacterium; assembly: GCA_002722955.1. Classification (GTDB taxonomy): domain Bacteria; phylum Planctomycetota; class Planctomycetia; order Planctomycetales; family Planctomycetaceae. The sequence goes on along the minus strand of PBMZ01000105.1, from coordinate 56,430 downwards.
TTCGGCAAAGCGAGCGAAGTCGATCAGCAGACTATGCACACATGGTCTACGATCCAGCTTACGTGGCCTACACCGAAAAGAATCACGGCGGCATACCGAAACGCCCATGGTTCAAGACCGAAAGTGGTCAAATCCTACGACTCGGAAGATTCGTCAACTTCGGTGGTCCATACAACGAGCCATTTCAGGACGATTGGGAAAGTCCCGGAACAGACATTCGCCATAGTTGGGACATCGGCTGCCTGGAAGCGTACGAAGGCATTGCGGACGGTTGCGGCGCGTTTCTCGTGCTGTTCGGAATGTTGTATTGGGGACCGCATTCGCCTGAAGAAATGCAAAAGATGCATATCGACTACTTGTGTTTCGATTACAGCTGTTTCGATTACAGCGATTCAAGCTCCCGCTTGCCAGCAGTCGTTGTGTGGGACCAGGAAGCTGCTGGCGATGAGGCGTACGCTTGCAAAGGAGAAGGACGCGATAGTTGGACTGAATTGAGACGTGATCGGTTTACCGACCGCGTTGCCGCAAACTTCACTGACTTCATGCTCGGGTTGTGCGAAAGTGACGCTGACTTGAGAGTTGGCTAGACAAGCCGGATCAAGCGAAGCGAAGCTCCGGCCGATCGCGGTTGAGCAATGCCAAGACCAAGGCACTTTCCGACCTACTTTGGCTCAAATAAACAAACTTGAATCGTGGCGGTATCTTGCATTTGTAAGTTGTTCGTAGTCATTGTTGCGGCATGTTGGATTGCTGTGCAGTATGGTCACCCCATCGGGCCTGGATTGAAGCTCGAATTCCTCTTCAAGTTCAAGATCGGAGCAACGGGAATTGTGCTGCTGTCGTTTCCCATTTTTGATGTGCCTCGATACCTGGAATTCCGAAATGCTTCCTCTCCAGTTGTTCGAGCATCTCGCATTCTTGGCCGCGCGATTCTTGTCTTCGTTCTCTACACGTTGTCTTTCGGGATTTGGGTCTTTATTGACTCCCGGTGGCCATTACCGTTTGCGATCGGCGAACTGATTCACAATAGTTTCTACGCGCCCCTGCACTGGCTTAGCTCGCAGTTTCTCCCCTACGCGTATGTGATATGCGAGCTGTTCTGGCTCGGTCACGGTCCCGTCTAATTGATTCGGTCCGATCTTCACAGCTTCCGTAGCGCGGCGTATAAAGGGAGTACGTTAAGTCAAGGGGACGTTCATGAAAACTCGCAACATTAAAGCGCGTGAGCGAGGGACGCTGACACGTGTTCGCAAGCAAAACGCTTCCTTCGGAGTACTTGAGAACGTCCCTCGCTCACGCGTCGGGTTACTTTGGAAGTGACACACCGTGACGCAAGACAGAATCCTTAAGCACACTCTAAGATGAACACGCGGACTGAGCGCTTGCGACTCGCTCCAAAGAGCGGTAGGCTTGCACGTTCCGTACTGTTGAGACCAGCGGCGAATTGCGGTTATCGGTACATCAACAACTCAAGCCGCAATCCCTAATCATAGGAGAAACCCAGACTGCGATGTCTCAAGAGCGGACGCTGATTAATGTCGGGCAAAGCCCAGACCCTGTCGAACTGGAGTCTATTGATTAACCATGAGTGCATCCGCAGAATATCTCCAGAATTTGTTTGGTCTCACGGGCAAGACCGCCGTTGTCATTGGCGGCACTGGCGTGCTCGGCGGCGCGATTTCCGAAGCGTTGGCCGGTGCCGGAGCCCACACGATCGTTGTTGGCCGCACACTAAAAGAAGACGAGGATGGCAAATCGATCCTTGACCGCATTGCCGCTCAAGGTGGAAGTGCCGAGTTCTTTCAAGCCGACAGCACTCAAGCGGACGACTTGAACAAGTTGCTCGATCACCTGAAGTCCAACGATCGCTGCTGTGACGTTTTGGTTAACGGCCCGGGCAAGAATGCGGCGACTCCGTTCGTTGAAATCTCGTCCGAGGAATGGGATGACATCTTCAATGTCAACCTAAGCAGCATCCGGCTCGCCTGCCAGATTCTCGGTGCGTACATGGTCCAGAAGGAGCACGGCTCGATTATCAACATCACGTCCGTCAGTTCTGAACTGCCGCTCTCGCGAGTCTTCACGTACTCGGCCACAAAAGCGGCGTTGTTGAACTTGACCCGAAATCTCGCCCGTGAATGGGCGCCGAAAGGTGTTCGAGTCAACGCGTTATCACCGGGATTCTTTCCAGCCGAACAAAATCGCAAAGTGCTGACAAAAGAACGAGTGGCGTCGATTATGGAGCACTCGCCAATCGATCGTTTCGGTTCTCCGGAGGAGTTAGCAGGAGCCGTTTTATTGATGGCGGCACCAAAAGCAAGCAGCTTTTTGGTAGGTGCCAACATCATCGTCGACGGTGGCTTCACCGCAATGACGATTTAGCCTCGAAACATTTCGTTCCGAACAATTCGGAAACGCGCGACGTTTCGACACAATTGATTGATGATTCCTGAGTAATGATTGTTGATCTCCGAAGTGCACGGATTTCTCTTTCTTTCGAAAATCAACAATCATCATTCAGCAGTCGCTAATCAAGACCTCACCCAATCATGTCCTGCTTATCATTCACTCCCCGACGGCGGTATCTCGTTCAGTTCGAGCCGAAACGCTCGCAGCACACGTTCGCTGACGTGCTGATCATCGGCGGTGGCATTGCCGGCATCCGAGCCGCCTTGGCCGTCGATCCCAAACTGCAGACGATCGTTATCACCAAGGATAAGCTGATCCAGTCGAACAGCGTTTACGCCCAAGGCGGAATCGCCGGCGTGATGGATCCACTAGATGATGTCGAGAATCATGCTGCCGACACCATTGCCGCTGGCAAGGGCCTGTGCAATCCAGACATCGTCGACATGGTCGTCCGCGAAGCTCCCGAATCGATTCAAACACTGATCGACTACGGAGCCAAGTTCGATAAAGTTGACGGCGAGATCGCGCTCACTCGAGAAGGCGGTCACAGCCATCCGCGCGTCGTCCACGCATTGGGCGATGCCACGGGCAAGGAAGTCATGCGGGCACTGATCGACACCATCCGCAACAACGCCACCAGCCGCGTTTGGGAGCGAACCTTCACAATCGACTTGTTGACATTCGATGGGCAATGTCGCGGCGCCGTTGTTTGGAGCGAGCGGCATGGAAAAACGTTCATTTGGGCCAAGCAAACGATTCTTGCCACGGGCGGCGCCGGCCAATTGTTCCGCGAGACGACAAATCCCAGCATCGCCACCGCCGACGGTCATGCCATCGCGTTTCGAGCTGGCGCGGAATTGCGAGATATGGAGCTAATGCAGTTTCACCCGACTGTGCTCTACATCGCAGGTAGCTCGCGGCACTTGATATCAGAAGCCGTCCGCGGCGAGGGCGCGATCCTTCGTGATGCGAGCGGTTATCAGTTCATGCAGGATGTCGATCCCAAGGCCGAATTGGCACCGCGCGATGTTGTCAGTCGCGCGATCACGAATCAGATGGCGAAGACAAATCACCCTTGTGTGTACCTGGACGTGACTCACAAGGAAGACACTTTCATCCGCGAGCGATTTCCGCATATCAACAAAGTGTGCGCCGAATTCGGTTTGGACATCACCCGTGATTTGATTCCGGTGCGTCCCGGAGCCCACTACATGATCGGCGGCATCAGTGTCGACGAGAACGGAAAGTCAACATTGCCAGGACTGTGGGGTGCTGGAGAAGTCACATCGACGGGACTCCACGGAGCGAATCGCTTGGGCTCGAACAGTCTGCTCGAGGGCCTCGTCTTCGGACGCCGCGCGGGAGAAGGAGCCTCGGCGTTAGCGTCTTCCATGGAAGATGACTTCCGAGTCCCGCCATTAGTCTCAACTTGGGAGCGCCACAAACGTGATGACGAAGAACTGAACTTGGTCGACATGCGCAATTCTCTGAACAGTCTGATGTGGCGCAACGTCGGAATCCAACGCGACGCCGAGGGACTCAGCGAAGCCGTCCGGCAGGTCGAGTTCTGGGGCCGTTATGCATCCAGCCGCGAGTTCTTCGATCCACAAGGTTGGGAGCTACAGAACTTGCTCCTCGTCAGCCGCCTCATGGTAATCTCGGCCGAAGCCCGCAGGGAAAGCCGCGGAGTCCACTGGCGCAGCGACTTCCCGGACACAGACGAGGCCCTTGCCCAACATCAATCCATCAGCGTGGAATAAGTAGACCTTGCCATAGTAACCCGACGCGTGAGCGAGGGACGCTAACGCGTGTTCTATGCGTATCGTTTGTGGATAGGTGTTAGCGTCCCTTGCTCACGCGTCGGGTTACTATCAGCCGCCATGCTCGAATCCTCGGCAACCTTCGCGTAAGATAGTGGTTTCCCTTCAAGGTGCCTAAAGTGAGTCAAACACAGCTAATGACATTGGACGAACTCTTCGAAGAATTCGAAGCTCTCGAGGATTGGGAAGAACGCTGCGAGTTCTTGATCGACATGGGATTCGAGTTACCCGACTTTCCCGACCACCAGAAAACCGAACGCAACCGCGTGCATGGTTGTCAGAGTAATGTGTGGCTGATCGCCGAAAACATTACCGACAGCGAAGTCCAGTTGCTGGCCGACAGCGACGCGATGATCGTACGCGGTTTAATCTTTGTCATCTTGACGATCTTCTCGGGACAAAGTCCGCAGGCGATTCTTGAAACCGATGTCGAGTCCATCTTCGATCGGCTCGAATTGAACCGGCATCTGAGTTCGCAGCGTAAGAACGGTTTGTCGGGAATGGTTGAACGAATCCGAAAGATCGCTGAACAGGCTGTGTGATGTCCGAATCATCTGTCATCGAAACGTCCGGCTTTGACGTCGAGTCGATTCGGCAACAATTCCCGATCCTAAACAAACCGTTACCCAACGGGAAAAGCGTCGTGTATCTGGATACGGGCGCGTCGGCTCAGAAGCCGCAATCCGTAATCGACAAGGAACGCGAAGTCTACGAATCTTACTTTGCGAACGCTTACCGCGGCGTTTACTACTTTGGCGCTCAGGTCGACGAACAACTGGAAGCGGCGCGGGAACAGATTCGCCAGTTCATTGGTGCTCGCTCGTCGAGCGAGATCATCTTTACGTCGGGCACGACAATGTCGATCAATCTTGTGGCCAACGCATGGGGCCGCAAGTTCTTGCATCCGGGTGACGAAATTGTCATCAACGAAATGGAGCATCACGCGAACTTCGTGCCTTGGCAACAAATCGCGGCCGAGCGACAAGCGACATTGAAGTTCATTCCGTTGACGGATGACTATCGTCTCGACTTATCGAGTTTAGTCGATGTCATCACCGAGCGAACAAAGATGGTTGCCCTGACCGGCATGTCCAACGTTACTGGGGCCATCAATCCCGTTGCCGAAGTCGTGGCGAAGGCCAAGCAGCACGGTGCCGTCGTCTTGGTCGATGGAGCCCAAAGCGTTCCTCACGCGCCGACCGACGTCAATAACCCAGAGATCGATTTCCTTTCGTTTTCTGGCCACAAGCTTTACGGTCCCACCGGCATCGGTGTTCTCTACGGACGCGAAGAGCTGCTGGAGTCGATGGACCCGTTCTTATGCGGCGGGCACATGATCTCGCGCGTGTATAAAGATCGGTCCGAGTGGGCGGCGTCACCGGCCAAGTTCGAAGCGGGAACGATTCCAATCGCGCAAGCTATCGCACTCGGCGCGGCCGTTGACTTTGTCGCTGCGCTGGGTTTCGACGCGATTCATCAACACGAAGAAAAGATTCTACGCTATGCCACGAGCGAGCTTTTGAAAGTTCCGGCGATGCAAATTTATGGGCCGTCTGTCGATGACAAGGGGGCCATCATCAGCTTCACAATGGAAGACGCTCACGCCGAGGACCTCGCCAATCTGCTCGATATCAAAGGTGTCTTCGTTCGACACGGACACCATTGCACGATGCCGCTTCACGATTTGATGGGTGTTTCCGCGTCCGTGCGCGTCAGCCTTGCCGTCTATAACAATGAGGCTGACATTGATCGCTTGGTTGAGTCATTACACTTCGCCCGCAAAAAATTGCGCTTGGCGTAATCACCAGACGATATTCATCGTACTGCCCTCCGCGTTTCGTAGCCTGACTCTCTGAGTCGGGCTGCGAACAATGCCCGACTCAGAGAGTCAGGCTACGAAACGCGTCGGGTTCCATTCGAGATTCCACACAATTGTTTTCAACCGCCGACTCCCCCCACGTTACAATGATGCTGGTGCAACAATCATCATTCCGCGGGTAAATATCGCCTCCCTTCACCTTCCTGAGAACTCGCAATGTTGCTCCCAATTGCTCCGATCATTCGTCGCTTGAAGGCGACTCTTCGCAAACGCCCCCGCCAACGTGTCCGCGCACAAATCGAGACGCTCGAAGATCGAGTCTTGCTAGCCAACGTTTCACTGATTGGCGAGACGCTCACCATCCAAGCTGGCCGAGGCGAACAGAACTTCCTGACGATCCAAAACGATGGCAGCAATCTGTTGATCGAAGACACGGCCGGACTTATTGCCATAGCTGGTGTGACAGCGAACCTTGACGGTTCGATCAGTGTCGCGGCTGCGGCAGTCAACGAAATCCGTATCGATGCCCGTGATGGCAATGATCGCGTGGACCTTGCCGATCTCAGCATTCCGGCAATTGTGCGAGGCGGATCGGGTGATGACGTCTTGATCGGCGGAAAGGGTGGCGACTTCTTACTGGGCCAATCCGGCAACGACAACCTTCACGGCGGCAAAGGTAATGACAACATCCGCGGCGGCACGGGCGACGATCGCGTTTGGGGCGGAATGGGTGACGACCGCATTTCTGGAAGCCTCGGCAACGATATTCTGCGCGGCGGCAACGGCGACGACTTGATTCGAGGCGGCGGCGGTAACGACGGTGTTGCTGGCGACGCTGGCGACGATTGGGCATACGGCAACCGCGGCTCCGACTCGGTCTTGGGAGGCAGCGGCGACGATGTTCTGATGGGCGGCTTGGACGCGGACATCGTCATGGGCGATAGCGGCGACGATCGAGTCAGCGGCCAGCGCGATCAAGACACCGTAGCTGGTGGCTCGGGAGCGAACACAGTTGACGGTCCGGCTGCCGAAACCGACGAGGCCTTCACGTTCTTTATGGATTGGATGGACCTGGAATTGCCACCGCCGCCGATTGTTGATTCCGGCGTCTTGGGAGGCTCGCAGCTGTCGGCGGCTGAAGTGGAAACGCTGTTGCAGCGAGCCGACGTGCTCTCGCCGAACAACGACGCCATCATCGCCGTCGTCGATCGTGGCGGTCATATCTTGGGAATTCGCACGGAATCGGGCGTGCAGACTGCGGAGGTTGGCAAGCTTGTGTTCTCTATTGATGGAGCCGTTGCCAAGGCGCGCACGGCAGCATTCTTCTCTAATGGAGATCCTGCCAACGGGACCTTGGCCCCGATCACGTCGCGATTGGTTCGGTTTATTAGTCAGTCGACCGTGACCGAGCGCGAAGTGGACTCGAACCCGAACATCGTCGATCCACAGTCAACTTTGCGAGGCCCTGGTTTCGTCGCGCCGATCGGTTTGGGCGGCCACTTCCCGCCGGGAGTTGCCTTTACGCCGCATGTTGATTTGTTTGGTATTGAACATACGAATCGGGACAGCACGCTGCATCCTGGCGACGACGGCATCAAAGGCACGACGGACGACATTTTGTTGCGTGGCCGTTTCAACGCCAATCAAAACTTTGTCGACGCCGGTCAAGCCATCGATGCGCCGGAGTCGTATGGCCGAGTCTCCGGGTTGCTGCCGTATGCTCAATCGCGCGGCATTGCCACGTTACCCGGTGGAGTTCCCTTGTTCCGTGATACGAACAGCGACGGTGTCGGCGATACGTTGGTCGGCGGTATCGGTGTGTTCTTCCCCGGCGTGAACGGTTTTGCGACTCACGAACAAGGCTTTGTTGCCAACGCGGGTCAAACTGAATTTAATCGCACCAACGCCCCGCGCGTGCTTGAAGCCGAGTACATCGCATTCGCGGCCGCTGGTGGAAGTTTGACCGCCGCTGCCAGTGGTGCTCCGGGAGCCAAGTTTGGATCCGTTGTCGATGTGAACGGTGGTTCGGTGCCAGCCGTCGACGGTTTGGACATGCCGTTTGGCCGATTGGATTTGGTGGGAATCACGCTGGAAGTCGTCGGACCGATTGCTGGAATCCTCGGCGTTCAACAATTACTGCAATATGGCAGCAACCTGGGCGTCGGAGCCATGGATGACGGAACGGATCAAATGGTCGATGCCAACGGAACTCAACATCTTGGCGGCCGGTCGGTGCCGCAAGGTTGGCTTGTGAACGCTCATGCATCACCGGACGTCGAGAGTCTCGGCAGCAACGCATTGACGGCCGATGACGTCACGCAATTGATTCAGCAAGCCGTCACGGAAGCTCAACGAGTCCGCGCTGCAATCCGTTTGCCGCTGAGCAGCCGAACTCGAATGATCATCGCCGTCACCGATACGGCTGGCGAAGTTCTCGGACTGTTCCGTATGCAAGACGCGACCGTGTTCTCACTGGATGTCGCCGTGGCGAAGGCTCGCAACGTGGCTTACTTCAGTGACGCGAACGATCTGGAAGCCGTCGACCAAGTTCCCGGCATCGCGGCAGGCGTTGGCTTTACGAATCGCACCTTCCGTTACTTGGCCGAACCACGATTCCCGTCAGGTCAAGAAAACACAGTGCCGCCCGAGTTCTCAGCTCTGAACACCACGGGCATCAATCCCGCGACCGCCGAGAACGCGGGAGCCCCAATCACAGCCGACGCGTTCGATCGCGCCGTGAATCCGACCGACAACGTGCTCGGCTTTGACGCGTTCAACCCAAACACGAACTTCCATGATCCCGGCGATGTTGGCGTTGTGGCCGCCGCCGATGTATTCAACAACGGCAAGAGCACTGCTCGAGCCAATCAAAACGGCGTTGTCTTCTTCCCGGGCAGCATCCCGATCTACAAGAACGGCGTCCTTGTCGGCGGCTTGGGCATCAGCGGCGATGGCGTCGATCAAGACGACACAGTCACCTTCACCGCATCCGCCGGCTTCCGCCCAGCCGCCCCCAACCTGCGAGCCGACCAAACCTTCTACCGCAACGTCCGCTTGCCCTTCATGAAGTTCTTGCGAAATCCATACGGCTAACGGGGGTGATGGCTAGCCACTTTTGCGCGTTGGAGTGCAGGCTTTAGCCGCCAATCTGTGCGCAGGCCGCCCTAAGCCCCTAAAGGCTGGACTCCAACGATCTGGTGCGAACGCTACACCTTTGATTCGATGACGGTTTCTGGTTAGATTGGATGGTTCGCAAATCACAACTGATCCCACCTTCAAGAAGAGTCGTCTCGTGAAAGCTATCCTTCCACTTTCCATCGCTGCCGTCGCCCTTTGTGTTTCCTTGTTGGCCCCCGTTGAAGCAGCGGCTCCCGCCAAGATTTCCACAGTTGCCGAAGCCGCTGATATCGTTGCCGAAGCTCGACACCAATTGGCAATACTTGAAGAACTGGCCAAGAATCAGGCTGCCTTTGAGCAAGCCCTGAAAGTCAATGGAATCGCACAGGCAGGCGGCGTATTGGCTTGTTTGGCTCAGGCATTGGTCGAACACGACAAGATCGGCGATGTCAAAGTGGCCGCCGCCGATCTTCGAGATGCAGCCCTTGCAGTGCGAAATGAAAAAAACTTGAATGCTGTAAAAGGTGGAATTGCCAAGATTGAAGCTGCACTTAACGGCAAAGCCGGCGATGCCAAGAAGGAATACAGTTGGACGAAGTTGGTTAATATGCACCGCATGATGGAAGAGGCGAACTCACGTTACAGCAAACTTCGCCGAACCGTTACCAATATGCGTCGGCGACCAGAGCGGAAATTCGATGTTGAAGAAGCAACCGGTCATGCAGTTGCTCTGGCCGTTTTGGGACTTCCAATGTATGCCGACACACACGAAGTCAAGGACAAAAAAGACATTCCAGAGTGGCAAGAATACAGCATGATTTATCGCAACTCGACAGCCGAGTTGGTCAAAGCCATCAAAGCCAAAAATGGCAACAAGGCCTACGAAGCCTGGAAAACGGCTGGCGAAAGCTGCTCGAAGTGCCACGAAGTATTCCGCGAGTAATCGTCAACACGCAGTCAATCGATCAGCACCACTTAGCGAGCCGATCGAATTTCTTTCGACTGTATCAGTGCATCGACTGTCCAAAGCTTAAGAGTCACGGTCGTTGACGCCAAGTGTTTGCTATCGCGCGAGAAAGTCAGTTGACCGCGCCAGCGTCCCGATGTTGAGGGGCGCTTCGAAATGATGCGGCGAGTCTTCGTGGACCAGATCACCAATTTTGTTGCTTGTGATCTGGTTCTTTCTTGAACCTTCGGGGAAATCGTGGCGACAAGAGTGCCTGTTGGCGCGGCAGCGTGCATCTGATCGAAGCCCGGCTTCGTATTCGACGACTTCGTCGCCATCGACTTTCTGTTCGACCAAGGCTCCACGTTTTGGATACAAGATCTTCTGGCCATCCGTGCTGAAACATACAAAGCGACCGGCTCCTCGTGCCGCTTGCGTTTCGATGGTAAGAGTGGGCTCGTCAGGATTGTCCGCACGCCAGACTTCGATGGCTAAGACATCGTGGACCGGCTCAACGCGAGCTCGGCTGATTGTGGCTAAGTGCTTCATGGTTGGTGGCCATGCGACGTCTTGTGCCAGCCAGCGGTCGGCAACCTTGCGACGATACGTGGACTTTGCGCCGTCTTTGTTCCAAACGTTTAAGGATGTCAAATCGTTGGCGAAACCAAACACGCCAATGGCCGCTAATTGTGTTCCATCGGGAGAAGCCGCGCTGTGGACGACGACTTGATCAGGCGTTGTCACCGGTCGTTTCAACATCGATGCCAAGCCGCTTACTTTGGGAGCGTGCCAATCCAGTTCTCTGTCCGACTTCTTGGCCACCGACCAAAATCGAAATTCGTTGGGATGAACCCCAAAGCCGGAAGCTGCGACGACGACAAAGGCTATCTGTTGGAGCGTCCTCATATGTGGCATTCTCGGAAAAGTCGGCAGAATAGGAAGAACTGTTGTGCTAAGTCAGGGGTTTGTTGCCGTTGTCACGTTTTGGGTGGCTCCTATAATGTATCTCATTTTGTCCGGCCTTTGCCTTACAATTCGCGGTCGTTACAACCAGAATCACAAGTTTTTGGCTGTTGTTAGACTGTGAAACGAAGCGTTAAGAGCGTCAATACAAAGAGAGAACTTGGAGAAAACCATCGTGTTGAGAACTCACACGTGCGGCGAATTGCGTTTGGAAAATGTTGGCGAATCAGTCACGGTTTGCGGATGGGTCGATAGTTGGCGAGACCACGGCGGATTGGTATTCATCGATCTTCGCGACCGATATGGCCTGACACAGGTCGTCTTCAATCCCGATGAAGGCGCCGAGATGCACGAGCTGGCTCGCACGTTGCGCAATGAATTCGTCATTCAGGCCACGGGCCAAGTTGTCAAACGCCCTGATGGCATGATCAACGAGGATATCGAAACCGGGACAATCGACGTTAAGGCTACGTCTTTGGAGCTTCTCAACAAGAGTCTCACGCCGCCCTTCGAGCCTGGCACTTCAGACTTGCCCAACGAGGAATTGCGGCTCAAGCATCGCTTCGTCGATCTGCGGCGGCCGACCCTGCAAAAGGCCCTGATCCTACGGCACGAGATCACGAAATCCATTCGCGATTATTTCGACGAGAACGGGTTCCTCGACATCGAAACGCCCATCATGGGCCGTAGCACGCCCGAGGGTGCTCGTGACTATTTGGTGCCCAGCCGCGTTCACGAAGGCTGCTTTTATGCGTTGCCGCAGTCGCCTCAGATTTTCAAACAGATCTTGATGGTCGCGGGCTTTGACCGATACATGCAAGTGGCTCGATGTTTTCGCGACGAGGACTTGCGGGCAGACCGTCAGCCCGAGTTCACACAGATTGATGTCGAGATGGCTTTCGTCGAACGCGATGACATCTTGGGCGTCATCGATGGCCTCATCGCTCGCTTGGTCAAAGATGTTCGTGGCGTCAACGTCTCACTACCGCTGCCTCGGTTTACTCATGCAGACGTCATGGAGCGATTCGGAAGCGACAAACCGGACATGCGATTCGACATGGAACTGGTCGACGTCGGTGGCATCGCGGCCGAGTGTGATTTTGGCGTCTTCAAGAATACGATCGGTGGTGGCGGTAGAGTTCGCGGTTTGAACGCCAAAGGTGCCGCGGAAAAATACAGCCGCAAAATGATCGACGAGTTGACCGCGTACGTCGGTGAATACGGCGCCAAGGGCTTGGCCTTTTTCCGAGTTCAAGAGGGCAAGCTGGATTCGCCGATCGCGAAGTTCTTCTCCGAGGAACATCAAAAGGCGTTGATCGAGAAACTCGGTGGCGAGCCGGGCGACTTGCTGTTCTTTGTCGCGGACAAGGAAGCGGTGACCTCGGCGGCACTTGCGAATCTGCGAAACCGGTTGGGCAAGGAACTTGAGCTTTACGATCCTATGGAGATTAACGCTTGCTGGGTGATTGATTTCCCGTTGGTCTCGTGGAACGAAGACGAGCAACGTTGGGATGCCGAGCACCATCCGTTCTGCTATCCCGTTAACGAAGACATCCCGTTGTTGGAATCCGACCCTGACAAGGTGCGGGCTCAGTCTTACGACTTAGTTTGCAACGGCTACGAAGCGGGCAGCGGCAGCGTTCGTATTCATGATCCGGCGGTTCAGCAAACCGTATTTGATTTGCTGGGCATCAGTGCGGACGAGGCGGAACGTCGATTTGGCTTCTTGCTGGAAGCGCTTCGCTACGGAGCACCGCCTCACGCCGGTATCGCCCTGGGCTTGGACCGCTGGGTGATGTTGATGTGCGGTGATGACAACATCCGCGACGTGATCGCCTTTCCGAAGACTCAGAAGGCAGCCGATTTGCTCAGCGGCGCGCCTTCAACCGTGGACGAACGCCAGCTGAAGGAACTGCACATCAAGATCGATGTGCCGGAAGAGACGTAGTCGCAGGCTACAGAAGTAGGCCGGAACAACCGGAGCGCAGTTCCGGCAACAGCCTGGGTCTTTTCTGATCAACGCCAACCGCGTTCTGCCGGAACTGCGTTCCGCTTGTTCCGGCCTACAATCACTCTTCTTCGAGCAACTTCTCGTACTCTGCCAATAGCGGGTGGTAGCCGAACTTGTTCAGCACGGCGACGACGCCACGGTCGCTTTGATCCTCTGAGACATCCGCATACGTTGTGATACCGTTGTAGATGGCTTCGATCGCGGCTTCCATTTGTTCGATGGCCTTTTCGGTGTCACCGTCTTTCTTGGCCAAGGCCGCTTCACGAAGTGCCGTTACGGCGGCAAAGTAACTCAAAGGAAACTCACCCCGCTTCGAGTAGTAAAACACCAGTTTGCGGGATCGAGGATGAATGGCACCACCGGCGCGGTAAAGTTCGATCATCGACTGCGTGTAATGTTCGGTCGCTGTTTCCCACCATTTCGGCGGGGCTTCCGGACGGTACTGTTTCATCAACATGCCTTTGACCGGAAATGCAAAACCGATGTCATTCAGATCGATGAGCGCCGTGGCTTTCTCCAGGTTGTCTTGGCCGATCCAAAGCCGATCACTGGCCGAGTCATTGCTAGTAATCTGTCTCCACAACGAATCGTGAGCCGACCGCGGAGTCACTTTGGCGTCCCATGCGCTGCGAGCAATGAAGTGGACGGACGAGTCTAACTCGGCGGGTGTCCAATACCGCGTTGAAAAGCCGCTCCAACCATTCTTGTGCAACAGCGCCATCAGTTTGCCAATGCTTTGGGTATTGGTTTGAGGCAAGATGCCGATGTTGTCATCCGCCAAGGTCAGGATTAGCCTCGCGTCAACTTTATCTGCGGGCAACGATGCCAGCAGCTCTGGATGCTCGGCAACTCGGCGAGCCGTGTAATCAATGAAATTCATCGTCGCCGCGCCTGTGGGGATGACTTTATCCAGAATCGGATAAAACACAGGATCGATCTGGCGGAGTACAGGAACGACCTTCTTACCATCTGGTCGTGTCAACAGTTTGTCGTCGTTGAGCAAGTTGTTCAGGAACGCCAACGTCACCACATTTCCTCGGACCGATTCAACGCCGCGTTTGCCGGATGCGATCAGGTTGCGTTGTCGCCCCGTCTCGATCAGCTTGGCCAATGTCAATCCGTCAACGTCTTTGTTTGCAGTCAACTCTTCCCAGGCCGCTTCGGCATCAGCATGCCACTCGGGGAATTCGGGCATTCCCAAATACAGTTCGTTGATTGTGGGGTACGTCTTGATGTACGCGGCAATCTTCGTTGCGACCAGTGCCTTGAGCGTCTCGTCCGTTGACTTTTGTGTTGACGGGATGATCGTTAGCTGGTTTAGAGCACGTTCAATCTTCGAGCCGGGCAGTGCTCTCTCGAACTCACGCGGAAACTGCAACGGAGAAATCGATAGGCCGACGCTCATGCCCAGGCGATGAGCTTCGTCGATGATTCCGGTTAATAGCTTTGTTCCCGCCGCGGTCTTTGCTTTGTAGTCCTTTGCTTCGGCAAAGTCCGGGTTTTCAAAAACCTTCTTTCCACGGAAGACTTTCTTGCCAGCCGTGTCGCCGTCGACTCGATACTCTTCGCCATACCAAAGCGTGGCGGTCGACTTCTTGACGCCCGCGAACTCGTAATCAACAAACGGTTGCCAGGGATAGACACTAAGCATAAGCCCGTTGAATTTCATTTTGGCCAACTGACCAAGGAAGCGTTTGTGTTCTTCGAGGCCCCAGGATTCTGGCCCGATTGGAAAATCGTTGACCGTTCGCCATGTCCGGTTCTTGAGTGCCGGTTCGATGCGCAGTTTGTAACCGCTGAGCTTCAGTGGTTGTTGATCCGGATAGATATCGCTGCGGAACAGATAACGAATACCGTTGCGATATCCGAACTCGTAAACCCCCCAAAGCGTGGCTGCCGGGCTACCACCACCGATGATGAGTCCTCGCTCTGTCGATTGAATCACGATGCCTTGATCCGAAACCTTGGGCCACTTGCCATGGAAGGCTTTGCCGACGGCCTCGTTCGTTGCGGCACTACCGACGAGAATTACGTGCTTCGCATTGCCAGCACCCTCGGCGCGAACAGCTTCGACGTCTTGAAACAAGCGATTGAGCTGACCGACAAGCTCGGTTGCCGCAAACTGTTCAATCTGCGGGGCGTCTTTTCCCGTAACGACATGAACTTTGGTCGCCGCGAAAGAAGTTGTTGAGAGGGCGGTGACCAGACAAGCAAGCAGTAGGCTTCGGCAGTGCATCATCGTTCCGTTCCTGGGGGCGTGGTACCGTTAGGATGAGATGCCCGGCTTCTTCGAAGAAGCCGGGCATCTATGATTCCGTTAAGCTACCGAGCGGCTAGGAACATTGCCACCGAACACAACAATTCTATTGTCGTTGAAATTGACACGTCGCGAGCTCAACGCTTGAAGAATTCGGAGATCTTCTCACAACAATATTGTTGGTCGTCTGTACTGAGCTCGAAATAGAACGGTAGACGAACCAATCGCGTGCTTACACTCTCGGTGATCGGTAAGTCGCCGTGTTGATAACCGAACGACTCGCCCATGAGCGATGAATGGAGCGGGATGTAGTGAAAGACGGCGCTAATCCCATTTTGACGTAAGTTGTCGATCAACTGATCGCGTACTGATTGGTCCTTCAATACGATGTAAAACATGTGGTAATTGCTACGGCAATCTGCAGGAATACAAGGCAGGCTGAAGTGGCCATTGTCCGCGACCGGTTGCAGCAAGCTTTCGTATCGTTCGTAGATTTCTTTGCGTCGTTCGGCGATGGCATCGAGGTGCTCGAGCTGACCGAATAGGAACGCAGACGAGATTTCGCTGGGTACGTACGAGCTGCCGACGTCGACCCACGTGTATTTGTCGACGTCACCTCTAAGGAATTGGTTGCGGTTCGTGCCTTTTTCGCGAATGATCTCGGCGCGGTCGATGAGCTCGGGATCGTTGATGCACAGCGCGCCGCCTTCGCCGCATGTGTAGTTCTTGGTTGCGTGAAAGCTATAGGCTCCCAACGGTGCGATCGATCCCAGAGCACGGCCGCGATATTCCGCGTGGACACCTTGAGCTGCGTCTTCTAGGACGGAGATGCCGTGATCATCGGCGATTCTCATGATTGAATCCATTTCGCAAGCGACGCCCGCGTAATGCACGGCGCAGATCATCTTGGTTCGTTCTGTGATCGCCGCTTCGATCTTTGTTTCATCGATGTTGAGCGTGTCTTCTCGAATGTCGACAAAGACAGGTCTGGCGCCCAATCGCACAAATGCATTCGCCGTCGACACAAAAGTGTAAGACGGCAGGATCACCTCGTCGCCGCTTCGGAGATTCAGCAGCATTGCGGAGATTTCCAAAGCCGCCGTGCACGATGGTGTGAGCAGTACCCGGGCGATGTCGTAGCGTGATTCGAGCAGGCGTGAGCACTCCGCGGTGAAGTGACCATCGCCGGTGATGTTGCCCAGCTCGACGGCTCGAGTGATGTGTGTCAGCTCGCTGCCAGTCATGTACGGTTTGTTGAAAGGGATGCTTGTCACGAGTGAATTCCGGTTTGATTATTGCTCCCACATTGCCAAGTCGCGTCCGAGCCGCTCGCCAAGCCGCGTGTTGCTTTCGTGGAAAACAGTGAGCCAGCGAGCGGTCTCTGCCGGCGTAAGCACATCGTCTGCTCGAACTGATTCGTTGAAAGCCTTGTTCATCGACGGTGGCCTGAAATCCGCGCGGACACTGAGGAATTGATACGTGTTCGAAATCGCTGCTTGAGTATTTCGCACCAAATCGTCGAGCAACACAACATGAATCGACGCGGCGGAGAATGCAGCGTAATAGGGTTCTAGAAACTTGGCGTAATGCCCTCGATGCACATAGGCGTTGGGGTGAGTCGATACGTTTTCTGGTTTCGTTTGGCCAAGCCGCTCGGACTCCAGTTCGAACGCACGGGCGAGTGGCTCGGTCTCAAACCCGTTTTCTCGTGAGAACCAATAGTTCGAGATCGCCCGCTCGAGCGGATGCCGCAGTAAGAAAATGAGCTTTAAGCCAGGAAAGGCATCACGCATCCAATGGGCCGCCTGCGGCACCTCGATATAAGTTGTGGACTTCTCGCCTATGGCCGTTGCCTTCCCCGTGTTGGCGAAGTACTTCTTGCGATATTCGTTGATTGAGGTTGATGTTGGCTCGCTTGTGAAAAACTTTGGCTCTGGCCGCACAGGTTTGGCCATGAAGATATCGGGGTGCTCGTCCAGCAAGTGATACAGCCACGTTGTTCCGCAGCGCTGGGCACCGGCGATGAAAAACGTTGGTTCGGAAAGAGAACTGCTCACAAGAACGCCGGTCAATTGAGTAATGTGCGTACGTTGAGTAGAGTGACGCCAGTGCAACGTGACTCTCTTAGACTCTGCTAGTGTAGGCACGAAAAGCGATGCTCGCCAAGCTGTATACTTATTCGCTGTTGGGGATCGATGCGAAGCCCGTCGAAGTCGAGGTCGACATTTCTCCGGGGGCGATGCCGAAGACGATACTGGTCGGCTTAGCTGAAGCGGCTGTCAAAGAAAGCACTCACCGCATCGAAAGGGCTTTGGTCAATAGCGGATACACGCGTCCCATTGATCGAATCATCATCAATCTCTCACCGGCCGATTTGCCCAAGGATGCTGCTTCGTTTGACTTGCCGATTGCTGTGGGACTGTTAACAGCCAGCGGCCAATTGGAGTCCGAGTTATTCAATGATTATGCGGCCGTTGGCGAGCTGGCCTTAGACGGCAATCTACGCCCCATCAAGGGCGTCCTGTCGATGGCCATTGCAGCTCGAGATCAGGGGAAGCGTGGGTTGTTGGTTCCCATCGACAATGTTTGCGAGGCGGCTGTTGTCGAGGGTATCGATATCATCCCAGTCGGCTCCTTGGCCGAGGCCGTCGGCTTTTATTCCGAACAATTGCCCATCGATGCCGCTCAGTTCAATTGGTCGAACGCCGTTGACGAATTTGGCACGTACAACATTGATTACGTCGATGTCAAAGGGCAAGAGACCGCGAAGCGAGCTGTCACCGTGGCTGCTGCGGGAACTCACCATCTCTTGATGATTGGCTCACCGGGCACGGGTAAGACGCTTTTGGCCGCGCGGCTGGGGACGATCTTGCCACAGTTGGGGCCTGAAGAGAGCCTGGAGACGACTCGTATTTGGAGTGCCTGTGGACGATTGGATTCAGGGCAACCGTTGATGGTTCAGCGACCTTTTCGGCCGCCACATCATACGATTAGCGAGGCTGGCTTAGTCGGCGGTGGCAGCACACCGGCACCTGGCGAAATCAGTTTGGCTCACAATGGCGTGTTGTTCTTGGATGAGTTGCCCGAATTCAACCGTCGTACGTTGGAAGTTCTGCGCCAACCACTGGAAGAGAATTGTGTCACTATCTCACGGGCTTTGGGAAGTGTGACGTTTCCGGCTAACTTGATGTTGATCGCCGCCATGAATCCGTGTCCTTGCGGTTTTCGCGGGGATCCCAAACGAAATTGCAACTGCACGCCGATGCAGGTCGAACGCTATTTGGCGAAGATCAGCGGGCCATTGCTGGATCGCATTGATATCCACGTAGAAGTTCCCGCCGTTCCGTTCCGTGAACTGTCGCATAACTCGGCTGGCACGAACAGCGAACAAATGCGCGAGCAAGTGATCGATGCGCGGGAGAGACAACAGGCTCGGTTTTCTGATCAACCCAACATGGTCAATGGCAAGATGACACCGCGGCAAATTCGTCAGCACTGCCGTTTGGATTCTGACGCCGAGAACTTGCTGAAATCAGCCATGGAAGAGATGGGGCTTTCCGCACGGGCACACGACAAGATTCTGCGAGTCAGCCGAACGATCGCCGACTTGGATCACAGCGACGAAATTGATGCCGCTCACTTGAGCGAAGCGATCAACTACCGCACACTAGACCGCCGCTATTGGTCTCAATAACAGAAAGGAAGCCTTGTGGTGGTCTCAGTCGTTTGCGTTATCGAATTAAATCCGGGATGTCGCGAAGCATTCTTGAACGAGTTTGCTCAAATCGTGCCAGCAGTGCGAGCCGAGGATGGTTGTCTGGACTATCGACCAACCATTGACACCGAAACCGACATCGACCGGCAAGCCCCGATGCGCGACAACAGCGTGACGGTGATTGAACGCTGGGAAAGCATCGATGCGCTGAAAGCTCACTTAGTAGCCCCGCACATGCTGACGTATCGTGAGAAGATCAAGGACTACGTCGCCGGCGCGAGCCTGCACATTTTGGAAGACGCTGTTGAGTGAAACCGCGCGAGTCATTTCTTCAGCGAAACAGTCACGGCGGAGCCCATCGGCAGGGCTTCCGGCCAGAGCTTGCCAGCTGGGTTTATACGAACCGTGAGATAGGTCATGTCTTCGCCATCAGCAACTGGATCGGCTTGTGGCGGTACGGAATCAACTCGACCGATCCGTTTTTGATTGCCAGGAAACTTCAGGTACACAATGTTGTCGGTCTTTAGTTCGACGGCTTGTGTTGTTGGAATGCGAACGGTCAGAAACGGTTGATCGACCTTCATGATGTCAACAACCTTTTGCATCGAGGCAACGGGTTCGCCGACTTGCACGCGAAGAACACCGACGGTTCCGTAATCGCTGGCCTTCAGGGTCAGCAGTGATTTCTTTTCTTCGAGCCGTTTCAACAGATCGTTGGCTTGTTCCAAGCGAACTTCGATTCCCGCCAATTGGGCATCGTTGTCTTCCGAGAGCAATTCTTCTCGACGCTTGGCGATTGTCTCTAGGTCGCGTTCGCAAATCTTCATTTGCGCGGCCGAAGCTTCCACGTTGTTTAACGCAACTTGCTGCTTGGTGATCGCGCGGATTCGAGCTTCCTCGGTCGGCACAATTCGAGTCGCGATGTCTTCGCGGAAGACTTTGTCGGGACTCGTTTCTGGGAGCCATTGATCGATCTCTTGAGCGAATCCCTTCCAGGCTTCGACTTGTAGCTCTTGCGTGAACTTGTCTTTCAAGAGTGATGCTTGCTTCAACTCGACTTCATTCACTTGGCGGTCCAAGTGGTGCAATTCTCCACTGAGGCGACGTTTTTGATTCGCTATAACTTGATCGCGTTCTGCTTTCAACGCTTTGATTTCTTGAGTTACCGCGTCGATGTCATCTTGTAGTTGAGGGTTCACCAGGACGGCGATGACATCATCCTTCTCGACCATCGCGTTCGTTTGAACGGGAATCTGAGAAACAATACCGCTTTCCAGCACGTGAACGCTGGTTTGTTGAGAATGCATGAAGCCCACAAACTCGACTTTGCGGGCTTTCGAGATCCCAAACGTAACCATGATGCCGCATACGAAGGCAATGGTCAGGATCATGATGCCTCGAAAGAAAGCTTTGGTTTTGTTTTCTTCGACAAGCGAGTCCGATTGGTTTTGTGATTCCGTCATGATGTCACCGAGTGTGCACAACCAATGGTTGTTTGTTGTGGACGGTCCAGTGTCCCGATTTTGCGGATATTTCCTGTTATCTTGCATCGGAATTCCGCGCACCTAACGTTCATCGCATCAATGACCGCTATAAAAGAAGCTAGAAGCCAAATGCAACCAACCGTTACAACTGGTATCCTGTGACGAACGAAACCAATCGATATAATCCGAAATCTCGGCAAACTTTAACAAAGCGGTGATCCGGCAAGTTGTATTGGTAGTTCAAACCAACAACTTTCCGCAGCTCCTCATCAAGAAGGCTATGAACAAAGACTTAAAACAGTACTCCAATCTCGATGACAACCAGATCGTCGTGACATTAGAACGGCTGGCGTCGCGAATCGAGGTCCGGTTTCCTAGTTCCGGGCTCTACAAATTGTGCACGCATCTAAAAAGCATTGCTGACCAAGCGAAGAAGCGATCTGGGCTCATCGCGAAGCGGCTTTACACTCTGCGACTCTTGATCGCGCTGGGAATCGCGTCTTTGATCGGCATCTCTGTAGCGCCGTATTTCGTGTTGCGTCATTCGCAAACTGAGGTCACGTTTTTGGAGTTCATCCAAGTGGCCGAGCCAGGCTTGAATTTGGTGATCTTGATCGGTGCCGCAATCGTGTTTTTGGTGACGATCGAGAACCGCATTAAACGCAAGCGAGCGTTGGCCGCACTGCACGAGCTTCGCTCGGTCGCGCACATCATCGACATGCACCAATTGACCAAGGACCCAGAGCGTCTGCGGAAAGATGCGAAGGTGACAAGTGTGTCACCCAAATTGAATATGACGGCGGTCGAGCTAAGCCGCTATCTGGACTACTGCTGCGAGCTACTCTCACTCAATGGAAAGATCGCGGCACTCTACATTCAATACTTCGAGGACCCTGTCGCCATCTCAGCCGCCAATGACATCGAGACGCTTTGCACCGGCTTGTCTCGCAAGATCTGGCAAAAGATCATCATCCTGGATGAACACCGTGAGGGGATCTTGGAACAGATTGGGAGCCGAAAGGCGGAAGCTAGCCGAAGATGATTAATCGACGGTGGCGCTTTCTTCGGCGTTCTCTTCATTTTGCTCGGCCGCGTTTTCTTCAGCAGACTCGTCGGTATCGTTCGTTTCGTTAGCTTCAGCGTCTGCAGTTTGTGTTGTTCCTTCGGCTCGAATGAACACGCTGAATAGGAACGATCCTTCCCAAGGGATTGGGACAACAGTCATCTCGGCGGCGACTTCGCTTCCGTTTTGAGCGGTTGTGGTTGTTGACGTTCGACGATTTAGAAAACTGTCGTCGCCCGACTCTAAGAATGCGGCGATTCCTTGCTGAAACTCGCCGCGTGAAGCTTCCGGCAAGAGCAGTTCGGGCAACAACTCGCCCAAGGCATCGATTCGCGACCGACCAAACGTCGTTTCCGCCATTTGATTCCAGGTCATGATGGCGCAACCACCATCGATCGAAATGATCGCATCCAACGCATGGTCGATGATCATTCCCGTGCGGTCTTCGATATCGCGGCTGGCTTGCTCGGCATGCTCGCGATCGATAATTTCCTTGCGAAGATCGTCGTTGCTGCGAGCCAACTCGGCCGTTCGCTCTTGGACTCGCTTTTCCAGTTCGTCTTGCATGGAACGCAGGGCAACTTCGGACTTGATCCGTTCAATTCCCAAAGCGGCTGTGACCCAAATTCCAAAGATCACCAACAAGCGATTCGTGACGATCTCGTAAATATCGACTCGATACAGGTCCGGCGCCAGAAAGATGCGGCCAATTACCAACGCTCCGCAAAGTACAGCAATGACTTGAGGTGCCGTTTGCGTCCGCAGGTTGAGTGATGCTAGCACCACTACCACATAGGCAACGGCTCCGACCATCTCGACGGGAATCAACGCGTCGAAAGCGAAAACACCGCCCGCCAAGAGAATGGACTGAATCAGTATAGTTCGCGGACTGGGAGATTCCTCTTTCAGAGTTAATTGATCGTCACCCATAACAAAGCCCGAAATAACCGTTGAAGAAAATGAACCTATCCATAGTGATGCTGTAGAGCAGTGAATGCAACTTCAGGCCCCCTTTTGGCGGTTTTTTCGAGCAACTTGGGGTTGGTATACCTAAAGTAAGAGCATCGTTTAACGAAGTGACGCAAGTCGACATCGGCCGATCGCTTATGCCCATTCAAGGCCCCAGACGAATAGATTCTGCAGAAGGGAATCGGTGATGACGTCATCTCGAAGCGGAAGAATCATTTCCGTTCCTGCTCCTTTGGAAGCACATAAAGGTTGGTGAGGCAATGAGCTTTGCAGCACTCGTTCCATCAAGTCTTGTCGCGTTGAGAACACCGTCCAGTCGACTGGCTCGTCAAGATCACGCGCCACATGTTCGGCTAGTGCCATGATGTCGTTGGCTGGGCCTCCATACTCAATCAATCCTCGCTTGTTGCAGGCATTTCCGTGAGCCAAATATGCCTGTACGCGGCCATCAATGACTGTCGTGTAGACGTTGATTTTGGGCAACTTGAAAAGCTTTTGATACTCATCCCGCGTGCGTTGCATGCGTACGGGTTCGTGGTCATGAATCGCGAGCAGTTGATCGAGATGCGATGACTCGTCGTAAGCCACAATCGTCGGCCCGTTGTCTCTTGACGGGATCGATGAGCCATCGAGTGTTACCAAAAGGCCGCCCGGTGCGACCGCTTGCCAGCCTAACTTCAAATAGAAGTCTGGCACGGACGTCCATAGTATGGCGATGTCATAGCTTTCCTCGACCAGTGTCTGCTGCAAACTGCGCATCAGTGTCGCAGCGTAGCCACGCATGCGGTACTCGGGAAAAGTCGCCACCGAACAGATGATTGCTGACTTCAGGTCGACACTCTGGACAATCAATTGCCGCGGCCAAAGCGCGGCGTGGCTGACGATGCGAGTGTCCTCCACGATCACTCGGCTGTTGGACAAGTTCTCTGGGCAATACACCAACGGAAAATCGGTCAACTGACTTTGGTCGAGCACACCCTTCGACCGCCGAAAGACATCGTCTAATAACTGCGCCAACAGAGGCAATTCATGGGGGCGAGTTGCTCGGAGTTCTGACATCGTCACTCGTTCGAATCAACAAAAGGCAAGAGCCGTCAGTGCGTACACGTTCGCGATGCGTTCCAGTTCGTTAATCGGCACTTCTTCGTTCACAGTGTGAGCCCCCTTGGCATCCGGCCCGTGTGTAATCGCCGGAATTCCCCCCAGCCGCACAAACGTGTTGCCATCATCGACAAACGGCTTGGCTCCTAAAGGCAACTGTTGGCCAGTGGCACCCTCATGGGCCGATTGGAAGGCTTTGACAATGTCCTCGTTTTCGTCGATCTGATATGCATCGCGAGCAATCTGGAATTTGACATCAATGTGAGTGTTTGTAGCCTCCGCGACTTCTGCGGCGATGTCCAAAATCTGTTGCTGTACGAACTCGAAAGTCGTTTGTGGCAGCCAACGTCGAGTTCCCTTGATTTCCATTCGGGTCGGCGACTGGTTAAAGATTTCACCGCTATGCATCATCCCTTGAAAGATGTTCTCACGGCCCGCCAATGGATGAGTGATCTTCGCTAATTCCTCGTCCAGTTCTGCAAATCGCGAGACAAGTTTCGAGCCGGCAACAATCACATTTGGCTGTTCGCGACCACCCATCATTTCGTGCATCGGCTCGCCATCGCGAGTGATGGTAATATCGACAATGGTCAT
This sequence comes from Planctomycetaceae bacterium, assembly GCA_002722955.1. Classification (GTDB taxonomy): domain Bacteria; phylum Planctomycetota; class Planctomycetia; order Planctomycetales; family Planctomycetaceae. Next base: position 32,162 of record PBMZ01000105.1, on the reverse strand, counting down.
TCCTCGTCCGATGACGGGAAGGGCGCTGCAGAAGTACTCGGGCAACATCACGGCGTCGCCGATCACACCAGCGCGGATTAATTCGTCCACTTGTTTGCCATCACCCCACGGCTTTTCGTGCATGTCGTGAGCCGTCAGCAGCAGAGATCCTGATTTCAGCAAACCCGTATCGCGCACGGCTCTTGCCGCTTCGACTGCGGCTGCAAACCCGCCTTTCATGTCAGACGCGCTGCTACCGTATAACTTGCCATCCTCGATCCGTGGCGGAACAAATGGCAAATGAACGGTGTCCAGGTGTCCGTTGAACTGCAGCGTTTTACCAGGCGCTCCAGAATCCATTCGAGCAATCACGGCCGGAGCATCCGACCAACCAGCGTCTAGGCGCTCGACTTGAAACCCCTCGTCAGTGAGGAGCTGCGCCAAGAAATCGGCGACCTTACCGGCGCTTCGCGTTGGACTGGGGATCTCGATCAATTTGACTGCCGTGTCCAACAACCTGTCGATGTTGACTGCTTCGCGAACTTGCTGAACGACTTCGGGAGACATGCTCATTGTGCTACTTCCTTTGCGATGATTAACCCTTCAATAACGCAGACGATGTCGGTCGGCAAGCGATCCGTCGTTCGGCTCAGAGATTGCTGGAAACCCTCTGGATAGTTGTGACCGCTTTTCCTTGCCCTCGGAAAGAGAACTCTCGTTCGTTCTGATCCGTGACTCGACCAATGATCCACAGCGCGTCCAAAGGCAAGGCATCCTGCACTCGATCGGCCCACTCGATCAAGGTTGCTCCGTCACCTCCCATGAGTTCATCGACGCCTAGTTCAATGAATTCGTCCTCATCACGCAGTCGATAGGCGTCGATATGGTGCAGTGGAATTGTGGCGTCATAGTGTTGAATTAACACGAATGTTGGGCTGTTGACGTCGTCTCGGTTGACGCCAAGTTCCTCGGCAATTGATTGGACAAGGCGCGTTTTTCCAGTTCCCAGATCGCCCACGAGTGCGATCACGTCGCCTGGTGAGATCGCGTTGGCGATCGCACGGCCGAGCTTGGCGGTTGCTGCTTCGCTGTCGGATTCGAAACACCACAGATTGTCGAGCTTTTCAAACATGCAAAACACACATTCTCGGTCGCGTTGAAGGCTGCCCGCTGGGCTGTTACGATTAACGAACTGAAGTCAATTGGCAACTGGGCAAAACCTTGAATAGCGTATCTCAACAACTTGCACCCTCATTCTCAATGATGCGAGGCGACCATGGCCAACATGGAATCCTCGGCCTCCAAATGGACCAAGAAACATCTCTTGGGACTAGAAGGTCTGAGCGCCGAGGAAATTACACTCATTCTCGATCAAGCTGCTGAATTCAAGCGGCTCGCGGCGGCTGGCGAAACAAAGCTCAGCCCGCTTGCTGGAACCGTTGTTGCCAATCTTTTCTTTGAAAACTCGACGCGAACGAAGACCAGTTTCTCACTGGCGGCGAAACGGCTGAGTGCCGACACGATCGACTTTACCGCGTCCGGCAGCAGCCTAAGCAAAGGTGAAACCTTTTTCGACACGGCTCGGAATATCGAGGCCATGGGTGCCAACCAAGTCGTTGTTCGACACGGCACACCCGGCGCGCCGCATCTTCTGGCCAAGCATGTCGACGTTGCTGTGCTCAATGCTGGAGATGGCACGCACGAGCATCCGACTCAGGCGTTGCTGGATATTTTTACAGTTCGTGAGCAACGCGGAAGCCTGGAAGGGCTCACGGTGACGCTGGTGGGAGACATCCTGCATAGCCGCGTCGCTCGTTCCAACATCTGGGGCCTGACGAAGCTTGGCGCTGACGTAATCGTCTGTGGTCCGTCGACGCTGATCCCGCCGGAAGTCGAACGCTTGGGCGTCCGAGTTTCCAATAGTCTGGACGAAGTGCTGGCCGAGACCGACTGCATCAACTTGCTGCGGATTCAATTCGAGCGTCAGCGGAATGCGTACTTCCCATCGATTCGCGAGTACGCTCACTTCTTCGGAATGAACGGTGACCGAATCCAGCGGGCGAAGGATGACGTCGTGATCCTTGCCCCCGGTCCAATCAATCGTGGCGTCGAGATCACGCCCGATGTTGCCGATGGCAGCCATTCGGTAATCCTGGATCAAGTCACCAATGGCTTGGTGATTCGCATGGCTTGTTTGTACCTGCTGCATCAGCGGCAGCAAGAACTAGCGACTCAGGAGGCAACAGCATGAGCACCACGCTGATTCGCGGCGGTCGCATCATCGACCCTTCTCAGCAAATCGATCGCGTCGGCAATTTGTTGCTGCGAGACGGTCGAGTCGTTGGCATCGACGATGCCACCACGGTTGCCGATCAACTGATCGAGGCGTTGGGCATGATTGTTTGCCCGGGTTTAATCGATGCTCACGTTTCGTTTCGTGAACCGGGCGACGAAAAGGACGAGACGATCGAATCGGGAACGGCAGCGGCTTTGGCTGGTGGCATGACAAGTGTCGCGTGCATGCCCGATTCGACCCCCGTCGTCGACAACCGCGCGGCGGCGGAATTCGTCAAGCTGCAATGCGACCGAGCCGCTCACTGTAATGTTTTTCCACTCGGCGCCGTTACCAAGGGCAACGCGGGAACAGAGCTGGCGGAAATCGGGCAATTGATCGAGGGCGGCGCCGTCGCCTTTTCCGACGCGACGAACCCAATCGCCAATGCCGAGATCATGCGGCGAGCGCTTGAATACACTCGGATGTTCAATCGGCGTGTCTTTAATCAGCCGCACGTTCCCGAGTTGATCGACAAGGGCGTGATGCACGAAGGCTTCTTTTCGACGCTCTTGGGATTGCGCGGGATGCCCGTTGCTGCGGAGGAGATCATGGTTGGCCGCGATCTTGCCCTGGCAGAACTGACGGGCGGCCGGTTGCACTTGATGACGATCTCGACCGCCGAGAGTGTGGAACGCATTCAACGCGCTAAGGCTAAAGGAATCCACGTCACCGCCGAGGTGACTCCGCATCATCTGGCTCTGACGGACGCAGAACTGCAAAGCTTCGATTCCAGCTTCAAAGTGAGCCCACCGCTTCGAACGCAAAACCACATCAACGCCTTGATCGGCGGCCTGCGCGACGGAACGATCGACATTATTTGCTCGGACCATCAGCCATACGCGCAGGAGAAGAAAGACCTGGAGTTGGACCTAGTTCCTTTCGGTGCGATCGGGTTGGAGACACTGTTGCCTGTCTGCATCAAAGCACTGATTGAGCCCGAGCATTTGACGTGGTTGCAACTCATTGACAAGTTGTCCTGGGCTCCGGCCAAGTTGCTCGGACTTCAAAAGGGCACATTGTCCACTGGTGCCGATGCTGACGTGACGATCATCGATCCCAACATCGAATGGACGATCGACGCCGACAAGTTTGCCTCGAAGAGTCGTAACACTCCGTTCAATGGCTGGACGGTTCGGGGGCGAGCGAGCATGGTGATGGTTAACGGGCAGGTCCGTTATCAACTCGCCGACTAAGAGCAAATTGGCGAGGAAACCTAGCGCGCCCATCTGGGATTCATCTACCATCATGGATGTTCCGCGAGTACCATTTGATTATGCGCTGCCGTCTGCTACTAGCTTTGATGATCGTGTCGCTTGGCATTTCCCCGGCGCTTGCTTGCCTGTGGGATATGGACACGCTGTTGATGGAGCTCAAGCGTTTTCCTTCAGCTCTCGAATTGATTACGGGCAAGTTCCGCAGGCACTCGCCCGAGTTCTACCAGTGGCGGATTCAAGATCGCCTGCCGAAACACGCTGAACACCCCGAGCGGCTTCGTTATCGAGACGACTTGGCTGTCGCTTATGACAAGACCGGGCAATCCGAAAAGGCCATCGAGTTGGCCCTAGATACTCATGGGTTGAAGCCGGACCGATACGAGACCCTAGCGAATCTCGGCACGTTCTATATTCATGCCGGTCAGTTCGAGAAGGGTATCGAGTACATCGACAAGGCGATCGCCATCAACCCGAACGCGCACTTCGGCCGCGAAATCTATCAGCGGTTGTTGGTGCAGTACTTGATGGAGATGAAGCATGAGGGCAAAATCAAGTTGCCCGTCTACTTGCCACAACGAAGCCCGCCTTACAACAGTTTCGCGGCGTTCGTGCTTGAACAACAAAACCTCAAGGGGGCCGATAGCGATCAGCAAGTCGAAGAGTTGAAGAAAGCACAAAAGGGCGTGCTGGGTATGATGCGATTTGGAAAGCACGATGCGCCCGTCTTGCTCGAGGCGCTCGGTGATTTATTGGTTCACTCCTACGAACCCGACGAGGACGCGAAGCAACTGGCCACTCGAGCGTACTTGAAGGCCAGTTATGAAGCGAAGGATCCCGAGGTCCAAAAGGTATACCGCGATCGTGCTGTTGCCGCGATTCAAAATCAGACCGATGGTAGCGCTGATACTCAATTGCCGCTGAAGGATTTGGAAGCCGAGTTCAAGAAAGAACTTGCAGAAGCCAACAAGTGGTACGAAGAACTTGTCGCTGACGAGAAACGATGGATAGCGGAAGGCGTTGACGTCGATGCCAAGTTTCGTGAAAAGTACTATGAGGATCCGGTCCTGGAATCGGCACAAGTCACAGACTCCATCAACGCTGATCAGCGGGGCACAAGTTTCCTTCACCGTGGCATTTCCATCGCCGTGTTTCTTTTATTTGCGGGCACGATTTGCGCCGTTGTGATATTTGGAAAACGTTTTTTGTCACGTCGACTAAAGGCAGACTCGACGAATGTTTGATTTCGAGGAATTGTCTTCCACAACAACAGCGTTTTTGGAGTGCGGCGATGAATCGCCGCACTCCAAAAATCACAGCCTTGATGCTTATCGCTTATCTTGAGAGGTCAATCATGAAACGCGCCGCCTTGCCAACCTTTTTAGGTTTCGCCTTAATTGTTGGAATCATGACCATGTTCTACTCGGGAAGCATTGAAGTCCCTCAGCAGACGGTCGAACAGCCCAGCAGCCCGGTTAGGCAACAAGAGCTTGGTCATCGGATCGTCTATCTGCAATCGAGTGCGCATCGCGTTGCCGTCTATACCAGTCAACGATTTGACATCACCACAGTTGAGGGCACACTGGTTGCATCAGGCATCACGCAGGCGCAATTCCAACGCGACTATCCTGACCTGTACGATTTCTATCGCACTTCGTACGCGGAAGCGTGGGCCGGCACGGACACGGCCATTCAAACACGCTAATTGAGAAGCCGCGGCATGATTCCCAGAACGCTCGAACCCGAGGTCATGGACACTCGCGAAGAAGCCGTCGATTACAACTCGATGGATCACAGCGATGTCAATCGTCGATTCGTCGACCGGTTTATTACGGCTTTGGACGATGCGGGACTCGAACGATCAACGTTAACTTTGGACGTTGGTACGGGAACAGCATTGATTCCCATTGAACTTTGCAGGCGAGGCCCCGAATACCGCGTCACCGCCATCGATTTAGCTGGCGAGATGCTGAAAGTCGCTCAAGACAACATCGCCGAAGCCCAGTTGGCCGATCAGATCACGATCGAACGTGTTGATGCCAAGCAGATGCCGTACACAGACAGTCAATTTGATGCCGTCATGTCCAACAGCATCATTCACCACATCCCGGAACCGGAAACTTGCTTCGCTGACATCATCCGAGTGCTGCGGCCGGGTGGCTTGCTGTTCGTTCGCGATCTGATGCGTCCCGATGATGGCGAGACGGTCGAGCACATCGTGCAGGCTTATGCGGGCGATGAGAATCAGCATCAGCAACAAATGTTTCGAGACTCACTCCACGCCGCGCTGACGCTTGAGGAAGTCCGCGCAATGTTGAAACGCTTTGGATTGATTGAAGAGTGGGCACAACAAACCACCGATCGACACTGGACGATTTGTGGCGTCATGCTGTGAATCACTGCCAGCGGATTCCGTACTTCCAGGCCAATAGGCCGACGCCGCTCCAGTAGAAGGCCGAGAATGCGGCAACTGTCAGCAGCCAACGTGCGACGCTCAGTTTGAATCCACCGCCGTCTGCTTTCCGAGTGAGACAGTTCAGTGGCGACGCCAGTGGGAAGCCGACTAGGTAGGACCATTCGAACAATAGGCTGAGACGTCGGCACAGCAAAAAGTATGCGAAGCAAACGGCGGCGAATACGGCAATCAAGACTCGGGGTGACCAGCGCTGCCAGCGTGTTAGTTCAGCGGTGGGCTTTTCCAACTGAGCTTGAAAGATGAGTGCCTCGAAGACCACGTATAAGCACACTGGCCAAGTAAAAAGTAACTCGTCCAGCCAACGCCCCAAGAAGGTTGTTCCCAAGGCACCCAGCGAGAAGGCGAGCAACCAAAAGATGGGTCTCACAAGATCATCACGCGGACTGGAATCGTTATCCTTTCGCCTTTTAAGCACCAATCCGACGGTACCGGCAGCGAATGCGGAGCCGATTAGCACGGTCATGCAGGCGGCGAACCATCGCAAGAAAACTTGCATCGAAGGCACATCGAACACGTATTCGCGTTCGACCGGAAGGATCAGCGAAGATAGGTTTCCATAGCTGTCTTGCGAGATATCCGTTACTGCCAGTACAGGTGTGTCTCGCTCGCTGTTGAGTTGCTCGGGCTGTCCCAAGAAGACGCATGCCGCCACCGAGTGATTCCGAACATACAACCGATTGCGAAGCAGCGCCGGTTGTGTCCACACGATTTGCCCGCCGAGTAACTCGACACGCGCCAGCTGTTCGTACTTCTCTGGAGTTGCACGGGCGAGGATGAGTTCGCCGGTATCGTTGAAGAGCACCAGTTTTCCATCGGCGACCAACACGCTGGAATGGCCGATGATGGGATTGTCTGGATCGGGCTCACGGGAACGGCGCGGTTTGCCATCGCCGTTGGACCACTTCACGTCGCCGGTGAGTAGATCGATGCATCGAAAAATGCCGCGAGATGTTCGGTGGGTTTTCGCTTGCACATCGAATAAGTCGAAACCGTAAATGTGTCCGTCGTAAAGAACGCTTGAGACGACGTCGTTGGACATCTTTGAACTTCGCCAAACTTCCTCAGGCTTCTCGCCAGAAGTGAGCTTGAGCAGGCGGCTGCCTGAGCGGAATGGGCCGCTGATCCAAAGGTACGGTTCTTGATACACGGGCCACGTCGAGTGCTCGTCGTAACCTTCCGAGAGATCAACTCGCCAGAGTTGTTTTCCCGTTTCTGGGTCGCAACTGACCAGGGCATTTTCGAGGTATCCGAGTACTTGCGTTTTTCCTTGGAAAGAAATCGGAATTGCTGGCGTGTAGCTGGCTGGATCGTCACCGGATTTCCAGGCGATCGATCCATCTTCGACCCTCAGCGCCACCATCGATGCACCTTTGCCGCCAACGGGAAAGATGACTCGATCGCCAACGACGACGGGTGTTGACGCGTAGCCGAAGTCTGTGCCCTTGCCCCGGAATTGTTCTTTTAGATTCAATGACCAAATAGGTTTACCGTCTTCAGACTCAACGCAGCCAACCAAACCGCTGGGCGCCGCGTAGAAGACTCGGCCATTGTTGTAAGTCGGCGTCGAACGCGGACCGGGATACACTCCGACGGCCTCGTACGGCCAGTCGTATCGATGTTTCCAGATCGTGTCGCCAGTCTCGGCATTCAGGCAAATGACGAATTGGCCACTGAGTGATTGGTACTGCGTGTAAACTCGATCGCCGAAGCAAACGAAGGACGAGTAACCTTGGCCTAGCTCCCTGGTCCACAAAACGGGTGGGCCCGACTCTGGCCACGAGTCAGCCAGCTTGGCGTCTTTCGACACCGCATCGAAGTCCGGTCCACGCAGGAACGGCCAACTCGACGATGCATCAGAATCTTCAGGCTGAGATTGAGCCATCAATGGCGATGCGACAACAACGATCAGCAACAGAATCGTTGATCTGAGGGCAACCGTTGATGTTACAAATCGAGAGATTAACGTCATCGCGAAGGCTCGAGCGAATTTCAAGCAAGAATCGAGTTCGTGACTAGGAGTGGATTCTTCTTACCGCTGGATCGACGGGTAGTCAATTTCCTTCCGTCATTTCTGGAAGAATCAATCCGTGCTTCTCGGCGATTCGGTTGTGTCGCTTTCGTTTCCCTGAGATCATGCAGTATCAACGAACAACGAAGACAGGACGAGAACTTTCGGGATGACAACGATCGACGACAATGAACGGCGGGAGATGATCTTGCTTGGAACGGCCACCAGCGTTGGTGTTCCCGTGATCGGCTGTGATTGCGATGTCTGTAAATCCTCGAACGCGAAAAATCATCGGACGCGAACGGGTGTCTTTGTGCAAGCGCCTGAAGGCAACATCTTGATCGACACGCCGCCCGAGCTTCGAATGCAGTTGATCCGCGAACAGATCGACATTGTCCATGGTGTCGTTTATACACATAGCCACGCCGATCATTTGTTTGGATTGGATGACTTGCGGCTGTTCGGTTATCGGCTGGACCGACCGATTCCTTTGTACTGCGAGGAATTGGTCGAAGAGCAAATCCGCATGGCGTACAGTTACGCCTTCGAACCGCCGAAATTCAACGACCATCATTTCGCGACCCCGAAGTTGGAACTGCGTCGGATTACGCTTTCGGCCTTCGACCTGTTAGGGCAACGGATTCAGCCAATTCGATTGATGCATGGCAAGTTGCCGATCCTTGGCTTTCGAATCAATGATGTCGCGTTTTGTACGGATGTAAGCGTCATCCCGGATGAGAGTTGGCCGTTGCTCGAAAACTTGGACGTTCTGATCATTGACGCCCTGCGCGAAAGGCCGCACCCCACACATCTCAGCGTTGGCGAGGCCATCGATGTGATCCAACGCGTTAAACCAAAGCGTGCTTACCTGACGCACATCTCTCACTCGCTGGAATATGAAGCGACGAATGCCCAACTGCCGGATTCGATTGAGCTGGCTTATGATGGGCTGAGAATTCCGCTTTGAATGAGAGGCCTTCGGCTGGGCGTCAAACGAATGTAGTACATTCTTCGACGCTATTTCACGTCAACGCCAAGCTTCTGTAACTCGCCTTTAAGCACGCGTTTCGCTTTTGTTTCTCCGTGGACGAGGATCACTTTCTTGGGGCGTTTTCGCATCCGCTTTACGAAGTTGACCAGATTGCTTTGATCGGCGTGGGCCGAGTAGCCCGATAGTGTGTGTACGTCGGCTCGAATCGGATATCGTCGACCGTCGATTTCAACCGATCGACGGCGTGCTTGGATGTCTCGCCCAAGCGTACCGCGACCTTGATAGCCGACGAAGACGATGTCTGTTCGAGAATCATCGAGCAGCCGTTTCAGGTAATTCACGACTCGACCGCCGGTACACATTCCACTGCCCGCAATGACGATAGCCGGGCGGCCGCTACGATCCAGATAGTCAACTTTTCGTTGGTGATCGCGGTGGTCATCAACGGTGATCAGGTTCTCGAAGATTAGGGGTTGGTCGCCGGTTCGTAATCGGCGGCGCGCCTCATTGTCCCAAAAGCGATCATGGTCCTTGTAAACCTTGGTGAACTTTCCGCCCAAAGGTGAATCTACGATGACGTCGACTTCCTTCAGCAAGCTAAAGCGCCGCCGCGTCTCGATCTGCTGCAGCATCGCGTTGATCTCGTACAGCAACTCTTGTGTTCGGCCCAGACCGAAGGCAGGGATGATGGTCGTGCCCTTGTCATCTAATGACTTCTCTAAAATCTTCTGCAAGGTCTGACGTCGCTCGCGCCGTCCTTGATGGTTCTTGTCGCCATAGGTGGATTCGAGAACCATGGTGTCGGCGCTGTAGGGCGCCTCTGGACTCTTAAGTAAAGGTGCATAGGGAGCACCTAAGTCTCCTGAGAAAATCACCTTGCTTCCTTCTGCCTGAATTTCAACGTAGGCCGACCCCAGGATGTGCCCGGCCGACTTGAACTTGATTTGAGCGCCACAAGGGATGTCTTGCCACGATTGATATTCCATCGGGCAAAGGTGGTCTTTGACAAGATTCAGGAACTTGTTGATCAAACGCCGGTTTCGCGTGAAGCCGATCTTCAACGCATCCTCGATCGTTAACGGTAACATTTTCGCAGTCGGTTTGGTGCAGTAGATGTTGCCTCGAAAGCCCGCAGCGAACAGATAAGGCAAGCGCCCGACATGGTCGATATGCACGTGAGTCAAGATCAACGAATCGATGCCGTCGAGCGGAAACTCGATCTCCAAATCAGGATGCCTGTGTGCATCGTCTCCCTGAAACAAACCGCAGTCCACCAGTAGAGAACGTCCGTTGTCGAGTTTCAGTTGATGGCAAGACCCCGTGACTCCAGTATGTCCGCCGTGATGAATGATCCGCATAAGACCTCATACCTTAATATTGTTCCCTAAGATTACTGCGCTGATCGTAGTCGAGTCTCAGCCGGATGAAAACTGTCGTGGTAAGTCGTTGTCGTGTTTGTACAAACGAGGACGGATTGCCAATCCGTCCTATTGATTTGATCGGATTGGCAATCCGACCAACGTTGCTATTTGTTGGCGATCCTCGGTCAAGTTGCTACGATGGTAGCGAACATTTATTCAATCCTCTTATGTGAGTGTCATCATGGGGCTATTTGATTCTTTGTTTAGCGGTATGGATACCCGTACGAAACTCAGTCCGCAGGAATCCTTCGCGGGAATCTTGTTAGCTGCCAGTGCCTGCGACGGGCACATCAGCGAAGATGAGTTTTCACAATTGCTGACATCGCTGTTTCGCATGAAATTGTTTCGCCGTATCAATGAGAAACAATTTGATCAAGTCATGAATAAGCTGATGGGTGTGCTGAAGAAGCACGGTGCCGAATCATTGGTGGATGGCTGTGTCGATACCTTGCCCGAGGAACTCCATTAGTCGGCGTTCGCCAATGCTTGCAACATCGTTTTCGCGGACGGTGTTGTCGACGACGACGAAAAGGAATTCATGAATGACCTCTCCAGAAAACTGGAATTGGATCCCAAGGTGTCCAAGATGATCGTTCGCGTCATGGTGATCAAGAATAAGGGTTAGCCTGACTTCGATCATCGATGACGTCGTGATCTCAACCGAAAGACACCACTTAGAAAGATAATTCCATGTCACTGTTTGATGACATTTTGGACGATGTTGATTCGCCTTCGGAATTCGGTCCCCAAGAAGGATTTGCTGGCGTGTTGATCTGTGCCTCAGCGTGCGATGGACACATCGGTGATGAAGAATGCCAGAACTTGAATTTGATTCTTGGCTCGCGGCGACTCTATCAACGTCTCAGTCCACAACAATTCGGCTCGATGATCGACCGACTGATCGGTGAACTAAAGAAAAAAGGTCCGGAGCGATTGCTCGAAAAGGCGTACCCGAAAGTACCACCGGAACTTCGAGAAGCCGTTTTTGCCAACGCGGTTGATATTGTGCTTGCCGACGGAGTCGTCGAGCAAGAAGAACGCGAATTCATTGACGATCTGCGCGAGAAGCTTGAAATCGATAAGAAGCGTGCTAAGACGATCGTCCAAGTGATGGTCTACAAGAACGACGGCTAACAAGCGCTGTGGATTAGCTTGCGGGGGCGATTCTTGATCAAGTAAGCGAAGACATCGCGAATGCGAAAGAATCTTCGCATGGTCGAGTAAACCTGGAAGTCTTGACCGCTTGGCATCGGAAAGTACGCGGCTGGCTCGAGCGACTCTTGAGTTAAGCTGGCGAGTTCGTTGCTCTTGATCAATTGCCGGGCCACGCGTGTGAGCAGCCGGGCTCCGATAACCGCCGTGGTGACTAAGACTCGCTGCTGTGTGATGCCACGACTGAGACGAAATTGGCGACGAGCCAGAATCGGGCCTGTGTCAATTCCCTCGTCGATCCAATGAACACTGACGCCTCCCCTCTCTTCTCCATTACGGAGCACCCAGAAGTAGGCCATCGCGCCGCGATATCGAGGCAGCCAGCCTGGATGCACATTCAAGACTCCTCGATTGGGTATCTGGATCACGGGCGATTTTAGGATCTGGTTGAAATAGGCAGAGACGAGAACATCTGGGCCCAACGATTCGATGAACTTGACCGATGCGTCATCGTTGACGTTTTCGCACTCGTAAATCGGTATGCCGAGTTCCTCGGCAACCTTCCAGCCAGGGCGAATTCGTCTGGATCCGGGAATCAACCGCCCCACAAAATAGGCGATGGCCTGAACGATTTGCTGCCAGAACAACATCCAGCCAAATCGTAAACCCGTCTTCTGTAAGTATTTGCGAAAACGCTGAAGTCCTTTCTGAGTGAGCGGAACAGTTTGCGCTTTGACGATGCCAACGACTTCGAACTCGTCGGACTCGACCAATCGATTCAAGATCGTCGCGCTGCCGATGTGGCCAGCGGAATAAAGAACAACCGTCCCCAAAGGTGTCATATCGGTTCCTCGTTGGAAGTTAGCGAAAACTATTCACCTCATTCCACGCGGCGAGAACTGATCGCGGATATCACGCGAGATTCTGAAATTGGATCGAAAATGAACCTCGCAGCAACAAAAGGGCATCAGCGCTCGATCAATTTGAAGCGTTCGTTCTCGATGTCTTGAATCTCACCTTTAATCGATCGCAACCGGTCATTGCCAGCGCTAGCTGCTGCGTGTCCCTCGGAATCACCTGAGAAGGTACTCCCGCCGATGTGTTCTATTTTTATAGAATTAGTCTATCTTGCCAACTTCATTCTTAGCAGGTGCCAGCGCTGAGCAAATCGAGTTGGTATTGCTCCACGAACTGGCGCACGTACGACGCTGGGATAACACCAATCACAGCCGAGCAAACTCGTCGTCAACCCGTGCACGACTCTTCCGTATTCCGATGTTGTCTTAGTCAGTCGGCAAAAAGGCAAGCTCTCGTCTGTAAGGGATGAAGGTGACAAAATTCAACAAGGAGAGGTCGTCGCTGAAACCGGTAATAGTGAAATCGTTGCCAAACATGAACTCCTTAGCAGACGCGCCGAAAGTGACGTTCACGTTCGATTCGCTAAAAAATCATTAGAACCCCACGAATCAAAGCTGAAAATAGCGGAACGAACAAACAGGCAAATTCCAGGCACCGTTCCAGAAGCGGAACTTCGGGCACTCCGGTTGGCAGAGGAGAGAGCCCTACTCGAAGTTGAGAAGGCCAAAGTCGAACACGAACAACTAAAAACTGAAGCCAAGGTCGCGGAAGAAGCGCTTCACGAACTCGAAATCGTAGCACCATTCACGGGACGACTCGTCAAAGTGCATAAACAGGGAGGGGAGTTTGTGAAGGAAGGTGACGAGATCGCGGAAATCATCAACATCGACCTCGTCAAACTTCAAGGCTATGTGCCCATCGACGATGCGCGGCGTCTGCGTCCAGGAGCAAAAGTCTCGGCGCTCGTCAAACGCGCCGATGGGTCAATAAAGACCATGTTTGGCTCTCTGACATTCGTCGACATCCGCGTCGAGCTCGTCACAGAATCCTGCCGAGTCTTGGCCGTTTTCCGAAACGCCGACCATTATTTACGGCCCGGCTTGAGGCAAACTATGACTGTGCACCTTGCGGAGCCACCACGCGAATAGACGTCACTCTTCCCTGGATGACCGGTTTATGCGAGCTGGAAGAATGTGTGCTTATCCAGGACCAAACACCTTCATGAGTCCAACATAGGCTGCGTAACCGCATCCGCCTCCACAAAAGAACCAGATACCTAATTTTAGCTCGGCAACGAAGTCATGGACGGCTTCACCGCGCACTAAGGAAAACAGATCGGGCGTAAACCAGAATCTAACGCAGTCTGCAAACTCTTCCCAGTTGCCGAAGAACGGCTTGAACAGCAGAGTCAACACGGCCATACCAATTCCGCAAGCAGTGACAATCGCGAAAGCTTCCATTGTTCATCCCTCATGTTTAGACAGCGGCTCTTAATCTCGTGGCGAACGAAGCTCGATTGTTTTCAGATCAAACATTTCTTGCAGTCTGTAGAACACTTGGCGACGGAGATGTTGAAACGCTCCGTGAATACTGGTGCTCGCAGCCTTACTCTTTAGGGCTTTTGCTATTCGTCGCAGCACGACTGTTGTATAAACGGCGGATTTGTTCAACGGCAATGATCGGGTAAATCAACGTACGGGGGCGCTTTATGATCAATCCAAACTGCTTTTGCATCGTCGTCTCGCTTATCTCGATTCTGGCGGGGGTTTCCCAGGCGGCTGACCTGAAGCCAACTACTGCGAAGGTCGTGATGCGTGATGGGCTGGTGTTGGCAACTGATGTCTATCGAGACTCTGACACAGAGCGAGCATCTGTTGTGCTTGTCCGGACGCCTTACAACAAAGATCGTGTGGCTGGCGTCGCTAGGCGATTTGTTGCGGCCGGTTATGTCGCGGTGATTCAGGATTGTCGCGGCACTGGAGCGTCTGAAGGCAAGTTGATTCCTTACAACAACGAAGGCCAAGACGGCTATGACACGATTGAATGGATCAGTCGGCAGTCGTGGTGCAATGGCCGCATTGGTATGTGGGGAAGTTCTTATGTGGGAGCGGTTCAGTGGCAAGCCGCTGTTGAAAAGCCGCCAGGGCTGGTGACGATCGTTCCGCGAGCCACTTGGAGTAACTTCTACCGTAATCTTTACCTGGGCGGCGTGTGTCGCACTTCGCTAATTGCACGTTGGGCGGCGGGCCGCGATCAGCCTGAAGGCGCGACGCCGCCAGCGGACTGGGACAAGGTTTTGATGCATTTGCCGTTGAGCGAAACGGATCAAGCGATTGGCTGGTCGATTCCATGGCTCAAAGGGATCTATATGCATCCAGAGCCCAACGGATATTGGAACCGTTTGAATCTGACCGATCAGATCACTGATCTCAAGATGCCAATCCAACATGTCGTTGGCTATTACGACTTTTTCTCGCGAGAGTCCGTTGGCAATTTCATGCGGATGCGAAACGATGCTCGCGATTCGGCGACTCGTGATCAACAACAGTTGATTCTGGGACCTTGGGATCATGGAACGATCGGCGGGGCGAAAGTCGGTGAAGTCGATTTCGGTCCCGAGGCTCGATGGGATTCGGTCGCGGCCAACATCGACTGGTTTAACCGTTATTTGGCCAAGCCGGCTGTTAACTCGAAGTCGTTCGCTCCCGTTCGCTATTTTGTTATGGGAGACAACCAATGGCGAGAAGCCAACAACTGGCCACCAGCAGGCCACGAGTTAACTCGATTCTTCTTGCATTCCGAAGGCAAAGCAAACACGCGTCGCGGCAACGGTCGGCTGGATCGCCACGCGCCGACGAAGTCAGAACCCGCGGATACTTTCAAAGCCGATCCCGCCGATCCAACCCCCGCATGTCCTGTTACAGACAGTCGCCCGTTGCACGCGGCAACATGGGCTCCCGTCGATCAAAGACCGATTGAAGATCGCGACGATGTTCTCGTTTATCGTTCAGAACCGTTGACGCAGCCTCTGACTTTCGCAGGAAATGCCGAGGCACAGCTCTCCGTGTCCGCATCGACGCCTGATGCAGACTGGGCCGTCAGACTGATTGACGTTCACCCGGACGGTTTCGCACAAAATCTTGCGGTCGGCATCATCCGAGGTCGCTACCGAGATTCAGAGCTTCACCCGAAACCGCTGACAGCTGGCAAGTTCTATTCAGTCAAAATCGATCTCGGGCCTGTTGCGGCAACCATCGCCCGCGGCCATCGGTTGCAAGTTGACGTCAGCGGCGCGTACTTCCCGCTCTTCGATCGCAACACAAACACCGGCGAAGGCCCAACCGGCAAACGCACTCTCGTTTCTACCGAGAAGGTCTATCACGACAAGACGCATTTGTCGTATGTGTTACTGCCGATAAAGAAGAGCGAGTAGGGATTATTTGAACGGGAGTCAACAGAGATGGAGTACTCTGTTGACTCTGTTTCCTCATGTTCAAATTATCGCTTCAAGTTATTTGACAGTGAGATGCAGTTGGTTAGTTGTCACGCGAGCAGAGTTGATGCCTGTTGTGCTTTGTATGTGGCCGGAATTCGCGTACCATTAATGATTGGCTGACTCAATGAGCTTCACGGGAATCAACTCCCCACGAATACAATGCGAAGGAAATCAACATGGCCCATTTTCTTTCTCAAAGCCGGTTACTGAATCGACGACATGTTCTGCGCGGAATGGGAGTTTCGCTGGCGTTGCCGTTGCTTGATTGTATGCAACCTTTGCGAGCCGCTGAGAAAAATGCTCGGCCGCGGCGTAGTGTGTTTATCTACTTGCCGAACGGTGTGAACACGAAGGATTACGAGATCGCGAAAGCGGGCAAGGACTATGAGCTCTCGCGGATTCTGAAGCCGCTCGAAAACCATCGCGAGAGTGTGACGCCGATCAGTGGGCTTTATCATCCTAACGCGTTTGGTATCGCGCACAGTGCGACGCAAACGTGGTTGACAGGGGCAAAGCATGGGCCGGCCGACAAGAACACGGTCTCTGTCGATCAGATGATCGCAGGAGTAGCCGGTTTGCAGACGCGGTTTCCGTCGCTTGAGTTGAGCAATCAGGGACATCGGCTGGCTGTCACTTCGGATGGGATTCAACTTCCGGCCGAGAAGAATCCGGCGGTTGTGTTTAAGCAGTTCTTTATGGAGCCCGCTGGTGGAGTTGCCAAGCAGCGTCGACGGTTGAATCGTAAGGAAAGCATGCTCGACCTCGTCTTGGCGGATGCGAAGTCGCTTTCGAATAAACTCGGGACCGAAGATCGCGGGCGGCTTGATCAATACTTGACAGCGGTTCGTGAAGTGGAGGTGCGAACCAAGAGGGCCGAGTCATGGCTGGAGACTCCGCGACCGAAGATTGAACCGGCGGTCGCGGGCAAGTTGAATCGCAACGTCCCGTTGGAGCGGCTCGGCGAATACTTGCGGACGATGTACGACATCATCGTATTGCCGTTCCAAACCGACATGACACGTGTCGTCACTTTTAATACCGGAAACGAAGGAACCGGTCCCGCCGTGCCTGAGATCGGTGTCAAACGCGACCGCCACGCGCTGTCGCATCACAACGGAAACAAAGAGGCGTTGGAGCAACTGACTCGCAGCGACGAATTTAACGTGCGTCAATTCGCTTACTTCCTGGAACGGCTTTCCCAGGTGAAAGACGGCGACGGCTCGCTGCTCGATACGACGGTTTCACTTTACGGTAGTGGCTTGTCATACGGCAACAGTCACGGCACGACCAGCTTGCCGTTGGTGTTGGCAGGCGGCGGTGGCCTTGGCCTGAAGCATGGTGCTCACGTGGATTACAACCAGCAGGTCAAGGGATTCAAGGGTTACGGCAAGGGAGTCGGTGTCTACCACAGCCCCGTGAATGGCAAGGCCCACTTCAGCAACCTGCTGCTAACCATCGCACAAAAGGTAGGCGTCGAAACCGATGCCTTTGCGGACTCCAACGGAGTTGTCTCGGAGGTGCTGGCATGATGTGGACAAAGAGTAGGACGGGCACTCCTGCCCGTCTTTTGCACAGACGGGCAAGAGTGCCCGTCCTACTTATCGTCGTCCTGGCATTGCTACCCACAATGGCCAACGCGCAGAAGCCGGTGAATCTTCGCAATTACGTGCCGAAGCCCGGAGTCTTCCCGCCTGCCGGAGCCGGCGTTCAAATGGATGGTGACTTGATGGTCAGCGATGGCATCAATCGCCGAGGCGCCTTGCGGAAAGGGCAGTATACTCGACGTCATTACTTTGCGATGCTGCCTTACGGCATCGTTCGGTATCACGGAGCACCGGCGGATATACGAGATCTGCCGATCGGCACGCACATGCATGGTCGATTCACGCTGCCGATGGAAGGTGAAGAAAAGACGATTCCCGTGCGGAATTACAACCATGCGATTCTGCTCGAAGATGATGTCAGCTTCTATTCTCGACAAGGCCGGTCGTGGAAGGTCGTGGGCATCGAACAAGGCGGCGGCCCGGCACCTCGATTGAAGCTTTCCGTCGAACCGATCGGCCCCGAGATCGAAGGCGGCATCAACAAGCCAGCGTTATTCGACATTGATGACGCGACTCGCATCTGGCAAGACAGCCGCTTAGTCAAACGAGATCAAATCAAGCCCGGTCAGGAAGTCCACGTGAACTTGACCTGGGGACCGTTCGATACGCTCGCCACCACCGATGTTTGGCTGGACGAGAAGAGTTTGGAGACGTGCAAAGAGCTGCAACGGCAAAAGCACTTGCGGTTGATCCGCTCGCGATTCTTGCCTGGCTGGATCGATGCGGTGAAGAACAACGACGCCGGCGGCGGCGAGATCACCGTCACGTTTTTCGGCGGTATGGACCCATCGCTGTATAGCGACATCCGCGGCATGAAGGGGAGACCGCCCAGAATCTGCAACGCGGAGAACACGCTGCGGACTTGGACCTATCACCAAGAGACCGCGTCGCCCGCGAACATCCTTGAATGGAAAGAGACCAAGAACCCGCCGCTCGGCAGCAGTGGGCATCAGGTGCGATTCAAAGTGAAACAAATGCTGGACGGCTTCCGCGCCGGAAAAATTGTGCGTGCGAAAGGCCCTTGGACTTATGTACTCTTGCCGTTTGACGAGCACATCAAGAACGCCGCCGAGTTGGAGCGATCGAGAAAGATGGTCTTGCCATGAATGATCTAAGAACTGCATCAGCAAGCGTAGCGAAACTCGTCAAGAGTTTCGGCCAATCGTGTGCGCCGAAAGTCTTGACGACTTTCGCTACCGTCGTTTTTCTGGCTACTACAGCAAACGCCCAACAACCACTCGACAAAGCCTCTCTCGAGTTCATCAAGACTCATTGCGTGCGATGTCACAACGGCGAAACGCAAGAGGGAAAGTTCCGGCTCGACAATCTCTCGACCGATTTCTCCAACCCGCAAGTTGCACAAAAGTGGGGCGAGGTGGTCTTCCGCATCAACGCGGGTGAGATGCCGCCGCCGAAAGAAAAACAACCGACCGCAAAGCAACTCGGCCACTTCGCCGAAGCGATTACAACAAAGATCCGCAGCGGTGCCGCGGCACGCATGGCACGTCGCGGAAGAGTGGAACACTATCGCCTAAGCCGGCAGGAGTATGCTCACACCGTTTACGACTTGCTTGGCGTGGTCTTTGATGTGGAAGCTCCCGGCGCGTTCAACGAAGACCCACTGTGGCATGGGTTCGATCGCATTGGCTCGATGCTCTCGACCGCGCCGTCGCATGTCGACCGGTACTTCAACGCGGCGGACACGGTCGTGGAACTCGCGTCGCTTAATAAAGAGCAACCGTCCAAGACGGTTCGGAAATCAGCCGACGAAGGGAAACGTTACTTGCTGCAAATGGGTGAGGGTTGGAATGCCGTCTCCGTGCGGAGTCCCGGTTATTACCGAATCAAGATTCAGGTCAGTGGTTTGCCAGCGTTCACGGGGAGAATGCCGCGCTTGTCACTTTGGCACAATCAGCAGAAGAAATCGTTTGCCGGCAAGGACCTGGCCTCATCAGAAAACAAGCCAGATACCGTCGTATTCGAAGGGCGTTTTCCCGCCGGAGGCTACGCGATCCGCAATCACGCCCGATCGCAGAAGCACCCCAACGGTGCGTACAAACTGTTCAGAAACGAACAGATCGATGCATCGATCCCACTAGCCTCGTACAAAGGAGGCTTCAAGGCGATGTTGACGAAAGTGGTCGATGTCGAGGGTCGGCCGGTCATGCCAACCTTGCTGGTTGACTGGGTGGAAATCGAAGGCCCCTTGACCACCGACGACCATCGAGCCAAACGCAACGGCTTGTTTCCCGCAGATGCAAAGGACAGGAAAGAAGTACATGCTTGTCTGAAACGATTTGCCGAACGAGCTTGGCGGCGTCCTGTGTCCGATGGCGAGATCGATCCGTTTGTAAAGTTCATCGCCGCTGAACAAGAAGCGGGCGAGAATTTCGCTGCGGCATACAAGTCAGCACTGGCAAGCATGCTGGTCTCGCGCAGCTTCTTCAATCTCGAAGAAGGCTCACCGGACGAAGACCGTGTGAAGTTGAATGACTTCGAACTCGCCAGTCGGCTTTCCTATTTCCTGTGGAGTTCGATGCCCGACGACAAACTGTTCGTGGCGGCTCGCAGCGGCAAGCTCCATACGGCCGAGGGTCTCACGAGTGAACTCGACCGAATGCTCGCCGATCCGAAGATCAATCGCTTTCTTGATTCGTTCCCGAAGCAGTGGTTGCAACTTCATCGAGTCGGCATGTTCCAACCCGATCCGAACTTGTACCCCGAGTACGATCCCTGGCTCGAAGAGAGTATGGTGATGGAGACCACGGCTTACTTCGCCGAGATGTTCAACAACAACCTGCCGCTCCGTGAAGCCGTTGATTCAAACTGGACAATGCTCAACTCGCGGCTGGCGATTCACTACGGAATCGACGTATTGGAATTCGCCAGAATCCCCAGCGCCGAGGCGAATAATTCAACGAACAAGAAGGGAGTTCTGGCGAACTCCACTACGCCGAGTGGTCTGCGACGAGTAACGCTTCGCCCAGAAGATCAGCGAGGCGGAATCTTGACCCACGCATCGGTCCTCTCGTTGACATCCGACGGCACCCGCCATCGTCCCGTACATCGCGGAGCCTGGTTGTCCGAAGCAATCCTCGCAAGAACACCACCGCCACCGCCACCGAATGTCGAGCCTTTAGAGCCAGTAGCTTCCGATCAACCAAAAACAACAATCCGAGCCCAACTGGAATCTCATCGAACAAACAGCACCTGCGCGAGTTGCCACGCAAAGATCGACGCGTTAGGGCTGGCCTTCGACAACTTCGACGCAATCGGCCGCTGGCGAGACACCGAGCGAGTCGAAGGCGGAACGGGTGACAACCCGCCCGTCGACGCGTCGGGCTCTTTCGCCGATGGAAAAACCTTCGGCGGCCCAGCGGAGTTCAAAAAGCTACTCGCCGAAAACGACGACCGATTAGCTCAGGCATTTTTGGAGCAATTGGCGATGTACGCCTTAAGACGAGTCATGACCGTCGATGATGTCCAGCAGCTTCATGCCATTGCAGCATCTACGAAGCCAGACAATCACCGTCTGCAAAATCTGATCCGCGGACTCGTGCTATCTGACTTGTTTCAAAGACGTTGATAACGTCTAAGGCAATTCGCAGTGAATGAACTTCGTTGGCAGAATAATGGTGGCAGAATGACAATGAGGCAACCGGTGGTCTTCATTCTGCCAATTCTTTTCTAAGTCGCACTTGCCGATCGTCGGCCTAATTCTGGAATCGGCTTGCCGTCGCTCAGCATGATCGGAATCGGCCGGCCTGCGTAGTCGGGAAAGGCTGTGTCGATGTCGACGCCCAAGTGCCGATAGAGTGTTGCCACAAAGTCGCCTCGGCCGACGATGCGGTCTGTGGCATCTTCGCCTCGGATGTCGGTCTTGCCGATGATTTGGCCGGTTTGCATGCCACCGCCGGAGAACAGGATCGAGGTGGCTCGCGGCCAGTGGTCTCGGCCGGGTTGAGTTGTTCCGGCTGGCGCGCTGCCGATGCGTTTGCCTGTGCTTGCTCGGTAACTGATCTTTGGCGTGCGGCCAAACTCGCCCGTGACGACGACCAAGACGCGTTGGTCGAGGCCTCGGGAATAGATGTCTTCGATCAATGCCGCGACGGCTTTGTCCATGAACTGCAAGCGATACTTGATTGCCTCGAAGCAATTCGCGTTGACTGCGTGATCGTCCCAATTGTGGACGCCGCCGCACAATGGACCGCTGAATTGAGCCGTCACCAAATCGACTCCGGCCTCGACCAATCGGCGAGCAAGCAGCAGTTGTTGGCCCCACCGGTTGCGGCCATATCGTTCACGCGTTGCTTCGTCTTCTTGAGCGATATCGAAAGCCTGCGTTGCTTGGCGGCCCGTCAAGACGCTGAGGGCCTGCTGCTCGAACTCGTCGAGCGCATCCATCTTGTTCAAATAGTCAGCCTTGGACTTCAGATGATCAAGTTGCTTGCGAAGATTGACGCGGCGATCCAGTGTCGCCCTTGACGTGTCGCTAGCTTCGCCAAGATTCGGAACTGTGAACGATTTCTCATTGGGATCATTCGTGACGCCAAACACCTCGTAAGCGTTGCCCAAGTACGATGGCCCAAGAAAGTTTACTGGGCCGACCCCGACGTAATTCGGAATCGGCTTCGAGCTGTCGTAGCGCAGCTTGTGAGTGATCGAAAACAAATCCGGATAGAGCGGCTTTCGCCTGAGCACACGTTCGGGAAAACCAGTCAGCAGTTGGTGAGTTCCCTGTTGATGGCAAAATCCCGTGTGAATCATCGACCGCAGTAACGTGAACTTGTCGGCGACCTTGGCATGATGCGGCAGCAGCTCGCAAAGCTGCATTCCCGAAACGTTCGTGGGGATCGGATTGTACGGCCCACGAAAATCGCTCGCCGACAACGGCTTGGGATCGTAGGTTTCGAGGTGACTGTGTCCGCCCGGCAACCAAACCAGAATGATGGCGGTGTTCTTGCTCGACTTGTTGGCCTCGGCAGCAACACTTCGGCCTTTCAATAAGTTGGGAATCGAAAGCGCCGAGAATCCGCCCAATCCCAGTCGAAGCATCTCTCGACGGTCGAGGTGATTGGCGCCGATGTCGTTCATCATTTCCTAGCCTCATTAGTTGCCCATGTCGGCAGGGGAAGTTGATAGGACCGTTGTCCGCCAAATCCCTTGATACTTAGAGTATCGGCAATCTCGACTTGTGCAAAGCTGCATTTCCAATGCGTGGCCGCCAATGTGA
Organism: Planctomycetaceae bacterium; assembly: GCA_002722955.1. Classification (GTDB taxonomy): domain Bacteria; phylum Planctomycetota; class Planctomycetia; order Planctomycetales; family Planctomycetaceae. The sequence goes on along the minus strand of PBMZ01000105.1, from coordinate 9,398 downwards.
TGTAATTGGTGTCGTCGTACACAGTCCAGCGGTTGCGATGCTTGTGGCCGAAGAAACACGCCAGCACTCGGCCGTCTTCCGCGAAGAGCTTGCGAATCTCCCAACCATTGTCGACGTACGAAGTTTGCTTTCCAACAGCCTCGAAGGGGGTGTCGCCGCCTTGTCCTGAGCCGCGTTCGGGCGTGTGGTGCAACTCTTCATGGCAAAACACGATTTTCGGCTTCTGGCGATTCTTTGCGAGATCCTTTTCCAACCAGGCTTTCTGGGTGTCGTCAATCCAGTAGCCGCCAACGATGCCATCCTTACCACGCGGAGCCAAGCTGTCCGGCGGATTGTTTCCGTCGAGTACAACGAAATGAAACCCGCGGACGTCAAACGAATAATACCTGTGAGGTGTCCCGGTGGCTTTAAGGAACTCGGCCTTCGTGATGTCTTCGCCAGCGTGTCCGCGGCCAATCAAGTCGTCCGGCGTGATCTCTTCGTCGCCCCCCTTAAGCCAACCAACGTCGTGATTTCCGATCACGTGATAGCGAGGACATCCCACCTGAGCAAATACGCTGACGTGATGCTTGAGCGCCTCGAGCTGCCCGTCATGCATCTCTTGCGTGGTTTGGCCTTCAGCGATCTGACAGCCAAAGTCGCCAAGATCGATGGCAAAGTCCGGGTTGAATTGTTTCATCTGGTCAACGAATGCCTTGAAGTTGGCTTCGTTGCCGCGAGCTCGACGTCCCAACAAATGTGGGTCCGCGTTCAAACCGAACTTCAATGGAGCCGCATCATCCGCAGCGCTGAGCGAACCAGCCGTCCCAGCCATCGCCAAAGCGGCCGCACCTTGCACGATGAAATCTCGACGTTCAATACGAGTACTTGTCTTACGAGAAGTCATGAATCGTGTTCCTTATGGGTTAAGAAACGAAAGTCCTTAGCGGCGTAGCCGCGGCAGCATATAGTCTGGGGTTCCGCTGCGCTCCACACCAGGCTATATGCTGCCGCGGCTACGCCGCTAAATCCTTCGCTTCCTAAGAAAAAGACCGGTTTCGTTTCTCACTCGCTCTTTAATTCGAACAGAATCGCTCCCAGCGGCAATTATAAGGTAACAACAATGCCCCGAAAGATCGTGTGCCTTTGCGGATCAACCCGATTTCCCAAGGAGTTCGTCGAAGCCAACCTTCAAGAAACGCTGGCCGGACACATCGTGCTTTCCGTCGGAGCCTTCGTCAACAGCGCTCAACAAGTACACGGTCGCGACATCGACGTCGAGACTCACAAGCAAGCACTCGACGGCTTGCACATCGACAAGATTAAAATGTCCGACGAGATTCTCGTCATAAACGTTGATGGCTATGTCGGCGAAAGCACAATGAACGAAATCGACTTTGCTCGACAACAAGGGCTTCCCGTCCGATGGCTGGAACCGGATAAAGCGCTACCCGTTTAGTTTTCCGGGTCATTCAATAAACGAACGCGCAATGACGGCCCTTTCGAATCGTAAAGCTGTGTAGATTTCGTGCTACATGATCTCTTGGATGACGCCGCCGGAGACGTCGGTTAGACGGAAGTCTCGGCCGTTGTGGCGGTAGGTTAATTGTTTGTGATCGAGTCCCAAGGCGTGCAGAATTGTTGCGTGCAGGTCGTGGATGCTGACTCGATTTTCGATGGCTTTGAAACCGATCTCGTCGGTGGCTCCATAAGTGGCTGCCGGTTTCGTGCCGCCGCCAGCGAACCAAATTGTGAAGGCGTGCGGATTGTGGTCTCGGCCTGTTCCTCCCTTTTGCACCAATGGCAAGCGTCCGAACTCGCCGCAACACACGATCAAAGTCGAATCCAGTAAGCCGCGTTGCTTTAAATCGGCCAGTAAGGCGGCGATAGGTTGATCGGTTTCGCCCGCGAATTGCCGGTGGTTCTTTTCGATGTTGTTGTGACCGTCCCAGCAGTCCGCGTTGGCAAAGCCGCCGCTGTAAAGTTGAACGAATCGCACTCCACGCTCGACAAGTCGCCGGGCCGTCAAAGCTTGTTTGCCGAACTCGGAACAGCGGGCGTTTTCTATTCCGTACATTTTCTGAGTAGCCTCAGATTCGCGCGAAAGATCGAAGGCTTCTGGCGCCGCGGTTTGCATGCGATAGGCAAGCTCAAAACTTTCGATCCGCGCCGTCAGCTCCGACTCGTCAGCCAATCGTTTTAGGTGGCGTTCGTTTTGGCGGCGAATGAATTCGAGTTGCCGTTTCTGAGCGGCCTTTGTTCGCCGAGACGATGGTTTGAGGTACGCGATTGGCGTGTCACTGCTGTTGGCGGCTGTTCCTTGGAACACGCCGGGAAGGAAACCTGCCCCCCATGAAGATGCTCGCGACTTGGGCAACCCGCGACCTCGCGAATCGTACATCACCATGAATCCGGGTAGATTTTGATTCTCGCTGCCCAGCCCGTACGTTACCCACGACCCAACGCAGGGAAAACCCATGCGAGCCATACCAGTGTGCATTTGAAATTGGGCGGGCGAATGATTGTTTTCGTGTGCGTAGCCCGAGTAAACAAAGGCCATGTCATCGACGTGACGCGACAAGTGCGGATAGATCTCCGAAACCCACTTGCCCGATTCGCCGCGTTGACGGAACTGAAACGGCGACCGCATGATTGGGCCACCACGTCCGGCGAAGAAGCCCGTCGACTGATCAAAGTTTGCCAGTTTCTGACCATCGCGGCGAGCCAACTCGGGCTTATAATCCCACGTATCAATTTGGCTGGGTGCCCCATGCATGAAGAGCCAAATCACCGATCGAGCTGACCCGGCAAAGTGCGGCTGACGCGGTGCGAGTTCATTGCCAGCGCCGCGAACAGAAGTCTGCTCGGCCAACATGCTGGCAAATGCAATCGCGCCGAAGCCATTGCCGGCTCGTTGCAGAAAGTCGCGGCGAGATTGAAGATCACTCAACATAAATGAACTCGTTCAGGCAAAACAACGCTTGGCAAAAGTCAGTCAACGCACTCTCGAGCGGCGACAAGCCGGCACGTTTTACCTGCAAGTATTCGCGGTGTGCTTGCAAAACGAAGTCGCTCGCTTCGATCAGCTCCAGTCTTCTCGGAATCCGCCCGAGGGCTTCGCGATAAGCTTGCTGGATGATTGGATCGAGGACAAGCTTGTCGCCCGTGTCGGTCGCGAGTACTGAAGATTGTAAACGGGCATCTTGAATCAGGCGTTTGGCAAAACCTGCTGCCAGCTTCTCGATATGCCGCGCATTCATGAGCGTCAATGCTTGCGGGGCTACCGTTGTTTCTGGTCGTTGACCGATACCTTGAAGTGCATCGGGAGCGTCGAACAGCGTCATCGAAGGGATCAGCCGGCTGCGTTTGATACGAAAATAAATGCTGCGTCGTGGCTGATCTTCGTTCAATGTGCCTGCACCGTACATGCGGCGATCGAACTGACCGCTGAGTGCCAACATCTGATCGCGAATGATCTCGGCTTCCAATCGTTGAGGACGGCGACCGCGAAAGAGTCCCTCGTCATGAGGGGTTGGTGATGACGCTCGACCTTGCTGATATGTAGCGCTGATTAAGATTCGCCGATGAAGATGCTTTAGACTCCAGCCGCTACGAATTAACTCGGACGCCAAATAGTCCAGCAACTCCGGATGCGTCGGACGTTCGCCTCGCACGCCGAAGTCGTTCGGTGTGCTAACGATTCCGCGGCCGAAGTGATGTTGCCAGATGCGGTTCGAGATCACTCGTGCTAGCAACGCTCCGGCGCCTTTCTCGACATCTGTCAACCAGCGTGCCAACGCACTGCGGCGATAGGTCGAGTTTCCCGCGTTTGGTGGAAGTTGTCGCCATTGGTCGGGCGACGCCTTCGGCATCGTCAGCACATCCAAGAAGCCAGGCAAGACTTCATGCGTCTTCAACCGAGCATCGCCGCGCCGCAAAAACCACGTAGTCGTGAAGAACGCCGGCCCCGGCGTATAAACGCGAGCCAACGGCGGGACACCTTCGCCGGCGACAAGCACCTTTGATTTCGACGGAATGGCCAACGACGGAATCTCGACTTCGCCGCGAACCGTCCGTTCAAAAGTGGCGATGAAGCGATAGTAATTCTGCTGTGAAACGGGATCGAATTTGTGATCGTGACATCTTGCACATCCAATCGAAATCCCAAGCATTGACGTCCCAACCGTTGATGCAAGATCGTCCAATTCGTCATAGCGCTCTTGTTCGACGCGTACTTTGGCAATGTCCGCATTGTGAACGCCGGCTGCTAAGTATCCGGTCGCGATCCGGGCGAGCGGATTGTTTGGCTCAAGTTCATCGCCAGCAATCTGCCATTGAACGAACTGATCGAACGGAAGGTCTTGGTTCAACGCCCAGATAACAAAGTCGCGATAGTGGTAGGCGTGATCGTTATCCAAGTCGTGTTCAAAGCCGTAACTTTCAGCGAACCGGACAACATCCAACCAATGCCGCGCCCAGCGTTCTCCATAAGCCGGCGAACTCAGCAAACGATCAACAAGTCGGCTCCATGCGGCGGGTTTTACATCGTTTAAGAAGTCAGCGATTTCAGCCGGCGTTGGTGGCGATCCTCGCAAGCCCAATGTTGCTCGCCGAATCAACTTTTCGCGGCTCGTCAATCGAGCGGGCTGAAGTCCGTTTTGAGTTATCTTGGCCAAGACAAAACGATCGATCGCGCTGGTGGACCAGTCGTTTTGAAGTTGCTGTGGTTGATTGATCACCAATGGACGGAAAGCCCAGAAGTTGCGTTGTTTGTCGGTGATGCTTCGCGGGGCAGCGGCGGATTCTCTCCCTACCAAAGGTCCATCGTAAGGAGCACCCAAGTCGATCCATTGTTTGATAGCTTGAATCTCGCCCTTGGATAACGGTGGAGCATCCTTTGGCATCCGCATGTCGTCTTCAGCGATGATCCGCTGCATCAACAAACTGGCTGCGGCGTCTCCTGTTTTGATCGCCGCACCCGTTTCGCCGCCTTTCAATAAGTGTTTGCGTGTCGTGAGGTCGAAGTCGGCTTCACTCCGATTGGGTTGATGACACGTGATGCACCTTTTAGTCAGAATCGTCGAAACACGTTTGCGAAAAAGTTCGAGCCCCTGTTTCATTCGCTGCGCGTGATCTTTCGGCAGATTGGGCCGTTCCTCAGCATGTGCGCTGGCCGCGGCAAGGGCAGTCCAAAGGCATACGCAAGACATTGTCAGCGAACGAATCAATTGTATTTGCCCTTTCGAGGTTCAACTCAAGCGTTCAAACATACTGGCCTACATTCTGGAATCGTCGGACCACTTCGCAATTCCGACGACGGCCGGGAGCATTTTACCTCAACTCATAGAAAGTTTGTCGATCAATTTACTATTCGCCACGGGTTTAAGGTATCAGCGGCTAAACTCATCTGTTCAATATTGTTGATTCTCGCCGTTCGACCGCCAACAACGACTCAAACTTCCCAGCCTTTGTGTAAGGACTTGCTCAGAATTCCCTTGTCGTTCTGCGAGATGGGACTTCTGGCGAAGTCCACTACCAAGGCTGATGCGATCACGTGTCGGCGACCAACCATTGCATGGCTCGACGCACGGTTGTTCGACGAAACGGTAGATGTCCGGGCTCGGTCAAGTGAGCGATCATTTCACCTGACGACCAAGGCCATACCATGCCAAGCGATAACGCATTCTCCCAGGTGAACGGCCACTTCGGTGCGCCTGCGAGAATGAAATCGCAGTTAGCTCCCACATGTCCATCCTTGATGAGTGGCTGCATAATGTCGAGAAACGAAATGTGTTCCGGCCCGCTGAGATCATCGTCTTGAATACCAAACAGTTGCCGAACACCAACCTTGATCGATCGGCCAGCCCGGATGTGCTCTTTCAATTCGTCCAAATCGCCTGCGACGCAGTTTCCTTCGGCGTCATGTTCATAGACCACTCGCCAGCGGTCGCAGACGTACCAGAGATAGATTCCGTAGGGGTAAGCCTGCGATTCGTCGAACCTTTGATTGTCCAGCATCCACTTGACCTGCGAGAACGTGCCGCACGCGTCGTACTTGAAGAAGCTAAAGTACGGTTGCTCAGCTAACGAGCCACGATGAGCGTACGAGTGATGATGCGTCATCAAACCGGCAAACGCATCCTGCTCACCAGCATACGTCTGCTGAAAATACAACGTCTCTTCGTAGTCCTTTGCGATCAAGAACAAACGCAGATCAGCCCCGCGCCTCACCGCATCCGCTGTCTCGACGATGCTTCCCTTGATGACTTCTGTCTCGCTATTTTGCTCAAGCGATAACACCCACTGGTCCGGCATCTCAGCTATCCTTCATGCATGAGTCTCATCAGTTCGCTCGCTGGGAGACTGGACAACAAGCGTTCGGCAAAGCGATTGTGTCCTCAAACTTCCCAGCCTTTGTGGTAGGACTTGCTGAGTAAGTTGTTGGCTTTGTCGACGTTGGTGACTTTCATCTGATCCGGATCGTATTCGATCGTTTCTCCAACTCGATAAGCGATGTTGCCTAGCAGGACGATTTCGGTGAAGGGGCCCGCGTATCCGAAGTTGCTTCCGGTGCGGCTGCCTGTTTTGCAGGCTTCGATCCATTGTTTGTGATGGCCGGGTGACTTGGGAAGGTAAGGGTCGGGGCCTTTGAAGTCCTTGAACTTCTCGGCGGGCAAGAGCATCGGATTGCCACCGTGAGCGATCGCGATGCGGCCCTTGTCGCCGATGAAGAGGGTGCCGTTCATTGGTAACTCTTTGGCGATGTCGGTGGCGGGCTTGGTTGCTCCTTCGTACCAGTAGACGTCGACGGGTGGCAGCTTTCCGCGTTGCCCCAAGGCGAAATGCGTCTTCATCCATTTGGGGGCGCTGTGAGCGTTCGGTGGCGGGCCGCTTGAGGTGACTTTTACCTTGCCACCCAATTCGAGTGCCCAGAATGACGGGTCCATCAAGTGGATCGCCATATCGCCGATCGCTCCGCAACCAAAGTCCCACCAGCCGCGCCATTTGAATGGCACGTAGGCTGGGTGGTAATCGCGGCGAGCGGCCGGTCCGAGCCACAAGTCCCACTTCATGTGTGATGGGATCGCGGGTTGGTCCTTTGGTACATCCATGCCTTGTGACCACCAACGGCCGGGACGGTCAGTGATGATATGAGCCTCGCGTACTGCACCAATGGCTCCGGATTGCAGCAACTCGACCAGACGTAAGTAACCTGGGTGTTCGTGGTTTTGAGTCCCCATTTGCGTCGCGACTTTCATCTTGGCGGCTGTCTGCGCCATCAGTCGCGCCTCTTTGACGGTGTGAGTCAGCGGCTTCTCGCAGTACACATGCAAGCCGCGATTCATCGCGCGAAGCGCGGCAGGAGCGTGTTGATGGTCGGGCGTTGCGACAAGCACCGCGTCGAGGTCTTTTAGCTCGAGCAGACTTCGAAAGTCAAAATACTTCTTGGCACCTGGATGTTTTGCCGCGGCAGCGTTCAAGCGATTCTCGTCAACGTCGCAGATCGCAACGATGTTCTCACCGGCAACAGCGGCCAAGTCCGAGGCTCCTCGACCACCAACGCCAATCGCGCCGATGTTTAAGCGTTCGTTCGCACCGAGTACTTGAGAGCCTCGCATCAATGGCAGAGAAGCTCCGATAGCAAAGCCGGCACCAAGGGAAGTTTGCAGGAAAGAACGACGTGACTGATTGATGATCTTCTTGGTCATGAGTTTCCCCAAAGAGTTATCGGTGGCGAATACCGTGAGGTGGCACTATTCTGAAGAGGTTCTTTGCGAGAAGCCAGCCTTGGGCATTTGCTTGAGTTCGTTACCGCGGTTGCAAACCGTTGACGACAGTGGTGAATAGCGATTGATGATAGGTGATTTGTGATTTCAGAAGGCCAGCATTGAGAAAAGACCGCCCCTGAGTTTAACTCAAGGATTCTCGCGTTTTTGCACTACGACAACAATTCTTGCACCGTGATAAGACCATCGTGCAAAGACGCGAGAACCCCCGACGTAAAGTCGGGGGCGACTTCACTTCACAAATCAAAAATCACCTATCATCAATCGCTATTCAATTCTTACAAGTCTTACAGGATGAGCCAGTCATGAAGATCGATCGAGCTCAAGTCCAAGTCGTCGCGCCGAAAGTTCAACGTTGGACTTGGTCTCATGATTTGCCCGAACAGTACATGACGTGCACGATAGTGCGCATCTTTACCGACGAGGGCGTGGAAGGCGTTGGTGCGGTGTCCAACTACACGTCGCACGATTTCGATCGATACACGGCGGAAACGATGCGGCACTTGATCCCGGAATTGATCGGCCGCAACCCGCTCGAGCGCGAGGCGATTTGGACCAGCCTGTGGCCACGTGTGTTTCCGCTGTCTCCTCAGTCGTTGGCGGCGATCGATATTTCGTTGTGGGATTTGTTCGGCCGAGTGTGCAATCAGCCGATCTATCAGTTGTTGGGCGGTGCCCGCAGTCGGATTCCGGCTTATGCCAGCACGCCCATGTTCGAAGACGTGCCAGCGTATCTGAAGTTCATTGACGAGTCGCTGCAGCAGGGATTTCGAGCGGTCAAGTTTCACTGTTGGTGTGACCCCGAACGAGACCTCGCACTGGCTCGCGCGGCACGCAAGGAGTTCCCCGACGCGGCATTCATGCTGGATGTCGAGAACAACTATGAACGCGAAGACGCACTCCGTGCCGCTCGCGAACTGGAAGACTTGAACTTCACCTGGTTCGAAGCACCGCTGTTCGATTACGACTTGGACGGCTATCGCGAACTGACCAATCGAGTGAGCATTCCCATCATCCCATCCGGCAACTGGATTCAGGACTTGCCGGCTTTCGGGGAAGCACTGCGCAGCAAAGCGTGGTCACGAGCCCGCACGGACGTCACGGTTTGCGGCGGTTTCACGCCCGCTCGCAAAGCGATGGCTCTGGTGGACGCGGCCGGAATGAAATGCGAGATCATGTCATGGGGCAACACGCTGATCTCAGCCGCCAACTTGCACCTGATGCTCGCCTTCAACAACTGCAGCTACTACGAGCAACCCGTACCCTACGACTCATACGAGTACGGCATGCACGACGTACTTCGAACCGGATCCGACGGATTCGTTCAAGCACCCACGGGCTGCGGGCTCGGCGTCGAAATCGATTGGCCGGCGATGGACGCAGCAACCATTCACACGATCAGCACGGATTCTTAAGGGTCGCTGTTGTGACAGCGGAGTTCGTCCAAAGCAGATACCAGCCTGAAGTCTGTGGCTCCGTTAAGAGTGGCTCAGCCGGCAACCTTGGCAGATGCAACGCGTCAATGCATCTTGAAAAGCCACCGCGTAGGGTCAAAAAACTGAACCGACCTCGAAGCTCTTTGACAATCAGGTGTTATCGATAGAGATGAGCCTCGATTTCAGCCGAGAGTCT